>NZ_VIWT01000002.1:0-300000 GCF_007829815.1 Kitasatospora viridis | reverse complement strand
ACCACCGTGGTTGCGGCGATCGACATGGGCACCATGATCACACGGACCGGCCGCCGGCTACGCCCGCGCCGCTGCTGGTGCCGCTCCTGGCCAGACCAGCAGGACGGGGCACGGCGCGTGGTCGACCACGAACCGCCCGGCGGGGCCCAGGCTGTGCGGCCCGAGGTGGGTGCGGTCGCCGTCCCGGGCGAGCACCAGCAGGTCGGCTCCCTCGGCGGCGGCCACCACCTCGCGCTCCACCCGGCCGGTCCGCGCCAGCTGCGCGCAGGGCCGTCCCAGCAGCTCGGCGGCGGCTTGCAGCAGCTGCCGGGCGGAGTCGGCGGCCAGGCCCTCCAGGCGGGTGCCCGGATCGCTCCCCCAACCCCCGGGCGGCTGCGGCCCCTTCGGGTGCCCGCGCCCGAGCAGGCCGGCAAACGCACCGTGCGCGACCCCGGGCACCTCGGTGCCGGCGACGTGCAGCAGGACGATCTCGGCGCCCTGCGCGGCGTGCGCACGGGCGGCCTCGACGCAGGCGGGCCAGGTGCCCTCGGCGACCCACACCACGACGGCCATGGCTCTCACCCTCCGACGATCCGCAGCGATCCCCACAGTGCTACCACAGCCAGCAGCAACGCCGGTGGCACGACGAGCAGTCCGAGCCGGGTGAACTCGCCGAGCGGGACGTCGGTGTCGTGCTCGCGCACGATCCGCCGCCAGAGCAGGGTGGCCAGGGAACCGGCGTAGGTCAGGTTGGGGCCGATGTTGACGCCCAGCAGCACCGCGAGCACCGCGCCGGGCCCGGCGGGGGCGGCGAGCGGCAGCAGCACGAGGGTGGCGGGCAGGTTGTTGATCACGTTCGCCAGGACGGCCGCCAGGGCCGCGGTGCCCAGCAGCGCCGGCAGCGCGGTGCCGTGCGGCACGAGGTGCGCGAGCCCGGAGGCGAGCCCGTTGTCGACCACCGCGCGCACCACGATCCCGAGCGCCAGCACGAAGGCGAGGAACGGCACGGCGGCGGCCCGCCCGATGGCGGTCACGGTGGTGCGGCGGCGGGCCAGGGCCCGCACCGCGAGCGTCAGGGCACCGGCCAGCGCGGCCCAGGCCGGGTCGATCCCGATCGCCGAGGCGAGCACGAAGCCCGCCAGCGTGCCGGCGACGGTGAGCAGGGCGAACAGCGGCATCTCGGGTGCCGGTCCGCTCGCCGGCGCCTGCGCGCCCGCGTCCAGGTCGGCCGCGAAGAACCGCCGCAGCACCACGTACTCGACCCCGATGGCCACCAGCCACGGCAGGGCCATCAGCGCCGCGAACCGGGTGAAGCCGAGCCCGCTGGCCGCGAAGGCCAGCAGGTTCGTCAGGTTGGAGACCGGCAACAGGAGTGACGCGGTGTTCGACAGGTGGGTGCAGGCGTACAGGTGCGGCTTCGGCCGGGCCCCGAGCCGGGCGGCGGTCGCGAAGACCACCGGCGTGAGCAGCACCACCGTGGCGTCCAGGCTGAGCACCGCCGTGATCACCGAGGCGACCGCGAACACCTGCACCAGCAGCCGGCGCGGCCGCCCCACAGCGCTCCGGGCCATCCAGGCCCCGCAGGCGTGGAAGAGGCCCTCGCCGTCGCAGAGCTCGGCGAGCACCAGCACGGCGGCGAGGAAGCCGATCACCGGGCCGAGCCGCGCGGCCTCGGCCGCGGCGTGGGCCGGCGAGATGGCACCGGTGGCGACCACCAGGGCGGCGGCCGGGACGGCGACCACTGCCTCCGGCCACCCCCACGGCCGCACGACGGCGCAGACCAGCACCACCACCAGCAGGGTGACCGACAAGGCCTCGGCGACGAACGTGTTCAGGGTCGGCTCCAGGAGAGAAGTGGCCAGGTGGCGTCACCATCCTGGCATCCCCGGCATCCGCCCCCGTCGCGGTGTGAGCGTGAACATCGCCGAAGAAAGTCGGGCGATCCGTTGAACGGACATGCCAGCCGGTGCGTACCGCCTGGTGCCGCCATCGGCGCCACTCACCACAACTCCCCGACCACATGGAGCTGCGATGTCCTTCACCACCGCCACCGAGGAGCTCGCCGAGCGGGCCACGCCGCACGCGACCGCCGGCCTGCGCATGGTGGCCGCCCTGCTCTTCAGCTGCCACGGCGCGGCCACCCTGTTCGACGTGCTCGGCGGTGCCCACGGCGGTCCGGTGCCGGTCGGCCAGTGGCCGGGCTGGTGGGCCGCGCTGATCCAGCTGGTCGGCGGCGTCCTGGTGCTGCTGGGCCTGGGCACCAGGCCCGCGGCCCTGCTCTGCTCCGGCTCGATGGCCTACGCCTACTTCACGGTCCACCAGGAGGTCTCCCTGTGGCCGATCCAGAACGGCGGTGAGCTGTCGGTGCTGTTCTGCTGGATATTCCTGGCCATCGCGGTCACCGGCCCGGGCAGCCTCGCCCTCGACCGGGTGCTGCGCCGCTCCCCCCAGCCCGCCCTGGCGCGCTAGCGGGTACGCCGAAGGCGGGGTGCCGGACGAGGAACTCGTCCGGCACCCCGCCCAGGTGACCATCAGTCAGATCGCCTCAACCGAAGACGTGATGGCGAGCCGGTAGCGCTCGCCGGCCGCCACCTGGATCCGGTACCGGCCGTCGTCACCCGGGACGTGCTCGGCCACCAGCACGCCCTCCGGCAGGCATAGCTCGACCACACCCGTGCGCTTCGCCCGCAACTCAACCGTGACCAGCCGTCCCTGACGCCACATCAGATCAACCGTGACGCCGCCCCGCGCGCGCAGCCCGTGGACCTCGCCGTCCGGCCAGGACGGCGGCAGCGCGGGCAGCAGGCGCAGCACGCCGTTGTGGCTCTGCAGCAGCATCTCGGCGATCGCGGCGGTGATGCCGAAGTTGCCGTCGATCTGGAAGAGCTGCGGCGGGTGCAGGTCGAAGAGGTTGGGCGCGATCGAGGTGGCGAGCAGGCGCTCGACGGCGTGCCCGGCGAGCGCGCCGTCGCCCAGGCGTGCGGCCAGGGCGGCGACCCAGGCCAGGCTCCAGCCGGTACCGCCGCCGCCGTGCTCCAGCCGGCGGTCCAGGGCGAGGCGGGCCGGGTCGAGCAGCGTCGTGTCGCCCAGCGGGTCGATGGCGCTGCCCGGGTAGAGGCCGTACAGGTGGGAGAGGTGCCGGTGGCCGGGGTCCTCGTCCGGGAGGTCCTCCCACCACTCCAGCAGGCGCCCGTCGGTGCCCATCGCCGGTGGACGCAGCCGGGCCCGGAGCCCGGTCAGCTCGGCCGCGAACTCGTGGTCCACGTCGAGTTCGCGGGCGGCGGCGACGGTGGTGTCGAACAGCTCGGCGGTGAGCCAGTAGTCCATGGTGGAGCCGGCGGAGACGGCGGCCATGCTGCCGTCGGCGAGCCGGAACTGGTGCTCGGGCGAGGTGGACGGGCAGGTGAGCAGCGTGCCGTCGGCATCCTCGACCAACAGGTGGGTGAGGAACCGGGCGGCCTCGCGCATCACCGGGTAGGCGCGGTCGGCGAGGAAGGCGCGGTCGCCGTGGAAGAGATGGTGGTCCCACAGGTGGGCGGCCAGCCAGGGGCCGGCCATCGGCCAGGCGAACCACATCGGCTTCCCCAGCACCGGGTTGGTGGCGCGCCAGATGTCGACGTTGTGGTGGCAGGTCCAGCCCGGCGCGTCGTAGTAGGCCCGCGCCGTGCCCTGCCCGGCCTCGGCGAGGTCGGTAACGAGGTCGAAGAGGGGCTCGTGGCACTGCGCGAGACCGGTGCTCTCGGCGAGCCAGTAGTTCATCTGGAGGTTGATGTTGGAGGTCCAGTCGCAGTTCCAGGGCGGGGTGACGAAGGTGTTCCAGATGCCCTGGAGGTTGGCGGGCTGGGTGCCGGGCCGCGAGGAGGCGATCAGCAGGTAGCGGCCGTAGGCGAAGAGCAGGGCCGCGAGCCCGGGGTCGTCCCCGCCCGCGTTGGCGGCGGCGAGGCGCTCGTCGGTCGGCTGCTCCGCCGCCTGCTCGGCGCCGTGCAGCCGCAGGCCGGCCGCGCCGAAGAGGCGCTGGTGGTCCGTCACATGATCGGCGAGCAGCTCGTCGTAGTCCTTGCCCTCGGCCTGCTCCAGCCACCGCCGGGCCTCGGCGAGCGCGGTCTCCGCTCCCTCGGGCCGCTGCTGCCAGCCCCGGAACCCGGTGCCGACGGCGATCAGCAGCACCGCCTCGTCGGCACCGGTGACCTCGATCCCCTCCTCGGCCACGGCGACCCGGCCGTTCACGGTGCGCACGCGCAGCGCGGCCGCGAAACCGGTGCCCTCGTCGGCCTGGTAGACGGCGGACTCGTCCGGCCCGGACGGGAGCCGCACCGGCGCGCGACCGTGGATCGCCAGGCCGTGCTCGGCGTCCGCCGTCGTGCACGCACCCTGATGGGGTGTCGTGAAGCCGACCCGGAAGGAGAGCGCCCCGGGGGTGTCGGCGGTCAGGCGCACGGCCAGCACGCCCGCCGGGGCCGAGACGAAGCTCTCCCGCAGGTGGCGGACGCCGCCTGCGGTAAACGAGACGGTGTGCACGGCCCGGTCCAGGTCCAGCGCCCGCCGGTAGTCGTCCGCCTGGTCCTGCTCGACGCCCGGGAAGGTCAGCAGCAGGGCGCCCAGGGGCTGGTAGGCCTCGGTATCGGGCCCTTGGAAGTGCTCCAGGGCGATCGCCTCGGCGCGGGCGTAGTCGCGGTCGTCGAGCACCGCCGCCCGCAGGGCGGGCAGGTGGGCTGCGCCACCCGCCCGGTCGCGCGGGCCGGGCCCGCCGGACCAGAGCGTGTCCGCGTTGAGCTCGATCCGCTCGGCGTGCACACCGCCGTGGGCCAGCGCGCCGAGCCGCCCGTTCCCGAGCGGCAGCGCCTGCAGCAGGTCCTCGGCGGGGCGCCGGTACCAGAGCTGCTCGGTGGGGGTCTGCTGATGATCCGTCAGCACAGTCTCGTTCCGATCGTCAGGGGGTCAGGTGGCTGCGGGTCGCCGCAGCCCCGCTTTCGTGGTTGAGCCGGCCGGAGGCGAAGGAGTCGACGGTGAGCGGCAGTTCACCGAAGCCGGCGGCGGCGACGGCCTGCGCCAGCGAGGCGAGCCCGGCCGCCTCACTCGCGACCTCGCCGTCGAGCTCGACCCGGACGGTGTCGCCGAGGTCGCGCACCCGCAGCTGCGCGGTGCGCAGCCCGGCCCGGTCGAGCAGCTCGCGGACCGCCGTCTCGGCCCGGTCGACCCGGCTCAGCCGGTGGCTGGTGACCGGGATGCCGTAGCGGATCCGGCTGGCCAGGCAGGGGGTGGCGGGCTTGTCCCAGGTGGGCAGCGACCAGAGCCGGCTGACGGCCCGGACGCCGGCCTTGGTGAGGCCGGTGTCGAGCAGCGGGGTGCGGATGCCGCGCTCGCGCCCGGCCCGGATGCCGGGCCGGAACGGGTCGGCGGCGTCGTCGGCGTTGGTGCCGGTGGCGACCTGGTCGAAGCCGTGCTCGCGGGCCACCGCACTGATGCCGTCGAGGACTTCGGACTTGCAGAAGTAGCACCGGTCCGGGCCGTTGGCCTGGTACCCGGGGCTGTCCAACTCGTTGGTCCGGTGGGCCAGGTGGGCCACGCCGAGGGAGTCGGCCAGGGCCCGGGCGGCGGCCAGCTCGCCGGCGGCCAGGCTCGCCGAGTCCGCCGTCACGGCGAGCACGGCGCCCGCTCCCAGCGCCCGGACGCCTGCGGCGAGCACCAGCGCGGAGTCGGCGCCGCCGGAGTAGGCGACCGCGAACGGCCCCGTCTCGCGCACGGTCGCCAGCAGCGCCGCCGCCTTCTCCTGCACGGCCTGGACATCGTCGGATCGGCTGTTCATCGTGTATTGCCCTCCCTCGTCTGCTCCGCCTCGGCCAGTCGCCGGGCCCGGTCGGCGACCGTGCGCAGCGGCAGGCCCAGGCTCGCGGCGGCGGCCGCGACGTCGTCGTGCTCCGCCTTGCTGCCGAACGGCCCCTGCTTGACCCGGATCGGCAGGCCGTCGACCTCGACGGTGCTCATCCGGCGCGGCGCCGCGACCCGGGTCTGCGCGGTCTGCCGGACCCCGAGCGTGCCGGTCTCGGCGAGCAGCAGCTGCCGCAGCCGCTCGGCGTCGGCCGGCCGGGCGAGCAGGTGCAGCACCTGCGCCGGCCGGCCCTTCTTCATCACGGCCGGGGTCGTCCAGGCGTCCAGCGCGCCCTCGGCGAGCGCCCGCGTGATGGTGTGGGCCAGCGCCTCGCCGGTGACGTCGTCGAGGTTGGTCTCCAGGGTCACCACGTCCTCGACCGCCGGGTCCAGCGGTGGGACCCCGAGCGGGCGGCCCAGCGTGACGGCCACGACGTTGGGACGGTCCGTCAGGAGCCTGGTGCCGACGCCGTAGCCGGTCGCCACCGGCACCATCGGCGGCGGCGGTCCGTACCGCGCCCCGGCCGCGCGCAGCAGGGCGGCGCCGGTCGGGGTGACGGTCTCGCCGGGCAGGTCGCTGCCGGTCACGGCGGCGCCGGCGAGCAGGGCCATGGTGGCCGGGGCCGGGCAGGGCAGCACGCCGTGGGCGGAGCGGACCCGGCCGACGCCGAGTGGCAGCGGGGCGCAGTACAGCTCCGTGACGTCGAGCGCGTGCAGCGCGGCGGCGACTCCGACGATGTCCACCAGGGCGTCGTGGCCGCCGAGTTCGTGCAGGTGGACGTCGGCCGGGTCGGCGCCGTGCAGGCGGCCCTCGGCCCGGGCGATCGCGGTGAGCGCCGCAACGCCCAGTACGGCCACCGGCTCGGGGCGCGCGGCGGCGGCCAGCTCGATGAGTTCGGCGGCCCGCCGCTCGGTGGCGTGGTCGGTCACCCGCACCCGCGCGCTGGTCGCCGTGAGGCCGTGCGAGGTCACCCGGACGGCCTCCAGCTCCCAGCCGGTCAGCCCGGTCGCGGCGATCGACTCCCGCACCCGCTCCAGCGGTGCCCCGGCGTCGAGCAGCGCGCCCAGCAGCATGTCGCCGGCCAGGCCGGTGAACGGGTTGAGCCAGCAGATCACGCGCGCCGCCTCCCCGCCCAGGCGAGCCGGTGGGCGGCCATCGCGGCGCCGAACCCGGAGTCGATGTTGACGACGGTGACGCCGGCGGCGCAGGAGGCGTGCATGGCCAGCAGGGCGGTCACCCCGGCGAACGACGCGCCGTAGCCGGTCGAGACGGGGACGGCGATCACCGGGCAGCCGACCAGCCCGCCCACCACGCTGGCCAGCGCGCCCTCCATCCCGGCGACCACGACCACCGCGTCGCTCTCCCGCAGCCGCTCCTGGACCCGCAGCACGCGGTGCAGGCCCGCGACTCCCACATCCTGCACGGTGCTGACGGCCAGGCCCACGGCCGTGGCCACGGCGGCGGCCTCGGCGGCCACCGGCAGGTCGGAGGTGCCGGCCGAGACGACGGTCAGCGTGAAGCCGTCCGTCGCGGCCGGGCGCCAGACCAGCAGGCCGGCCAGCGCGTCGTACGCACCGCCCGGCACGTGGGCCAGGACCTCGGCGGCGGTCTGCGCGTCGACCCGGGTGACGAGCACCGGGCCCTCGTTGTGGCGCAGCAACTCGCCCACGATCGCCCGGATCTGATCGGTCGTCTTGCCGGGGCCGTAGACCACCTCGGGCAGCCCCTGGCGCTGCTCGCGACCGATGTCCAGCTGGGCGAAGTCGAGGTCGTGGACGCGGGTGGGGTGCATGAGATCAGTCCTTGCTGTGCGGTGCTGTGGTCAGCCGAACCGGTGGGCCAGTTCGGCGCCGGTCTCGTGGAGCAGGCGGCGGGTCTCGGCCATCGCGATCCGCTCGCTTCCGGCGCGCTCGGTGAGCGAGTGCGCGGAGTCGATGCCGTGGCGGGCCAGTTCGGCGAGCGGGACCTCCAGGCGGCCGGCCACGGCGGCGACCGGGACGCCGGCGCGGCGGGCCAGCTCGGCGACGCCGATCGGGGCCTTGCCGCGCAGGCTCTGGGCGTCCAGGCAGCCCTCGCCCACCACCACGAGCGCGGCCTCGGCCAGGGCGGTGTCCAGGCCGAGCTCGGCCAGCAGCACCGCCACACCCGCCTCCCGGCGGGCGCCCAGCACCAGGGCGGCGAACCCGGCCCCGCCGGCCGCCCCGGCCCCGGGCCGGCCGGACAGGTCGGTTCCGGTCTGCCGGGCCAGCACCCGGGCGAGCCGGCTCAGCCCGGCCTCCAGCACGGCGACCTGCTCGGCGTCGGCCCCTTTCTGGGGCGCGAAGACGACGGCGGCGCCGTCGGGACCGAGCAGCGGGTTGTCGACGTCGGAGGCGAGCACCAGCCGGGTGTCCCGGAGCCGGGGGTCGAGGCCGGTCAGGTCGACCGTCTCCAGGTCGGCCAAGGCTGCGCCACGGGGCGGGAGTTCGCCGCCCCGGGCGTCCAGCAGGCGGGCGCCGAGGGCGCGCAGCACGCCGGCCCCGCCGTCGGTGGTCGCGCTGCCGCCGACCGCCAGGACGATCTCACGGCAGCCCATGTCCAAAGCGGCGCGCAGCAGTTCGCCGGTCCCGTAGGTGGTGGCAGCGAGCGGTTCGGCCCGGCCAGCGGGCAGCAGGTGCAGCCCGCTGGCCTGGGCCAGCTCGACGACGGCGCGGGTGCCGAGCACGGCCAGCTCGGCCGTGACCGGCTCACCCGTCGGGCCGCTGACCGGGACCGGCACGGTGCGGTAGCCGGCCGCGCGGAACGCCGCCACCGTGCCCTCGCCGCCGTCGGCGACCGGCGCCTCGCGCACCCGCAGTCCGGGCGCCGCCTGCCGGATGCCCTCGGCGAGCCAACGGCAGGCCTGCACGGCGCTGGCCGATCCGCGGAACTTGTCCAGGCAGACCAGGATCTGACGCTGCGTCATATCGCTGCATCCTCGCCGTGGCGCAGGTAGGGGATGGTCATCGGCCCCTCCGGCAGCACGCACAGCCGGGCGTCCGGGCCGGCAGCGGCGAGTGCCTCGGCCACGGTCGCCGAGATGTCGGCGGTCTGCTCCAGGTGCGCGGTCGCCAGCTCGGCATCGCTGAGGTGGGAGGTGTGCATCACCACCCGGCAGGAGGACTGGATCCGCGCCTGGACCTGCACCTGCCACTGGTCGGGCACGGTCCGCTGCCTGGCCCCGATCTCGGCGAGCAGGGCCTGCGGGGAGGCGGCGGAGGCGAGCACCTCGCGGTACGAGCCGTGGTCCGGGAAGCCGTCGCGGCACTCGGCCGCGCAGACGATCAGACCGCCCGGCCGCACCACCGTATGGGCGGCCGACATGCCCTTGACCGACTGGTAGAGGTTCTGGTCCAGCGGGTGGCCGGCGTTCGTGGTGACCACCACGTCGTACAGGTGGTCCACCGGCCGCATCGCCAGCCGGCGGGCGGCGGCCGTGGCGGCGGCGTGCATGGGCAGCAGGTCGCCGCCGAAGGCCTCGACGATGCGCTGGTCGCGGTTGAGCACGACGTCCAGCGCGAAGTCGACGCCCGTGCCCTCGGCGATGGCGCGCACGTCGTCGTGGACGGGGTTGCCGAAGACGCTCCCCCAGGTCGCCCGCGGATCGCCGATGCGCTTCGCATCGTGCAGCACCAGCACCGTCTCCAGCCCGGCCAGGCCGGGCGCGACCAGCTTGGGGCCGCCGGAGAAGCCGGCGAAGAAGTGCGGCTCGACGAAGCCGGTGGTGATCCGGACGTCGGCGTCGACCCACTCGCGGTTGAGCCAGACCGGCACGTCGTCGCCGTACCGGCCCATCCAGCGCAGCTGCGCGGCGTCGCGGGCGTCGTGGTTGACGATCCTGATCCGGTCGACCACCTCGTCGCCGAACATCCGGCGCAGCTCGTCCGGGTCGTTGCCCCGGTGGGTGCCGGTGGCGACCAGGATCACCACGTCCTCGGGCCGGACGATGCCGTCGAGTTCGGCCAGGACGGCCGGGATCATCAGGTGGCGCGGCTGCGGGCGGGTGCCGTCGCAGGCCGAGATGGCCACCGTCTGGCCCGGCTTGACCCGCCCGCGCAGCGGCGGTCCCGCGACCGGTCGACGCAGCGCCGCGCGGAGCACGGCCGTCTCGTCGGCGGCGCCGGGGTGGTGCAGCGGCTCCACCACGGTGGTGACCGCGGGGTCGACCTCGATGTCGAGGCCGGTCGTGCCGTAGGCGAGTCGGACCTTCACGCTCCATCCTCCTGAGAAAGCACTGCCTCCCGGGAAGGTACGGTCAGCCCGTAGACCCGGGCCGCCGTGCCGGCGAACACCTGGGCGCGCTCGTGCGGCGCCAGGCGCCCCGTCAAGTCCTGTGCGGTGCTGACGACTTGTCCGTACGATGCGGCCAGCAGGCAGACCGGCCAGTCGGAGCCGAACATGATCCGCTCGGGCCCGAAGGCGTCCAGCGCGACCTCGGCGTACGGGCGCAGGTCGGCGAGGGTCCAGTGGTCCCGGTCGGCTTCCGTCACCAGGCCGGAGAGCTTGCAGGACACGGTGGGCTCGCGCGCCAGCTCGCGCAGCAGCTCGGCCCAGGGGTCCTGCTCGCCGCGTGCGATCGGCGGCTTGGAGAGGTGGTCGAGGACGAAGCGCTGCTCCGGCAAGGCGCGCACCGTCTCGATCGCGGCCGGGAGTTGGTGCGGCAGGGTGAGCAGGTCGTAGCAGAGCCCGGCCTCGCCCACCGCACGCAGCCCGCGCCGGACGTCGGGGCGGGCGAGCCAGGCCGGGTCGGCCTCGCCCTGGACCAGGTGCCGCACGCCGACCAGCAGGTCGCCGCCCGGGCCCTGCCGCAGCTCGGCGAGGGTGTCGGCGATCCCGGGGTCGGTGAGGTCCACCCAGCCGACGACGCCGGCGACCAGCGGTTCGGCGGCGGCCAGCGCGAGGAACTCCCTGGTCTCGTCGAGATCCGGCAGCACCTGCACCAGCACGGTGCGCCCGATGCCCGCCGCCTTCGCCAGCGGTGCCAGGTCGGCCGGACCGAAACTCCGGCGGATGTCCGCCAACTCCGGCGCATCCAGCCATGGTTGTGGGCGTCTGGTCAGGTCCCAGACGTGGTGGTGCGCGTCGATTCTCACGCGCGATCACTCCTCGGTCTACGGCGGGGCGAACAGAACGGGGCCTCAGGGGCAGGGCGGCACGCTGGTCCGGTGGTCGTCCGACTCACCCTCGGCCAGGTGCTCGCGCAGCCAGCGCTCGGTGCTGGTCACGTGCAACAGGGCGGCTGCCCGGGCCAGTTCCGCGTCACCGGCGACCAGCGCCCGGTGGATGGCCTCGTGTTCGTCGATGGTCCGGCCGGCGGCAGCCGCATCGGAGAGCCCGCGCCAGATCCTCGCCCGCACGGTCTGCCCCGAGATGTGCTCCAGCAGCGTGGCCAGGGTCTCGTTGCGGGTGGCGCGGACCACCACCCGGTGGAAGGCGGCGTCGTGCTCGTTGAGCAGCTCCACGTCGTCCCGCGCCGTTCGCATCGCGGCGAGGTGCCATTCCAGTTCGGCGAGGTCCTGCGCGGTGGCGCGGGTCGCGGCCAGACCGGTGGCGGCGGGCTCGAAGAGCCTGCGCACCTCGGTGAGCTCCAGCACGGTGTCCCCTTGCAGGAGTTCGACCGCGCCGCCGATGCCCTCCAGCAGCAGGCCGGGCGCCAGGCTGGTCACGTAGGTGCCGTCACCGCGCCGGATCTCCAGCACCCGTGCGACGGCCAGCGCCTTGACCGCCTCGCGCATGGTGTTGCGGGAGAGCCCGAGCTCGACCGCGAGCTGCGGCTCGGGAGGAAGCTTGGCCCCGGGGAGCAGCTCCCCGTCCCGGATCAGCCGGCGGATGCGGGCGATGGCCTGGTCTGTCAGTGACACAGCGACAACCTAACAGGTGGTCCTACGTCTGGGAAGCAACATGATCGATCACATCGGCGACCCGATGTCGTCCGTGTCTCAACTGACGCCTTTGATCTGTAGTTTTGCAAATGTTTCGCGACCCACCCCTGGACCACTGGAGTCGCACCGCCTATACATACATCCAATGTATGTGGCTGACGTGAGAGAGAAGCCGTGGCCGAGATGATCACCCCGGAGAACCTGCCATGAGCGCGCCGGAGTTCGCCGGCCGCACCGTCGTCGTCACGGCGACGGCCCCCGGCACCGCACTGGCGACGGCCCGGCTGCTGGCGGCGGGCGGCGCCCGCGTCGCCTTCCTGGCGCCGGACCCACGAGACCTCCCCGCACCGCTGATCAAGGTCCACACGGACTTCGCGGATGACCAGTCGGTGCGGGCGGGCGTCGCCTGGGCCGCCGAACTGCTGGGCGGCATCGACCTCCTGGTCAACGTCGCCGGGACCGGCACTGGGGTCGGCGCGGACCGCCCGGCCGGCGCCCCGCAGGCCAACCTCCTGGGAGCGGCCCGGACGGCCCGGGCCGCGCTGCTGTACCTGCGCCGCTCGGCCGCCCCGGCGATCGTCATCGCCTGCCCGGTCGCCGCCACCCAGGGCCTGCCGCACTCGGCGGTCGAGCTCGCCGCCCGGGAGCTGACCCGCGCCATGGCCGCCGAACTGGCCGGCGACCGGATCCGGGTCGCCTGCGCCGGCCCCGGCACGGACGAACAGGTGGTCGCCGCCATCGCCCGCCTGGCCCGACCAGGCAGCCCCGCCCACCCAGAGACCCCCGAGGAGTAGCACCCGTGCCGAAGCCGAACCCACCGCGCTTCCCCCGACGCACCGTCCACCTGGACTTCCACACCGCCCCCGAAATACCCGACGTCGGCCGGGACTTCGATCCGACCGAGTTCGCCCGCACGTTCCGCGAGGCCAACGTCGACAGCGTCACCGTCTTCGCCAAGTGCCACCACGGCCGCCTCTACTACTCGACCGAGCGGCCCGAGCGCCACCCCGGTCTCTCCCCCGACCTCGACCTGCTCTCCGCGCAGATCGAGGCCCTGCACTCGGTCGGGATCCGCACGCCCATCTACCTCTCCCTCCAGGTCGACGAGTACGCCGCCCGGGAGCACCCCGAGTGGGTCGCGCACGACGAGAACCTGAAGATCACCCGCTGGAGCGACACCGCCTTCGAGGCGGCCTGGCACGTGCTCGACATGTCCAGCCCCTACGCGGACTACTTCGCCGACCAGTTGAGCGAGGTGCTGGAGCGCTTCGCCCCGGTCGACGGGATCTTCATCGACATGTGCTGGGACCAGCCCAGCCTGAGCCGCTGGGCGGTCGACGGGATGCGCCGCGAGGGGCTCGACCCGGCCGACCGGGACCACCGCTCCCGCTACGCGCAGCTGGTCGCCCGGCGCTACATGGCCCGCTACTCCGCGATGGTCGAGAAGGCGCTCCCGCCGGACGCCGCCCAGGGCGTCTGGTTCAACAGCCGCCCCAAGGCGGGCCTGTCCGAGGAGCGCGAGTTCGTCCGCCACGTCGAGATCGAGGGCCTGCCGACCGGCGGCTGGGGCTACGCCTTCCTGCCCTACGTGGCCCGCTACGTAAGGCCGTTGGGCCTGCCCACGCTCAGCCACACCGGCCGCTTCCACGAGAGCTGGGGCGACAACGCCGCCCTCAAGCCCAAGGCCGCGCTGCGCTACGAGTGCAGCCAGATGCTCAGCCTCGGCCTCACCGGCGGCGTGGGCGACGTGCTGCACCCGCGCGGCGCCCTCTCGCCCGCGGTGTACGACCTCATCGGCTCGGTCTACGGACACATCGAGCGGTGCGAGCCGTTCGTCGAGGGCGGCAGGGTGGTCAGCGAGGTCGCCGTGCTGGTGGACCCCGCGCTGGGCGACAACCCGGGCGCCAGCGGCATCGGCGCGGTGCGGGCGCTGCAACAGCTGCGCGCCCAGTTCGACCTGCTGCCGCCGACCGCCGACCTGACGGGGTACCGGGTCGTGGTGGTCCCCGAGTCCACCCCGGTGGACGGCGCGCTGGCGGTGCGCCTGCGGCAGTACCACGAGGCCGGTGGCGCCGTGCTGCTGATCGGGCCCGCCCTGCTGAAGAACGGCACCGAGCCGGCCCTGCCCGACCTGCCCGTCGAAGGTCTCGCGCCCGCGGCCGCCGGCGAGTCCTTCCTCGCCTGCGAGGGCGTGCCCGGCGTCCCGGCCGACTTCCCGGTGATCAGCTACGGCCCCCGCCTGACCGCCCGCGCGGCGGAAGGCGCGGAGATCCTCGCCCGGGTCGTCGCACCCTACTTCCCCCGCAGCTGGGACAAGTTCTGCGGCCACTCCTACACGCCGCCGGCCGACCCCACCGGGGAGGTCGCCGTCGCCGTCGGCGGCGGAGCGGCCGCCGTGACCGTCCCACTGCTGGAGGCCTTCCACGAGCACGGCCTGGAGGCCTACCGCCAGCTGCTCGGCGCCGCGCTGGACCGCCTGCTCCCGAACCCGCTCCTGCGGGCCGGCGGACCCGTCCACCTGGAGACCACCGTCATGCGCACCCCCACGGGCACGGCGGTGCACCTGATCAGCTTCGTCCCGGCCCGCGAGACGCCCGCGCTCGACCTGGTCCACGACCCCTTCCCGCTGGTCGACGTCCCCGTCTCGCTGCGCCTGGACGCTGCGCCGCGCTCGGTGCGGCTGCAGCCCGAGGGACGGGAACTGGACTGGGAGCACGACGGCAGCTACCTCCACGTGCGGGCGACCGTCCTCGACGGGCACGCCATGATCGTGGTCGAGCACGACTGACGCACCGTCACATGTGGGCGTGGGAAGCCCCGCAGGGCTTCCCACACCTTTCGGCGTCCCTCAGTGAGCCGGCGCGAAGCCGCCCCACACCGACGACGAGCCGCCCGGCCCCTGCGCGTCCACCCGGTAGGTGTCGCCCGTGGCGCTGCGCACCCCGGTGGAGTGGTTGAACTGGCCGGCGAACTCGTGCTCCGCGGCCGGCACCGTGCGGCCCGGCTTGAGCACCCAGCGGTAGACCAGCATGCCGCCGGCCTGCTGCACCGTGAGGTCGAAGTCGTCGGTCGGCAGGGTCCGCCAGTCGCCGGTGTCCTGCACCCCGCCGGTCTGCGCGAAGCGCAACTCCACCGTGAGCGAGGTCAGCGGCTGAGTGGTCTTCACGACCAGGTTCTCCTGGGACCAGTAGACCGTGCTGTGCGGATCCACCGAACCGGCCGACCACAGCGGCCCGTTCTGCGCCTGCACGGCGGCCGACGGGCTCGGACGCGGACTGCTCGGCGTGGCCACCGGCGGCGCCACGGGGGTGGGCCGGGACGGCGGCGTACCGGGCGGGCCGCTCGACTCCGCCGGGGACGGGGACGGCGAGGGGCTGACCGGCGCGACGACGGAGGTGTCCGGGGACGAGTGCGTCGCGACGATGGCGGCGACCGCGAGGCCGCCCGTCGCCAACAGTCCGCCGGCGACCAGGCCCGCGAGCGCGGCCCTGGGACCGGACCGCAGACCGCGCCGCGCCCGGTGGCGGACGGCAGGGGCGGTGACGCCGCGCTGAACCCTCGCCAACATCCGCTCGCGGTCCGGCTGATGGGCCTGGGCGGCCTCGCGCAGCCGCCGGGCGATGTCATCGTTCACCGGTTCCTCCTCCCTGCCACCAGTTCGCCGGCCGCTCGTGCGCCGAGTGCGCCTTCCAACTCGGCCATCCCCTTCGAGGTCTGGCTCTTCACGGTGCCGACCGATATGCCGAGCGCCACGGCGGTTTCCTTCTCCGACAGGTCGAAGGCGTGGCGCAGCACCACGCAGGCCCGCTTGCGGAACGGCAGACGGGCGAGCGCCGCGCGCACGTCCAGCACGGCCGCGACGTCCGGCCCGTCCGTCCGTTCCGGGGCACGGGTCCAGAACAGCGTGATCCGCCGCCTCTCGCGGACCGCACTGCGGATCCGCGCCCGCGCCATGTTGGCCACCACCCCGCGAGCGTAGGCCACCGGGTGGTCGGCGCTGCGCAGCCGGTCCCAGCGCTGCCACAGGGCGACCAGCGCATCGGCGGCGAGGTCGTCGGCCGCGTCGCTCTCTCCGGTCAACAGGTAGGCCAGACGGGACAGTTCGGCGTAGTGGCGTTCGAAGAAATCGTTGAACTCCGCGGACGCGTCATCGAGGAGCATCTTCCTCGGTCGCCCTCTCATCAGTACAGGTCAAGAACATGTGTGCGTTAACAACGGGGTGGCAGCATAACAGCGCCCGGCGACGGAACCGGACGCCTCAGTGCTTCGCGAACTGCACCCCGGTCGGCTGCACGACGTCCGGCTGCACGGTGATCCCGTCGACGGTCAGCTGCTGGCCGTAGATGTCGGTGATCCTGAGCTCGCCGCCGCAGCCGGTGCCGTCGGTGGAGAGGAAGTAGTCGAAGTCGGCACGCGGCAACTGCTGCCAGCCGCCCGCCCCGCGGACCTCCAGCTCCGCCAGCGGATTCCGGTGCCCGATCACCTGGATGCCGCACCACCACTGGCTCGACCCGGTCTTGTACCGGATCGACACCGGGCCCACCGAATCCGGGCTCAACAGCGTCCAGGTGATCGCCAACCGCCCCACCGACAGGTCGGCCAGCTTGGCGAACGCCTGCTGGCTGAGGTCGATCTGGCCGGGCGCGCAGGGCGCCGGGCAGTCATTGACGATCCGCACCGTGATCGCCGCGCCGCTCGCGGCGTGGATCGACACGTAGGCGCCGCACGCCTTGGACGACTCGTAGTCGGTGTAGTTCATCGCCGCGACCATCATGTCGCCGCCGGTGGGGCCGAACAGGCACGAGCCATTGCCGTCGGCCGCGTCGTACGCGGTGGCGACACCCTGGTTGGTGACACCGGGCTTGATCCGCCCGGCCAGCGTCGCCGCCGCGGGGGCCGCGCCCACACTGCCGCCCGCGGCGGCCGGCGGCGCGGCCGGACTCGCGGGCGCCGCTGTGGACTTGGGCGAGGCGGAGCGCGCGGGTGAGGGGGTGACCGAGGCCGAGGCCGATGCCGAGCTCGCGACGGAGGGCGACGCACTCGCGCTCGTGCTGGCACTCGCACTGGCGGCCGGCGTCGCGGCCGGAACGCTCGCCCCCGAGGTGGCACCGCCGGCGGCCGTCGCGGCAACGACGGCCGGCCTGGCCCCTCCTCCGCCGCCCCCGACCAGCAACGCCACGCCCAGGCAGACCAAAACACCGACGACCAGCAGCGCGAGGGGAACGCCCCTGGCCGGCCCGCGCCTGTGCCACGGTCGCTGGACGGCGTGCTTCGTTGCCTTCATGGTCATCCGTTTCGGTCGATCGAGCCAGTGTTTCACTGCCCGGTTGCCGCCGGTGCCGAGAAGGTTGCCGCCGTCGGCATTTATTCTTCGGGGCCACCCGGGCTGCCACCCGCCCGAGCGATACCGAGGTCCGTGGCCTCGCCAGGCACTGCGAGACGGCGTGTTGGCGCGCGTCAACCCAGGCTCAACTTGTAGAATCCGAACTTCCCTCTACGCCAAGCAGATTGTGGGATCCGACTGTGTCAGCGCTCGTTGCTCACATCAGATGGACCGGTCATGGGGAGCCTCGCTCTCGTGTGGGAGTGGAGGCTCGCCATGGCGATCAGTGACTCGGTCATCGCGAGCGTCCTCGCCACCTACCTTGAGCGCTACCCGAACGAGGCCGAGCAGCTGTCCGAACCGGTGCGGCTTCTCGGAGAAGGACGGGACTTCGCGTCGCGGCGCAGCTTCCCCATGCATGTGACCGTCGGCGCACTCCTCGTTCGCGACAACAGCGAGATCCTACTCATCGAACACCTGGCGTACGGGATCACGTTGCAGCCCGGGGGCCACCTGGAGCCCACCGACACCGAGCTGGTCGCCGCCGCACTGCGTGAGCTGACGGAGGAGACCGGGATGGACCCCGCTGACGTGGTCCCCGCATCGCCGGTGCCCGTGTACATCCAGTACGGCCAGGTTCCGGCGCGACCGGAGAAGGACGAGCCTGCCCACTACCACCTTGACCTCGGATTCGCCTTCAGGACTGCGCACCCGAAGGTGGACGTGGGTCCGCTCCAGGAGTCCGAGGTGACGGGCGCGGCCTGGTACCCGCTCGCCACGGCCGAGCGCCTGGTCGGGCAGCGCATCGCCCGGGCGGTCAGCGCGCCGTCCCGGCTCGGCTGAACACCCCGTCAGAGGCTGAGTTCAGGTCGTCTCCCCGATCGCGTGTCCTGGCTCACCCGTTCGATCGCGGCCCTGCCGAGGCGGACCCGGAGCCGCTCACCGATCGGCTTGGAGCGTCTCGATCCGCTCGAAGAAGAACTCGTGCTTCAGGAAGGAGACGTCGTACTCGTGGCCCGGGTACGGCGGGAGGAGCTGGGCGGCCTGGATCAGCCGCCAGCCGTCCCGGAGCGCGTCGATTCCGGTGCCGTAGGGCGGTTCGTCGCCGTCGCCCGTGGTCGGCGAGGTGTGGCCGGTGCCGTCGTAGCGCGACCAGCCGACCACGTCCGAGTCCAGCGCGGAGGTGGCCAGGTAGAGCACGAGTACCTGCTGGCGGAGCACGGTGGCCGTGGGTGAATCGACGGTCATGCCGTCGCCTCCTGGGGGCGGTTGGAGACCCTGGTCACCCAGTGGTCGAGGTCGAAGTCGGGATCGCCGGTCAGTTCGCGCCACAGCAGGGCGCGGTTGTAGCGCTCCAGGCGCCCGACGGCGTGCTCGTACCAAGGGAACGTGACGTCCAACTCGGCGAGCACGCACGGGTCGTGCAGGTCCGAGGTGTCCCACAGGAGTCGCTGGCGGACCGTCGGGTTGAAGCGGATCTTGAACATGTAGCGGGCCGCGTCGCTGTCGTTGCGGCGGCCGCCGTGCCAGATGCCGTGGTGCAGGAACACCACCGTGCCGGCCGGGCACACCAGTCGGTCCTGGCCGCGCAGGTTCTGGTAGCGGCCGGTGTCCGATTCGTTGGTCCGGCGCA
This sequence comes from Kitasatospora viridis, assembly GCF_007829815.1. Classification (NCBI taxonomy): domain Bacteria; kingdom Bacillati; phylum Actinomycetota; class Actinomycetes; order Kitasatosporales; family Streptomycetaceae; genus Kitasatospora; species Kitasatospora viridis. Next base: position 281,296 of record NZ_VIWT01000002.1, on the reverse strand, counting down.
GGTGGCTGCCGGGGACGCTGAGGGTGCCGCCCATCTCCAGCGTCACCGCCTGCGGGTAGTACATCAGTTGCACGTCGAAGGCGTCGGTCCGCACGTCGATGATGGCGTCCGCATGCAGGGGCTGCGCCTCCCCGCCGCGGGGTTCGCGGACGTGGACGGCGTGGTGGTCGACCAGCGGCTCGGGGCCGACCAGGCTGCGCACCGCGCCCGCGACCTGCGGAACCGCCAGCAGCCTCGCGGTGAAGGAGTCCGGGGCGTAGGCCTTCGACAGCGGGGTTCCGTAGGCGACCGGCGCCACGCCCTCCGCCAGCACCCCCACCGCCTCGGCGTTCAGTTCCGCGGGCACGACCGCGTCCAGCCGAAGCGAGCCGTGCGCCACGAAGCGGGCCAGCTGGACCGAGTTGAGCAGGATCGGTTTGTTCTCCATGCCGACAACGCTAGAGCGGCGACCCGCCCTGCGAGTGGGCCCGGTTCGCCATCCACTGGTCAATTCTCACCACGCTGCGGGCGTGATAGAACTCGCGGATGGACACGGCCCTCGCCCATCTCGACGAACCTCCCGGCGTGGCTGCCGTCGGCATCGGTGTGCACGGCAACGCCAGCCGCACGGACGTGTTCTCGCTGCCGAGCCTGTGGCAGCTGCACCTCTACGGCTACGAGGCCGACCTGACGGTGGACGGCACCGCGCACGCGATCCGCCCGGGCCGGGTCAGCCTCGTGCCGCCCGGCACCACGGTTCGCTACCGCTACCGGGGCCGGTCCGAGCACCTCTACGTGCACCTGCGCCTCGGGTCGGCCGGCTCGCCGCTCAGCATCCCGGTGATCCAGGACGCCGGGGCCGAACTCGTGCCGCTCACCGCACAGTTGCGCAGCGCACTCGCCGCCTGGCCGCACTCGCCGGCGCGGGCCACGGCCGAGGTCTGGGCGGCGCTGTGGCGGGTGGCCCAGCTGGCTCCGTCGCGCGCGGTCGGCACCGCCGAGACCCATCCGGCGGTGGCGGCCGCCCTGGCGATGATCGAGGCGCGCCTGGCCGAGCCGCTGAGCGTGGCGGAGATCGCGAAGGCGGCGGGCGTCTCGCACAACCACCTGACCAGGCTCTTCCGTGCCGCCACCGGGCACACCGTCGTCGGCTACCTGCGCGCTCGACGGATGGCGCGGGCCCGCCACTTCCTGCAGGCCACCACCCTGTCCATCCCCGCCATCGCGGCGTCGGTCGGCATACCCGACCTCCAGGCGTTCAACAAGGCCTGCCGCCGCGACCTCGGCGCCTCCCCGCGCGGCATCCGCAACGGCCTGAACAGCCAATGAGCCCCGAGGGGTGGACCGCCCCACACGGCGATCCACCCCGCACCGCTACCGTGCCTCCCCCGGCGTCGGCACGTCCGCCGGCAGCAGCTCCAGCTCCCGCAGCTCGTCCCACAGCACCGCCGGCACCGGGTGCCTGAGCATCGCCGCGGCGTCCTCGGCCTGCCCGGCGCTGCGCAGGCCGACCAGCACGCCCGCCACCGCCGGGTGCCCGAACGGGAACTGCAGCGCGGCCGCCCGCAGCGGCACCTCGTGCCGCTCGCAGGCCTCCTTCAGCCGCAGCGCCCGGGTCAGCACCTCCGCGGGCGCCGCCGCGTAGTCGTACGTGGCTCCCGGCCCGGGGTCGGCCAGCAAGCCGGAGTTGAAGACCCCGCCCACCACCACGGACACCCCGTGCTCGGCCGCCGCCGGCAGCAGGTCGGCCAGTCCGCGCTGGTCGAGCAGGCTGTAGCGGCCGGCCAGCAGCACCACGTCGATGTCGGTCTCGCGGACGAAGCGCGCGGGCAGCTCGGCCTGGTTCATCCCGATGCCGATCGCACCGATCACGCCCTCGTCCCGGAGCCGGTGGAGCTCGGGGTAGGCCTCGTCGAGGGCCTGCTCGGCGTGGTCGTCGGGGTCGTGCAGGTAGACGATGTCGATCCGGTCGAGGTCGAGCCGGTTGAGGCTCTCCTCGATGGAGCGGCGCACCCCGACGGCGGTGAAGTCCCAGCGCCGGCGGTGGCTGGCCGGCACGGCGAACCCGTTGTCGAGGTCGTCACCGGCGGCGCCGGGAGTCGGCTCCAGGATCCGGCCGACCTTGGTGGAGAGCACGTACGCCGCGCGTGGCCGACTGCGCAGCGCCTCGCCCAGCCGGTTCTCGGAGAGTCCGAGCCCGTAGTGCGGCGCGGTGTCGAAGTAGCGGATCCCGGCCGCCCAGGCGGCGTCCACCGCCTCCTCCGCCTGCGCGTCACCGACCGGGGTGAACAGGCCCCCGATCGCCGCGCCCCCGAAGGCGAGTTCGGTGACCGCCACCGCGCTCTTCCCGAGCCGCCGCTGACGGATCGTCATGTCGACTCCGGCCGCAGGCGCAGGCCGGCCATGCCGCCGTCGACCGCGAGGGCGGTGCCGGTGGTGCTGGCGGCGGCCGGGGAGGCGAGGTAGGCGATGGCGGCGGCCACCTCCTGGGCCGTGACCAGTCGGCCGGTGGGCTGACGGGCGTTCAGCGCGGCCCGCTCCCCCGCCGGGTCGGCCGCACCGTCGAGCAGCCGGCCGACCCACGGGGTGTCCACCGTCCCGGGGTTGACGCAGTTCACCCGGATCCCCTCGCGCACGTGGTCGGCGGCCATCGCCAGGGTGAGCGAGAGCACCGCGCCCTTGCTGGCCGAGTACAGCGCGCGCTGCGGCAGCCCGGCGGTGGCGGCGATCGAGCAGGTGTTGACGATCGCGGCGTGCGCGGAGTTCCGCAGGTGCGGCAGCGCGGCCCGACTCACCCGCACGATGCCCAGCACGTTGACGTCCAGCACCCGGTGCCACTGCTCGTCGGGGTTGTCGGCCACCGTGCCGGTGGCACCGATGCCGGCGTTGTTGACCAGGATGTCGATGCCGCCCAGGCGTTCGGCCGCGCCGGCCACCGCGTCGCGGACCGAGGCGTCGTCGCTGACGTCGGCGGTGAAGCCGAGCAGCGGTGCGGTGAGGCCGCTCGGGTCGAGGTCGAGCACGGCGACCTGGGCACCGCGCGCGCTCAACAGCTCCGCCGTGGCCAGGCCGATGCCCGAGGCGCCGCCGGTGACCACCGCCTTGAGACCGTCGAGGTCGTGCGCGCTCACGCGGGCACCTCCGTTCCGGCGAGGCCGGCGAGGTCGGCGGTCCAGAAGGCGCCGTGGGGGTACTCGAAGGTGGCGATGGTCTCCGGGTCCATCTCGGCCGAGAAGCCCGGCAGGGTGGGTGCCCGGTAGTGGCCGGCCTCGACCACCACCGGGTCCAGGAAGTGCTCGTGCAGGTGGTCGACGTACTCGATCACCCGGTTCTCGGTGGTGCCGGAGAGCGCGACGAAGTCGAACATCGACAGGTGCTGGACGAGTTCGCACAGGCCCACGCCGCCGGCGTGCGGGCAGACCGGGACGCCGAACTTGGCGGCCAGCAGCAGGATCGCCAGGTTCTCGTTGACCCCGGCCACCCGGGCCGAGTCCAGCTGGAGCACGTCGATCGCGCCCGCCTGGAGCAGCTGCTTGAAGACGACCCGGTTCTGCACGTGCTCGCCGGTGGCGACCTTGATCGGCGCGACGCCCGCGCGGACGGCGGCGTGGCCGAGGATGTCGTCGGGGCTGGTGGGCTCCTCGATCCAGTACGGGTCGAACTCGGCCAGCGCGTTGGTCCACTCGATCGCCTCGCCGACGCCCCACCGCTGGTTGGCGTCGATCGCCATCCGCACGTCGGGGCCGACGGCGGCGCGGGCGGCGCGGCAGCGGCGGACGTCGTCGGCCAGGTCGGCGCCGACCTTCAGCTTGATCTGGGTGAACCCGTCGGCCACCGCCTGCTCGGCCAGCCGGGTCAGCTTCTCGTCGGAGTAGCCGAGCCAGCCGGGCGAGGTGGTGTAGGCGGGGTAGCCGCGCCGCAGCAGCTCCTCGGCCCGCTCGCCCGCACCCTCCTGGCCCCGGCGCAGCAGGTCCAACGCCTCGTCAGGAGTCAGCGCGTCGCTGATGTAGCGGAAGTCGATCTGGGAGACCAGCCACTCGGGCTCGGCGTCGGCGAGCAGCTGCCACAGCGGCTTGCCCTCGCGCTTGGCGGCCAGGTCCCAGACGGCGTTGACCACGGCGCCGATCGCCATGTGCATCACGCCCTTCTCCGGGCCGAGCCAGCGCAGTTGGCTGTCGCCGATCAGGTCGCGGGAGACCGCCCCGGGGTCCGCGCAGACCTCCTCGACCGACCGGCCCACCAGGTGGCCGCTCAGCGCCTGGATCGCGGCGACCTGCACGTCGTTGCCCCGGCCGATGGTGAAGGTGAAGCCGTGGCCCTCGGCACCGTCGTCCGAGGTGCGCAGGACGACGTAGGCGGCCGAGTAGTCGGGGTCGGGGTTCATCGCGTCCGACCCGTCCAGCTCCCGCGAGGTGGGGAACCGGATGTCGTAGGTGTCGATGGCGGTGATCACGGACAACGTGGTGCCTTTCACGCGTTGACGAAAGTCTGGCGCTGGGTGCCGAGGCCGTCGATGGACAGCTCGACGGTGTCGCCCTCGCGCAGGTAGGGGTTGCCGGGCAGGCCCAGCGCCACACCGGCCGGGGTGCCGGTGTTGATCACGTCGCCCGGGTTGAGCACCATGTACTGGCTCAGGTACCAGACCACGTGCTCGACCCCGAAGATCATGTTCTTGGTGTTGCCGGCCTGGCGGACCTCGCCGTTGACCGCCAGGCCGAGGCCCAACGCCTGCGGGTCGCCGACCTCGTCGGGGGTTACCAGCCAGGGGCCGAGCGGGTTGAAGGCCTCGCAGGACTTGCCGAGGTCCCACTGGCCGGAGTAGTCCAGTTGGAACTCGCGCTCGGAGACGTCGTTGCTGATCGCGTAGCCGGCGATCACGCCGCGGGCCTCGGACGGGTCGGCCAGGTACTGGGCGCGGCGGCCGATGACGATGGCGAGCTCGACCTCCCAGTCCGTCTTGACGGACCCGCGCGGGATCGGGACCTGGTCGTAGGGGCCGACCACGGTCGCCGGGTCCTTCATGAACACGACCGGGCGCTGCGGGATCGCCGCACCCGTCTCCTCGGCGTGGTCGCGGTAGTTGAGCCCGATGCAGACCACCTTGCCGGGACGCGCGATGGGCGCTCCGACCCGCAGGCCCTCCGGGTGCAGCAGCGGCAGGGCGCCGGCGGCGAGCTCCTGGCGGACCCGCTCGACGCCGCCCCCGCTCAGGAAGGCACCGTCGATCCGGCCGGTCAGCCCCGAGAGCGCGTAGGTGCGCCCGTCCTCGGCGAGCACCGCCGGCGTCTCGGCCCCGGGGTTGCCGAGCTGCATCAACTTCATGTCCGAATCTCCTCACGTTCCGAAGGCCACCGCCGCCGAACGCGGTGGGCGGTGCCTGGCGTGCCGAGCGCGTCGTTGTGAACGCTCAACACGCGAGCCGTTAGATACATCCGATCTATCGGCACGTTCCGACAATACGAGTGCCCTCGTCACCACCGCAAGGATTCGTCCGATGTCTATCCCGATCCGTGGCCCCCGGGGGCCACCATTCGATCTCAACGAGGTGAGTAAACGCCTCGTCTCGCCATCGGTCACGACCCGCGATGTCACGGTTACGAATCGTCAGACCTCTCCCCTTGTCAGGAGCATTGCCAATTCGTAGGGTCCTGCCTACCGCGATCCATCCGATGACTTTTGGAGGGCTCGCCGCTGCCGAGCCTCCCGGGCCAGCCACCCCGGACCTGAACGCCGGACCTGAACGCCGTCTACCTGGAGTCCGGCGGGGCGTTCCTGCCGCCCGTGCTGACCCTGCTCCAGCAGAAGGCCCTGCTCCAACCGGTCGGCCGCCCGGGCCACATCGCCATCGTGTCCGCCGACGGCACGCCCGCCGAGCTCGACGCGATCCGCACGGGCGAGATCGACGCCACGGTCAGTCAGCCGGCCGACCTGTACGCCAAGTACGCGCTGTCCTACGCCCAGGCCGCCGCGGCCGGCACGGTCTTCAAGCCCGGCCCGACCGACCACGGCTCCACCATCATCGCCCTGCCCAACGGCTTGGAGGACCAGCTGCCCGCACCGCTGGTCACCGCGGAGAACGTGGACGACCCCGCGCTCTGGGCCAACAACGCGGGCGGCTGACGCTACGTCGTCTCGATCGTCTGGGCGCACCAGATCGTCTTGCCGTTGGTGCTGTGCCGGGTGCCCCAGCCCTGGGTGAGCTGGGCGACCAGCATCAGGCCGCGGCCGCCCTCGTCGACGTCGCGGGCCCGGCGCAGGTGCGGGCTGGTGTCGCTGGCGTCGGAGACCTCGCAGATCAGCGCGGTGTTCCGGATCAGCCGCAGCCTGATCGGCGGCGCGCCGTACTTGATGGCGTTGGTGACCAGCTCGCTGACGACCAGTTCGGTGACGAACTCCAGCTCCTCCAGGCCCCAGGCGCGCAGCCGTTCGGCGGCGAACTTCCGCGCGTCCGCGACCCTCGCGGTGTCGGGCTCGATCGCGCAGTCCGCGACGTGCTCCGGGTCCAGCGCCCGGGTGCGGGCGAGCAGCAGTGCGGCGTCGTCCGTGCGGTGGTCGGGCAGCATGGCGTCCATCGCCGTGTCGCAGAGGTCCTCCAGCGTGGCGGCCGGCCCGGTCAGCAGCCGGAGCAGGTCGGCGATCCCCTGGTCCACGTCGCGCTCGCGGTTCTCCACCAGTCCGTCGGTGTAGAGGGCGAGCAGGCTGCCCTCGGGAAGTTCGAGCTCGGTCGCCTCGAACGGCAACCCGCCGACGCCGAGCGGAGGGCCCTGCCGTGCGGGGACCGGGACGCTGGTGCCGTCCGGCGCGATGACCAGCGGCAGCGGGTGACCCGCGCTGGCCAGCGTGCAGCGGCGGGAGACCGGGTCGTAGACGGCGTACAGGCAGGTGGCGCCGGACTCGCCGGCCGACTCGGTACCGTCCTCGGGCTGGAGGTTGCCCGGCAGGTGCAGCACCAGGTCGTCCAGGTGGGTGAGCAGTTCGTCCGGCGGCAGGTCGACGTCGGCCAGGGTGCGCACCGCCGTGCGCAGCCGACCCATGCTGGCCGAGGCGTGCAGGCCGTGGCCGACGACGTCGCCGACGACCAGCGCGACCCGGGCGCCGGAGAGCGGGATGACGTCGTACCAGTCGCCGCCGACCCCCGCGCCGGCGCCGGCGGGCAGGTAGCGGGAGGCCGCCTCGACGGCCTCGTGGCCGGGCAGCCGGTGCGGCAGCAGGCTGCGTTGCAGGGTCAGCGCGGTGGTGTGCTCGCGGGTGTAGCGGCGGGCGTTGTCGATGGCGACGGCGGCCTTGGCGGCCAGTTCCTCGGCGAGGATCAGGTCGTCGGCGGTGAAGGCCTCGGGCCGGTCGCCGCGGGCGAAGGTGGCGAGTCCGAGCAGGGCGCCGCGTGCCATCAGCGGGACGATGATCCGGCCGGTCAGCCCGACCGCGCCGAGGGTTCCGTCGATCACCGGGTTGCCCGGCGGCCAGTGGGCCGGGTCGGCGGCGAGGCCCGGGCCGAAGCCCCACTCGCCGCCCGGGCCGGGTTCGACGGCGAGTTGCACCGTGGACCGGCCGGCGGCCATGCAGCGGGCCGCGACGGAGTTCGGCGAGTAGTTGATCGGCGGCGGGGGCTCGGCGCGCCGGTCGGCGTCCTCCTTCGCGCCGTACCGGCCGACCCGCCGGAGCGCGACGGTGCCCTCCAGGGTGAACGTCGCCGACAGGGGCGGTTCCTCGCCGCTGAGCACCTCCTCGAAGAGGTCGACGGTGACCTGGTCGACGAAGCCCGGCACCGAGGTCCTGGCCAGTTCCTCGGCGGTGCCGACCACGTCGAGGGTCTGCCCGATGCCGCTGCTGGCCTCGCCGAGGATGAGCAGGCGCTGCCGGGCCCAGTACTCGGCGCTCATGTCGAAGCCCCAGTTGGCGACCGCGCGGACCCGGCCCTCGGCGTCGCGCACCGGCCACATGCTGGTGGCCCAGGCGTTGGCGTAGTTGCTGCCGCGCGGGCGGAAGACGGTGATGAGTCGCGCGGGCTCGCCCGTCCTGGCCACCTCGGAGAGCTTGTTCGTGTACGCCAGGCCGTCGAGCTCCGGGAAGAGTTCGCGGTACTTCTCCCCGAGCACCTGTTCCTCCGTGTGCGCGATCACGGAGCCGGCAACCGCGTTCATCCAGAGGAACCGCAGCTCGGGGTCGTAGACGCCGAGGGCGAACGGGCACTGCTCGAAGGCCCGGTCGGCGATCACCGGGCGGCGGTCCCAGCGCTGGACGGTGACGGCGCGGCCCAGGATCCGGCCCTCGGCGCCGTGCAGCGGATGGACCGTCACCACCGCGTCCACGGTGGAGCCGTCCGGGTGACGGAACGTCATCGACCCGACGGGGTCGGGGCCGGTCGCGCAGCTTTCGGGGAACCCCGGCGGCGGGTCGACCAGCAGGTCGGCGACGGGCCGCCCGACGGCCGCCCGCGCCGTCCAGCCGAGCAGCTGCTGCGCGCCCTCGCTCCAGCCGCTCACCACACCGCCCGGGTCCACCACGACGACCGCCGTGGGCGCATCCTGCCTGCCGACCGTCTCCACGCGCCGCGCCTCCGTCCGAGCAGCCGGGCGGGCCGGAACCGGCTTCCGGAGCCCGTCCGCCAGCCTAGGTGCGGCATCCGCCCGCTGCCCTTGCGTCACTCGGCCCGGGAGGCGGGAAGGGCCCGGACGGAGCAGTGCAGCCGCCGCTCGTGGTCCACCTCGCGGACCGGGCCGGTGAGGTGGAGCGGCACCGCGTGCCGCAGGTCGGTGCTGGAGGCCGCCAGCCGCAGCTCCAGCTCGCCGGGCTCGACGATCCGCCGCCCGGCCCGGCCGGTGAAGGCGGCCAGGTCCGCCGGCACGGTGATCCGCAGCCGGGCCCGCTCCCCCGCCGCCAGGGCGAGGCGGTGGTAGCCGATCAGCCGCTGCACCGGCTGGACCACCGAGGCGACCGGGTCGTGCAGGTAGAGCTGCACCACCTCGTGGCCGGCCCGCCGCCCGGTGTTCGCGACCGTCAGCAGCAGCTCGAACTGCCCGGCGGTGTCGGTGCGGTCGCACGTCGCCTCGGGCGCGGACCAGGTGAACTCGGTGTAGCTCAGGCCGTGCCCGAAGCCGTAGGCCGGCGTCGGGTCGGCGCTGGAGACGGTGCCGGCCTGGGCGAGCCGGGGGGCCAGGTAACCGGCGGGCTGGCCTCCGGGCCGGGCCGGGATGCCGATCGGCAGCCGGCCCGACGGGTTCACCCGGCCGCTCAGCACGCCCGCGACCGCGCGGGCGCCCTCCTCGCCGGGGAAGAAGGCCTGGACGATGGCGGCCGCCCCGGTCACCGCCCGGCCGAGCGCGTAGGGGCGGCCGGCCAGCAGGACGAGCACCACGGGCGTGCCGGTGTCCAGCACCGCGTCGAGCAACTGCCGCTGTGCCCCCGGGAGTTCCAGGGACTCGACGTCGCAGCCCTCGCCGCTGGTGCCGCGCCCGAACAGGCCCGCGCGGTCGCCGAGCGCGAGCACCGCCAGCTCCGCGCCGCGGGCCGCCGCCACCGCCTCGGCGAGGCCGGCGGTGTCGCCGTCGTCGATGCCGGTGCCGGGCGCGGTGACCACGTCCGCGTCCGGGAACTCCTCCCGGACCCGCCGCAGCAGGGTGGGCAGCTCGATACCGGGCGGCACCTCGGGGTGCTGGCTGCCGACGTGCACCGGGAAGGAGTAGCAGCCCAGCAGCGCCTGCGCGGTGTCCGCGTTCGGTCCGAGGACGGCGATCCGACGCGGCCGGCCGAGCGGGAGGGTGCCGTCGTTGCGCACCAGCACCACGGCCGCCTCGGCGATCCGCTCGGCGAGGGCGCGGTTGGCGGGACCGTCCAGGTCGATCCGCCCGCGCACGTCACTCCCCAGGCCGGCCAGTGCGCTCGGCACCGGGGACCAGTCCGGGTCGAGCAGTCCGAGCTGCGCCTTCTGCGCCAGCACCCGGCGCAGCGCGCGGTCGACCAGCGCCTCGTCGATCCGTCCGACCAGCAGGCCGTCCAGCAGCGGCTGTCCGAAGGTCTTGACGGTCGGCAGCTCCACGTCCACCCCGCTGGCCAGGGCAGTCCCGGCGGCCTCGGTCCAGTCGGCGGCGACACCGTGCAGCAGTTTGAGGAACGCGATGCCGAAGTAGTCGGCGACCACCGTCCCGGTGAACCCCCACTGGTCGCGGAGCAGCCCGGTGAGCAGGTCCGGGTCGGCGGCGGAGGGGATGCCGTCGGTGTCGGTGTAGGCGTGCATGACCGAGCGCGGCCGGCCCTCCCGCACGGCCATCTCGAACGGGGGCAGCACGGTGTCGGCGCGCTCGCGCGGGCCCATCGCGACGGGTGCGAGGTTGCGGCCGGCCCGGGAGGCGGCGTAGCCGGCGAAGTGCTTGAGGGTGGCGACGATCCCGGCGGACTCCAGGCCCCGCACGTAGGCCGTGGCGATGGTGCCGACCAGGTAGGGGTCCTCGCCGATGGTCTCCTCCACCCGTCCCCAGCGGGCGTCGCGGACCACGTCGAGCACCGGGGCGAGGCCCTGGTGGACGCCGACCGAGCGCAGGTCCCGCCCGATCGCGGCGGCCATCTCGTGGATCAGCTCCGGGTCGAAGGTGGCGCCCCAGGAGAGCGGGACGGGGTAGGCGGTGGCACCCCAGGTGGCGAACCCGGCCAGGCACTCCTCGTGGGCCAGCGCCGGGATGCCGAAGCGGTTGGCGGCGGCGATCCGCCGCTGCGAGCGGGCCAGTGACAGCGCGCCGAGGGCGGGGTCGACCGGTGCGCTGCCGAACGGGCGGGTCAACTGGCCGAGCCCGTCCGGCAGTAGCTCCGAGAGGGCCACCGGCTCAGACAACTCGTGCTGGTGCGGGGCGACTTCACCGCCGTCGGCGCCGGCTCCGACCCAGACGCCGACCAGTTGGGCGATCTTCTCCCGCGTCGTCATGGCGGCGATCAGCGCGTCGGCCCGCGCCTGCGGGTCGAGCGACGGGTCGCGCCAGGGCTTGGCGTCGTCCTCCATGGGTTCCCTCACTTTCCGCCGACCCCCATCAGCCCCTGGACCAGGGCGCGGCGGGCGAACAGGTAGACGCCGAGCACGGGCAGCATCGACAGCACGACGGCACTGAGCAGGCCGGGCGCGTCGACCCCGTGCTCGGTCTGGAAGCTGTAGAGGCCGAGGGTGATGACCTTGGTCGAGTCCGACTGGGTGAGCACCAGGGGGAAGAGGAAGCCGTTCCACGCCTGGAGCGAGGCGAACACCACGATGGTGGAGAGCCCGCCCTTGGACAGCGGCAGCACCAGCTGCCAGAACACCCGCCACGGTGAGGCGCCGTCGACCGCCATCGCCTCGTAGAGCTCGGGGGTGATGTCGCGCATCGCCCCGGTGAGGATCAGGGTGCAGATCGGCAGCGAGAAGGCCGCGGTGGGCAGCACCACGCCGGTCAGGTCGTCGTACAGGCCGGCCTTGCTGATCAGGTAGAACATCGGCACGATCACCGCCTGGGCCGGGACCGCGAGCCCGAGCAGGAAGACCCGGAACACGGTGCGGACGCTGCGGCGGCGGCTGCGCACGATGGTGTACGCCAAGGGCGGCACCAGCAGTAGCACCAGGGCGACCACGCTCACCGTGACCGTGCAGGTGTTGACGAGGTCCTGGCCGAAGCCGTTGGACAGGGCGTCGGCGTAGTTGCCCAGGGTCAGCCGCTTCGGGAAGGTCAGCGGGCCGTTGGTGGAGTAGTCCGACTGGGTGCGCAGGGTGGTGATCAGCAGCACGTACAGCGGCAGGCCGACGACGCCGAGCCAGACCAGCGAGCCCAGCCCGGCCAGGTAGTTGGGGCGGACCGGCCCGCGCGTTCGGTGACGGGCCATCAGATCCCCTCCGCCCCGGCGCGCATGGCGTCGTAGCCGGACAGCCGCACCATGGCCAGCGAGACCACGGTCGCGACCAGCACCAGCACCAGCGCGATGGCCGAGGCCCCGCCGAAGTCGAAGTTCTTGAAGCCCTGTTGGTACATGTAGTAGGCGCTGATCGTGGTCTCGGTGCCGGGGCCGCCCTGGGTGAGGATCAGCACGGTGTCGAAGGTGGTCAGTCCGCCGACCACCATCAGCACCGTCGAGGTGACCATGGTGGTGCGCAGCTGCGGGAGCGTGACGTGCCAGAACTGCCGGGCCCGGCCGGCGCCGTCGATGGCGGCGGCCTGGTAGAGCACCGGTGGGACGGCGCGGGCGCTGCCCTGGTAGATCAGCGTGTGCAGCGGGGTCCACTGCCAGGCGCCGACGAAGGCGAGCACGCCGATGGCGCCGTCACGGCTGCCGAGCAGGTTGCCGTCGCCGAACAGCCAGGGAGCCTGGGCGGGCAGGCCGAAGTTGGGGTCCAGCAGCGCCCGCCAGAGCACCGAGACGGCGGTGGCGGAGAGCAGCAGCGGCACGAAGTAGATGGCGGACAGGATCGCCCGGTTGCGCTGGTGGCCGGCCGCCCAGACGCCGAGCAGCAGGCTGATCGGGGTCTGCAGCAGCACGCCCAGGAGGGTGAGCAGGGCGCTCAGCCACAGGCTCTTGAGCATCACCGGATCGTGCAGCAGGGCCGTCCAGTTGGTCAGCCCGGCGGCGCGCGGTGCGCCGACGCCGTTCCAGGTGGTGAAGGAGAGCACGGCGACCAGGGCGAGCGGCACCAGGGCGAACGCGGCGAAGAAGGCGGTGGCGGGCAGCGCCCAGAGCAGGCCGGGCCGGGTCAGGCCGGCGGGGCCGGGCGCGGGTGAACGGGTCATCGGTCACCACCTCGCTCAGGGAGTGGGGAGCGCCTGCATGGCGCGGACGAAGCCGTTGGCGTCCAACTGGCCGTCGAGGAACCGCTGCACGGTCTGGTGCATCGGGGTCATCGCGGCCGGCGGGTAGGCCTGGTCCCAGGAGAGCTGGAAGGACGGGGCCTGCTTCACCAGGTCGTACTGGTACTTCGAGTAGGCCGGGTTCGCCGAACCCGCCAGGAAGTCCGGGGTGTTGGTGGTGGTCGGCAGGTTGCCGATGGCCAGCTGCGCCTTGACGAAGTCGTCGGAGTACATCAGCTTGAGGAACTGGGCCACGGCGTCCGGGTACTTGGTGGTGCTGCGCACCGAGTAGAAGTTGTTGGTGTTGCCCACCAGGTCGTTCGGGTCGCCCTGGCCGCCGGGCACGCTCGGGAAGGCGCTGTAGCCGAGCTGGTCCTTGGCGAAGTCGGGGTCGGCGGTCTGCTGGGTGGCGTACTCCCAGGAGCCCATCAGCTCGAACGCGGCCTTTCCCTTGGCCAGCAGGGCGGGTGAGCCGCCGTCGGTGAACTTGACCGAGTCGAAGGTGGTGCCGAAGGCGCCCGCGTCGACGAGTTGCTTGAGCATGCCGAGCGCCTTGAGGCTGGCCGGGTCGGCCCAGGCCTGCTTGTCGCCGCCGACGGCCCGCTGGAACAGGCCCGGGCCGGCGACCCGGTCGAAGAGGTACTCGAACCACATCAGGGTGGGCCACTGGTCGCCGCCGCCGAGCGCGATCGGGGTGGTCCCCTTCGCCTTGAGCGCGTGCACCTCGCTCAGCAGTTGGTCCCAGGTGGTGGGCGGGGTCAGCCCGGCGTCGGCGAGCACCTTCTTGTTGTCGAAGAGCAGCACCGGCTGGGTGCCGCGCATCGGGATGCCGTAGGACTTGCCGTCGATCACCGCGGTGTTGAACACCGAGGGCAGGAAGTCCGCCTTCAGGGCCGGGTCCTTGGCGATCATGTCGTCCAGCGGCATCAGCAGGCCGGCCTTGACGAAGGGTGCGATGCTGCCGCCGCCCCAGTCGAAGAAGACGTCCGGGGCCTGGGGCGTGGTGATGACGGTCTGCAGCTTGGTCTGGTAGTCCGCGCCGGGGATGGTGTCGAGCACGGCCCTGACCTTGGAGGTCTTGTTGAACGTGTCGACGATTCTCTTCTCGACGGTGTTTCCCGCGTCCCCGTAGACCAGCACGTGGATCACGCCGGAGCCGCCCGCCGAACCGCCGGCGCCGCCCGAGCCGCAGCCGGTGAGCAGGGCGAGTGCGGTCGTGCAGGCGACGGCCGCGGCGGTGGTGCGAAGGGGGGTCGAGGAACGTGTCATCGCCTCAGTCCTTCAATAGTTCGGCTTCGACAGCTTGACTCCGACAGTTTCGGAGCAACTGGCGAATGTTGTGGGAAACGTAGGGCCGCACTGACGCCCCGTCAAGGCCTGGCGCACGAACCGGCCTGCTGCCGTTTCAGGCCCCCCAGGGGCTACCATCCCTCCCGTGAAGCGTTCAGGAAGCGCGAATTCGCAGGCAGGGTCGGAGGGGGAGGCAGCAGTGACCGGAACGGCGACGTTGGCGGAGATCGCCCGCGAGGCAGGGGTCTCGGCTCCGACAGTTTCGAAGGTGCTCAACGGCCGGGCGGATGTCGCGCCCGCCACCCGGGAGCGGGTCGAGGAGCTGCTGCGCCGGCACGGCTACCGCCGCCGGCGCGCCACCGGCCACGCGGCACCGCTGCTGGAGCTGGTCTTCCACGAGCTGGAGAGCCCCTGGGCGATGGAGGTGATCCGGGGCGTGGAGAACGTGGTCCGCGAGGCCGGGCTCTCCGTGGTGCTCTCCGAGTCCTCCGGCCGGCTCAGCCCCGGCCAGTCCTGGGTGGACGGGGTGGTGGCCCGCCGGCCCACCGGCGTGGTGCTGGTGCTCTCCGGCCTGGACCGGGTCCAGCGCGAGCAGCTGACCAGCCGTGACATCCCGTTCGTGGTGGTCGATCCGGCCGGAGACCCGGGCCAGGAGGTGCCGGCGGTCGGGGCCACCAACTGGAACGGCGGCCTGGCGGCCACCCGCCACCTGCTGGAGCTGGGCCACCGGCGGATCGCGGTGATCGCCGGCCCGGCCCGGATGATGTGCAGCCGCGCCCGGGTCGACGGCTACCGGGCGGCGCTGGAGACAGCCGGCGTGCCGTTCGACCCGGCCCTGGTGCGCGACGGCGACTTCCACCACGAGGCCGGGTACCGCGCCGGGCTGGAACTGCTGCGCGGCCCGGACCGGCCCACCGCCGTCTTCACCGGCAACGACCTCCAGGCGCTCGGCCTCTACCAGGCCGCCCGCGAACTCGGCCTGCGGATCCCCGACGACCTGAGCGTCGTCGGCTTCGACGACCTCCCCCTGGCCCGCTGGGTCGGCCCACCCCTCACCACGGTGCGCCAACCCCTGACCGAGATGGCCGAGGTGGCCACCCGCATGGTGCTCGACCTGGCCCGCGGCACCCGCCCGAGCACCCTGCGGGTGGAGCTGGCGACCACCCTGGTGGAGCGCAGCAGCACCGCGGCGCCACCGGTGGGGCGCTAGGGTCCGGGGCCGGCGATCGGCAAGGGGACCGAAATATTCGAAGCTACGTCAGGATCACCGGGTTGGTCAGCGCGGCGACCTGTCCGTCGGGAGCGCGGACCTCGATGCGGACGAACGCCGAGTCCTGCGCCGTCGTCCGCCAGCGCACGCTGCCCGCGCCGTCGCCGGGCAGCGAGGCGCGGTGCACCTTCCCGCCGTCGGTGTGGAAGCTGACGGTCCCCGACGGCACGCCCCGCACCACCGCCCGCACGTCGACCAACTCGCCCCGGGTGGCGAGCCGTTCGCCCACTCCGGCGGTGCGTCCGCCGGCGCGGGCGGTGAACGCGACGTCCACCTCGGCCGATTCGGCGATCCAGCTGCGGCCCGCGCGGATCCCGGCCAGCACGGCCCGCGTGCTCAGCTCCTCGGCGAAGACCACGGTCTGCGGGATGCCGAGCTGGCCGTCCAGGTGGGTGTCGCTGTTGCCCATGGCGGGGCGCCAGCGGCCCGAGCGGAGCAGGTCGGCGGCGAGGCCGCGGCCCCACTCGGCCAGGGCCGCCTCGTTGTCGGCGTTCCAGGGCCGGTCCGAACTCCACAGCCCGTTCCACACCTCCACCGCGTCGAAGCCCTCGAACGGGTACATGAACTCGCCCGAGGGGTACGGCGCGTGCGGGTGCGCGGCCACGCACAGGCCGCCCGCCCGGTGCACCTGGTCCAGCGCCCGGTCCACCAGGCCGTCCCGGACCCGGTAGTCCCAGTCGACGACCTCGCCGGGCGCGGTCCCGAGGGCCAGCCAGTGACCGGTCCCGGTGGTCACCTCCTCGCCGAGCACCACCAGGAAGTCGTCGCCGGCCGGCTGCACCCAGACACCTGGCGCGGCGGCGGAGTTGTGCTCGGTCGTCGCAAGGAAGTCGAGCCCGGCGGCCCGCGCCTGGCGGACCAGCTCGGCGGGGGTGAGCTCACCGTCCGAGTGGACGGAGTGGACGTGGCAGTCCCCCCGGTACCAGCTCGCTCCGCGACCCGGCACCCGTACCGGCGGATACCCCGGATGCGACACGTTCCCTCCCTGGCAGACTCACTCGAAGGCCCGCTCGAAGACCCGTCGGACGAACGCGCGGGAGGGACGGCCGGTTCCGTCTCAGAGCCTCGGAGCCTGACGGGGCGTCACTTGCCGTGCGCGCCCTTGCGGCGACGGCCGCGCAGCACCAGCACGGAGCCCGCCGAGACGGCGATCAGGCCGCCGACGGCGCTGTACAGGACCCCGGGGCCCATGCCGGTGAAGGCCAGGCCGCCGGCCGTGCTGGTCGTGGTCGGCTTGGCGCTCGGTGTGGGGGCCGCGCTGCCCTGGGCGGGCCGGCCGACGGCGCCGCCGGCCTCGGACTGGGCGCGGCTGCCCACCGAGCTGCCGGCGGAGGGCACCGGCACGGCGGCGCTGGGGGCGGGAGCCGGCGCGGTCGACGGGGCGGCGGGCGAGGGGCTGCCCGCGCTGGTCGTCGAGGCGGGCTTGAGCTGCAGCGTGGTGATCGAGTACGGCGGCAGCGTCTGGCCGGCCGCCGTGCCCTGCTCGGCCGTGGTCAGGTCGGTCGCGCCCTTGGTGTAGGAGACGGTGGTGACCGAACCCGGCGCCGGGGTGTATCCGGCGTAGGAGAGCGACACCTGGGCCGCGTTCTGCGGGTCCTTGTTGATCAGCATCACGTTCAGGCCGCCGTTCGCGGTGCGTACCGCGTGCACGGCCACCGACGCGTTCGCCGAGGACGACTTGACCATGGTGTCGCCGGGGTGGGCCAGCGCGGTCAGCGAGCGGATGCCCCAGTAGGTGGGGAAGGGCGTTTCGAGGGCCGGCTCGCAGGGGCTGCCACCCGTGCAGGTCCCGGAGGAGAGCACGCCCTCGTCCATGTAGTCGGTCTCGCCGTTGACGGTGCTCGGCTTGCCCGGGCCGTTGTGCAGGTCCCACCAGTCCACGTTGACGGCGCCGTGCTCGAACCAGCTCATGTAGGTGTCGGGCGCGTACAGCGCCGCGGCCTGGCTGGTCTTGGCGGGCGAGAAGTCGCCGTCGGTCTCGGTGACCGCGATCTCCATCGAAGCGGCGCGCGCACCGGCGTACTTGGCGATCAGCGAGCGCAGCGCGGAGGTGATTCCGGGGATCCGGTCGGGGGTGTTCAGCAGGTCGGCCGCGCCGGTGCCGCCCGGGTACCAGTGCACGATCACGAAGTCGATCGACTTGCCCGCGATGGAGAGCACGGTGTTGTTCCAGTCGGCGCTGTCACCGGCGCCGACCGTCCCGTCCGGGTAGCCGCCCGGGGTGGTGAGCACCGCCCCGATCTTCACCGTCGGGTCCACGGCCTTCATCGCCTGCGCGTAGGCGACCAGGTTGTTGGCGTACTCGGTCGGGCTCTTGTCGGCGTGGGTGTCGTACTCCCAGCCGTTGCCGTTCTGGTAGTGCCCGTTGCCGTAGACCTCGTTGCCGATCTCCCAGTACTTGACGCCGTAACCCTTGGTGACGTTGGCGTACTTGACCCAGTCGGCAGCCTCCTGGGGCGTGCCTGAGCCGTAGTTGGCGGTGATGATCGGCTGCGCGCCGATCGACTTCGCGTTGGCCATGAAGCTGTCGAAGTCGGTGCCCGGTGCGACCCAGCCGTTCTCGGCGAGCGTGCGGCTCTGCCAGTGGTAGCCGTCCGCGTCCGAGCCGCCCGGGTAGCGCAGCTCCTGGATGCCGGCGGCCTTCAGCAGCGAGGACGCCTTGGGGTCGTTCATGTTGGGGTCGTAGACGGCCGTGTTGAGGCCGACACCGGTGCTGGGCACGGTGCCCAGCGAGGTGCCGGCGTCGACGGTGACGGCGACGGTCGACGCGGCGCTCGCCACGGGCGCCAGGGTGCCCGTGCCGACCCCGGCCAGCAGGGCGGCCGCCGCCCCCGCCGCGAGGCGGCGCGGGGTGCGGTTGCGGCGGGCGGCGCGGCCTTGGGACGCGGGCTGGGCGGCGGTGGTCGAGTCGTCAGGTGACACGGATGGCTCCCGATCGGAGTGCGTGGATTCGGCCGGGGCGGGGTGAGCTGACTGCGGCTCACCCTCGCCTCTCACCCCCAAGTGGCCGCCCGGCGCCGAAAGGTTGCCGCTCCGATCAGACTTTCTTCAGCACCGCCTCGGCGCGGATCAGGCCGCGCTCGGCCAGCTCCTGCCAGAGCGCCTCCGGCACGGGCCGGTCGTGCAGCTCCGCGTTGCCCCGCACCTGCTCCGGGGTCCGCATCCCCAGCGTCACGTTGACCACGGCGGGGTGGGTCAGCGGGAAGGCGATGGCGGCCGCCGGCAGGCTGGTGCCGTGCCGCTCGCACACCCGGGCGATCTCCCGCGCCCGCTCGACGAGCTCCACCGGGGCGTCCTGGTAGTCGTGCTTCATCCCCTCGGCCGGCCACGGGCGGGACAGCAGGCCGGAGTTGAAGACGCCGACGGCCACCACGGCCTTGCCGAACTCCTCCGCCGCCGGCAGCGCGTCGTCCAGCGCGGACTGGTCGAGCAGGGTGTAGCGGCCGGCGAGCATCACCACGTCGGCGGGGGTCTCGCGCAGGAAGCGCGCGAGCATCGCGGACTGGTTCATCCCGGCGCCGATGGCGCCGACCACGCCCTGGTCCCGCAGCTCGGCCAGGGCCGGCATCGCCTCGTCCGCGGCCTGGCGCCAGTGGTCGTCCGGGTCGTGGACGTAGACGATGTCGATCCGGTCCAGCCCGGTGCGCGCCAAGGTCTCCTCGACGGAGCGCAGCACGCCGTCGCGGCTGAAGTCCCACTGGCGGCGCAGGTCGTCGGGCACCGCGAAGCCCTCGCTGTCCGTCCCGGTGGGCCGCTCGTTCGGCACGAGCAGGCGGCCCACCTTGGAGGAGACGACGTACTCCGAGCGCGGGCGCTCCCGCAGCGCGGCGCCCAGGCGCCGTTCGGAGAGCCCGAGTCCGTAGTGCGGGGCGGTGTCGAAGTAGCGGATGCCGTGGTCCCGGGCCGCGGCGACGGCGGCCGCCGCCTCCTCGTCCGTGGTGGCGCGGTAGAGGTTGCCGATGACCGCGGCGCCGAAGCCGAGTTCGGTCAGGGCGACCGGCGTGCCGGCGATCGTTCGCTGCCGCACTGGCCTCTCCTTCCTGTGGGGTACTGGGCTGGTCAGGTCAGGCACTGCGCCACGGCCTCGGCGGCCAGCCGTTCGATCTCGTCGTACGCGCCGCGCGCCAGCGCGTCCAGGGGCGCCATCCAACTGCCGCCGACGGCCAGCACGGTGGGCTGGGCGAGGTAGCAGCCCAGCTACTCGGGGCCGATGCCGCCGGTGGGCACGAACCGCACGCCGGGGAACGGCGCGGCCAGGTTGCGCACCAGGGCCGGCCCGCCGACGAGTTCGGCGGGGAACAGCTTGACGGTGCCGATCCCGGCGCGCAGCGCGCGGATCAGCTCGCTGGCCGTGGCGATGCCGGGGACCACCGGCACGCCGAGTTCCTGACACTTCGTCAGGACGTCCTCGTCCAGGCCCGGCGAGACGACGAACGAGGCTCCCGCCGCGACGGCCCGCTCGGCCTGTTCGGGGGTCAGCACGGTGCCGGCGCCGACCGTGAGGCCGCCGTGGGCGGCCATCCGCCGGAGGGCCTCCAGTGCCTCCGGCGTGCGCAGGGTGACCTCGACCGTGCCCACGCCGGCCCGCACCAGCGCGTCGGCCAGCGGCTCGGCCGTGGTGGCCGAGGGCACGGTCAGCACGGGCAGGATCCGCGGTCCGGTGTGCCAGGCCGGGTCGGGGCCGGTCGTCGCGCCGGTGATCGCTGCGTTCATCGCGCTGGTCATCGGCCCAGCCACCCGCCGTCGACCGGCAGCACGACGCCGTTCACGTACCCGGCGGCCGGGGAGGCGAGGAAGACCGCGGCGCCCGCGATGTCCTCGCCCGCGCCCCAGCGCCCGGCCGGGATGCGGTCCAGGATCGCGCTGCTGCGCGCCGGATCGTCGCGCAGCGCCTGGGTGTTGTCGGTGGCGATGTAGCCCGGGGCGATCGCGTTGACGTTGACGCCGTGCGGCGCCCACTCGTTGGCGAGCGCCTTGGTCAGGCCGGCGATGCCGTGCTTGGCGGCGGCGTAGCCCGGGACGGTGATGCCGCCCTGGAAGCTGAGCAGCGACGCGGTGAAGATGATCTTGCCGTCGCCGCGCCGGACCATCTCGGCGCCCACCGCGCGGGTCAGCGTGAACTGGGCGCTCAGGTTGACCTGGAGCACCTCGTCCCAGTAGGCGTCCGGGTGTTCGGCCGCGGGGGCGCGCCGGATCGTGCCGGCGTTGTTGACCAGGATGTCCACCGGCCGTTCCCGGGCGGCGAGGTCGTCCGCCAGGGCGCGGACCGCGGCGGGGTCGGCGAAGTCGCAGCGGATCGCCTCGAACTTCCGGCCCGCCTCGGTGACGTCCTGCTCGACCGCGCTGCCGCTCTCCGCCAGGGTGGCGCTGACGCCGATCACGTCGGCCCCGGCCTCGGCCAGCGCCCGGGCGATGGAGCGGCCGATCCCGCGCTTGGCACCGGTGACGACGGCGAGCCGGCCGGTGAGGTCGAAGGCGTTCACGCGGCGCTCTCCTCGTCCGTCCCGGTGCAGTCCACCAGGATCTTCATGACGTTCCCGCCCGCCTCCAGGGCCTCGAAGGCCTCCTGCGCCCGGGCCAGCGGCACGGTCCCGGTGATCAGCGCGGCGGCGGGGATCGTTGCGTCGGCGAGCAGCTCCACCGCGCGCTCGAAGTCGCCGCGGTCGTACAGGCGGGCGCCGACCAGGGTCAGCTCGCGCCAGAAGAAGCGGTGCAGGTTGACCACCCGGGGGCTCGGGTGGATCGCGACCAGGCAGAGCCGGCCGCGCACCGCCAGCACCTCGATGGCCGTCTCGACGCCGTTGGCGGCGCCGGAGACCTCGAAGGCGACATCGGCGCCGGCGTCGCCGGTCCACTGCCGCACCAGTTCGGGCACGTCCTCGGTGGCCGGGTTCCAGACCGCCAGGCCCAGCTCGGCCGCCAGCTTGCGCCGGTGCTCGCTGAGCTCGACCACCCGCACCTCGGCGCCCTGGGCCCGGGCGACCAGCGCGATCAGGACGCCGACCGGGCCGCCCCCGACCACGACGACCCGCTCGCCGGCCTGGACGCCGGCCCGGCCGACGTCGTGCACGGCCACCGCGGTGGGCTCGACCAGCGCGGCGTGGTCCAGCGGCATGCCCTCCGGCAGCCGGACCAGCGTGCTGGCGGGCACCGTCCAGCGCTGCTGCATCGCTCCCGGGGAGTCGATGCCGATGAAGTCGAGCTGCTGGCACACGTGCTGATGGCCCTTCCGGCAGGCCGGGCAGGTGCCGTCCCAGCGCAGCGGTATGACCGTCACCAGGTCGCCGGGCTGCCAGCCCTCGACCTCAGGGCCGACCTGCACGACGCGGCCGGCCATCTCGTGCCCGATGACGGCGGGCGTCTTGACCCGCGCGTCCATGTCGCCGTGGAAGATGTGCAGGTCGGTCCCGCAGATGCCGACGTACTCGGGGGCCAGCTGGACCTCGCCGGGGCCGGGGGCCTCGGAGCTGCCGGGGGCGACGTCCAGGGTGCGGGCACCGGCATAGCGGACGGCAAGAGGGGCTCGGACGGCGATGGGGGCGTTCACTCGGTCTCCTCGGAGAGGTGCCAGATTTCCGGCAGGTCGGTCCACGGGCCGGTGCCGGGCTCGGCGTCGGCATCCGCCCAGCGCTGCTGGCACGGGTCGGTCAGCGTCCACCAGCGGCGGGTCTCCGCGTCCTCGGCGATGCCGGCGAGGTCGGCTGCGAGGTCCTCGCCGTGGTACTCGTAGTAGCCGACCAGGATGTCGCCGTGCAGGAAGATGCTGTAGTTGCGGATGTTGGCGGCGCGGATCGCCGCCTGGACGGCGGGCCACACCTCGCGGTGCAGGGCGAGGTACTCCTCGCGCTTCTCGGGCCGCAGCCTGGTGATCTGGGCGACGCGCCTCATCGGGCTTCCTCCGGGGTGTGGTGGCCGGCGAGTCCGTAGACGCGCTCGGCGGTGGTGCGCAGCACGGCGTGGCGCTCTGCCGTCGGCAGGTCGGCCAGCGCCTCGCGCACCAGGTCGAGCCACTGCTGGTAGTCGGTGGCCAGGGTCATGACGGGCCAGTCGCCGCCGAACAGGCAGCGGTCGGGTCCGAAGGTCTGCAGGGCCTCGCGCAGGGTGGCGAGCAGGGCCGGGCGGGCGGTGCCCGGCGCGGCCTCGGTGGCCAGGCCGGAGAGCTTGCAGACCACGTTGTCGTGCCGGGCCAGCTCGCGCAGTGCCTGCCGCCACGCGGGGTCGGGCGGGTCGGCGGCGGCGGGCTTGCCCAGGTGGTCCAGGACGAGCGTGGTCTGCGGGCAGGCCTGCGCGAGCGCGGCGAGTTCCGCCAGCTGGTGGTCCCGCACGCAGGCGTCGAACGGCAGCCCGTGCTCCCCGAGCAGGCGCACGCCCGCCCGGAACTGCTCATCGGTGGTGAAGCCGGCGGGCTCGTCCTGGACGTTGCGCCGGACCCCGAGCACGAACGGGTCGGTGGCGTAACGGCGGATCACCTCGACCGCCCGGGAGCGCAGTTCCACCGGGGCCTCGGCGACGATGCCGCGGATCCACGGCCGGGTGACGGCCTGGGCGCGCACCCACTCGACCTCGGCGGCGGCGTCGTGCGGGTGCCGCCCGGCCTCGACCACGATCACGTCGGCGGGCTCGGGGAGCACCGCGGCGAAGTCGTCGGCGTCGAACGCGCGCTTCAGGGCCGGGGCCTCGTTGAGCCACGGGTAGTCCATGGCGCTCGGGTCCCACAGGTGCACGTGCGCGTCGAGGACCACCGGCTCGCCCTGCTGACGGTCCGTCACGAGGCGCTCCCGCCGTCCGTCCCGTCGAACGCCGTCGTTCCGTCGAACGGCGTCGTTCCGTCGAACGGCGTGCGGTAGGAGGGCTGCCGGGTGCGCAGCTCCAGCTCCAGGGTCAGCCGGATCCGGCTGGACCGGGGCAGCTCGACCCGCAGCCAGGGGCCGTCCACGGTGACCGACTCGCTGACCACCCCCGGCTCGCGGTGGCCGTAGTCGTACAGGCCGCCGATCCAGGACGGGTCCTGGCAGGCGGTGTGGCGCACCGAGCGGATGGTGTCCTCGGCGAACGCGCCGGCCTGCACGATCACCGAACGCGGGTACTCCGGGTCGAGGTTGACCAGGTCGATGACCGTCTCCCGCGGGTCGATGCTGGAGACCAGCGCCGCAACCGTCGCCGGCAGTCCGGGGCGCCGCTCGTGGGCGTCGTAGTAGCGCACCCGGGCCTGCTGGAGTCCCCCGCCGTAGATCACCTGCGGGCCGCCCCAGGTCAGCTGGACCAGCGCCTCGGTGACCACCGGGTTCGACTGCTGCCACAGGTGGATGTCGGCCTCGGGGACGTCCTTGCCCCGGTAGAGCTCCATCCGCGACAGGCGGTGGCGCACCTGGGCCTGGGCGGCGGCCAGGATCCGCTCGGGGTAGTCGGGGTC
Source organism: Kitasatospora viridis (assembly GCF_007829815.1). Taxonomy (NCBI): domain Bacteria; kingdom Bacillati; phylum Actinomycetota; class Actinomycetes; order Kitasatosporales; family Streptomycetaceae; genus Kitasatospora; species Kitasatospora viridis. The sequence continues at coordinate 257,550 of NZ_VIWT01000002.1, read as the reverse complement.
GTCCCCGGCCAGGTAGGCGAACCAGGGCTGCTCGTGGCCGGCCTCCTCCTTGCCGCGGAACGGCCGCACGGTGCTCCAGTCGTGGCCGGCCGCCGCGCGCAGGCCCTCCAGGCGCTCGCGGTCCGCGTCGTCGGCCGAGTGGTGCCACAGGGCGACCGGGACGGAGAGCACCATCGGGTTGTAGTCGAACCAGCCCTCGTCCTTGTGACGGAACGGCACGTGCAGCACCGGGGTGTCCAGTTCGCCGGCCAGCTCGACCCGCCACCTGGACTGCAGGCTGGAGTCCGCCTCCGTGAACGGCATCGTCTTGGCGTGCGAGATGACCTCGTCCAGCGCGGGACGGACCATGTCGAGGTAGGACTCGTCCCCGGTGACCTGGGAGGCCGCGAGCGCGGCCACGGCCGCCGCGGGACCGATGCTGAGCCAGCCGTGCGGCCACGACCACCCGTAGTGCCCGCCGTACCAGCGGCCCTCGTGCAGCCCGCCGACGGTGCCGTCCGGGGCCACGTTGTCGGGGATGATGCCGTCGTTCGCGGCGGCCCGCGCCCGCCAGGCGCCGACGTACTCGGTGATCCAGTCCCGGTAGCGCTGCTCGCCGGTCAGCAGGAAGGCGTTGAACACCAGGCCGGCCGAGGCCAGGTTGACGGCCGTGTCGCCGACGCCCGCCCGGCGGCGCATCTCCTCGCCGAGCCGCGGGTCGTTGCCCGGCTCGGGCTCGGGGGCGCCGGCCGGCAGCACCCAGGTGAGTGGGTGGCCGTACATCTCGGCCTCCTGCGGCAGCCACGGGTAGCTGTCGCCGTCGAACACGCCCGCGCGCTCGGGATCGCTGCCCGGGTGCGGGCGGCGGACGATCCGGTGCTCCGGGTCGTAGTTGCCGTGCTTCGGGTCGACGTACAGCTCGGCGAAGCGCCGGGCGCGCGCCGTCCAGCGCTCGGGCCGGGCCATCGACAGGAAGTAGAGCAGCAGCTGGCTCTCGCCCTGGTGGAACCAGTCGTAGCCGCGCTCGTACTCGTCCTGCAGCATGCCGAGTTCGGTGAGCTGCTCGGTGACGCCCTCCCAGTGGCGCTCGGACGCCGCGAGCAGGTCCTCGGCGCCGCCGAGCAGGTAGAGCTGGGGCCAGTTGAAGAAGACCTCGTAGAAGTCGTCGGCGCCGTCGCGGCTGGTGAGCCGGTCGCGGTAGCGCAGGCTCCCGTCCGGGTCGGTGTAGTCGAGGGCGAAGCGGCGCCAGGCGCGGTCGAGCAGGTCGAACAGCTCGCGCTGGGCGACGGCCCAACCGGGCGGCTCCAGCAGCGGCACCGAAGCGGTGATGACGGGCAGCAGCATGTCAGTCCTTGATCGAGCCGGCGAGCATCCCGCCGACGAGGTAGCGCTGGGAGAAGAGGAAGACGAGCACCACGGGCGAGATGGCCAGCAGCGTGGCGAGCGCGAGTTCGGGCCGCTGCACCGCCAAGGTGCCGACCGTCGGGTTGAACTGCGGCACGTCGTTCAGCAGGGTGCCGAGGCCCACCTGCACCGGGAACTGGTCGCTCTGCGGCAGCAGGACGTAGGGCAGGAAGTAGTTCGTCCAGTTGGCGACGAAGCTGAAGAACCCGACCAGCGCCACCACGGGGGCCGCGAGCGGCAGGGCGATCCGGCGGAAGACCTGGACCTCCGAGCACCCGTCGATCCGCGCGGCGTCCAGCAGGGCCGGGGGCACCGCCGTGCTGTAGTAGATGTAGGTCAGGTAGACGCCGAAGGGGTAGAAGGAGTACGGCAGGATCACCGACCACATCGACCCGATCAGGTGGACCTCGTTCAGCTCCAGGAAGAGCGGCACCACCAGCGTGGCACTGGGCATCAGCATGACGACGAGGGTGGCCACCAGCAGGAAGCGGCGCCCGCGGAACTCGGTCATCGCCAGGGCGTACCCGGCGGGGATCGCCACGGCCAGCGTGATCCCCAGGGTGATGACCGAGTACAGCGCGGAGTTGCCCAGCCAGGTGAACACCGCGTTGTCCTGATAGCCCGTCAGGGCGTCCCAGTTGGCCTTCAGCGCGTGCCAGGAGCCGAACGACAGCGGGTTGTTGTGCACCAGCTGGTCGTCGGTCTTGGTGGCGGCGAGCAGCAGCCAGACCACCGGCAGGATGAAGAAGACCGCGAACAGGACGAGCACCACCGCGGGCAGCGGGTTCTTCAGCCGGCGCTTGGTGTCAGTCGGCATCGAAGAACCCCGATCTGGCGACGAACACTCCGGCGACGCACAGCCCGACGAGCAGCAGCTCGACCGAGATGGCGGCGGCAGTGTTGACGTTGTTGTTCTGGAAGGCGAAGTCGTAGGAGAGCTGGTTGAGCGAGTAGTCGCGCCCGGCCACTCCGTTGCTCGCCTGGGAGAGCAGCTGCGGTTCGACGAACAGCTGGGTCCCGCCGGCGAAGGCGAGCACCACCATGTAGACGATCCACTTGCGCAGCAGTGGGATCTGGATCCGCCGGGCGATCTGCCAGGGCCCCGCCCCGTCGATCCGGGCCGCCTCGATGATCTCGGGCGAGATGTTGTTCAGCGCGCCGTACATGACCACGATCCAGCCGCCCGCGCCGGTCCAGAACGCGATCATCGTCAGCAGGATCGGCATGTTGCCGGGGGCGACGACCTGCCCGAAGGTGTCGAAGCCCATCGCCCGCAGCAGGAAGCCGATCGGACTGACCGTCGGGTCCAGCATGAACAGCCAGACCATCACGCTCGCCGCGCCGGCCAGCGCGCCCGGGATGTAGTAGACGAAGCGGAGCGCTCGGCTCACCCCCTGCGAGGCGACCCGGTGCAGCAGCAGGGTCAGCCCGACCACGAAGACCACCAGCGAGGCCAGCCAGCACACCAGGTAGACGGCCACGTGGCCGATGGCCGGCAGGAAGCGGAAGTCACTGGCCACGGAGATGAAGTTCGACAGGCCGGCGAACTGGTTGCCGGAGTCGGTGAACGCGAAGTAGATCGCGTACACGGTGGGCACCACGCCGAAGGCGACCAGCAGCACGACGTAGGCGGCCACGAAACCGTGCCCGGCCCGCCCGGGCCAGACGGCTCGCCGGTTGGCGAGCGCCGCCGAGGCCCGGGCGTTCTGCGGAGGGGACGACGTCACTGGGTCGTCACCTGGTAACCGTCGGCCTTGGCGTAGTTGGCGATCGCGGTCTGCCAGGCGGGCAGCTGCGAGGCGATCGTCTTGCCGGCGGTGATCTGCGGGGTCATGGTCGCGGCCCAGATGGCCTCCTGGCTGTACTGCGGGTAGCCCCAGCCCAGCCACGCCTGACCGGCGGCGGCCTGCAGGGCCGGCGCGGGGTCGCCGGCGTAGTAGCCGGAGGCGCCCTGCTGGGCCAGCCACGTCTTGGCGGCCGGCATGTAGGCCGGGTAGCCCGGGGAGACCTTGCCCTGGTAGTCGTCCGAGGTGCTCACCCAGGTCAGGAAGTCGGTCGCGTCCTTCAGGTCCTTGCTGTGCGCGGAGAGCAGCCAGGTGCCGCCGCCGACGTTGCCCACCGAGGGGCTGCTGTCGCCCTCCCACTGCGGCATCGGGGAGGCCGTGATCTGGCCGGACGGGGTCTTGAAGGTGCCCTGGAAGACCGCGCTGCCGTACCACGCCGGGCCGGGCATCATCAGGACCTTGGCCGCGTCGTTCTTGTCGAAGTCGGAGCTGAACACGCTGCTCTTGGACATCGTGCCGTCCTTGATCAGGGTGTCGAGCAGCGTGGCCATCTTGGTGCAGGCGTCACTGGTGGTGTTCACCGTGACCGCCTTCGCGCCGGTGACCTGGTTGGCGCCGCACTTGCTCGCCCACATGTAGACCTCGGGGGCGTAGGAGTCCCCGACCGAGCCCACCAGGTAGCCCGGGTGCTCGGTGGCGACCTTCTCGCCGAGCTGCTGGTACTGCTCCCAGGTGGTCGGCACGCTGTAGCCCCACTGCTTCATCAGCGGGGCGTTGTACCAGAGCACGGTCTGCGAGAGGTCGTTGCGCAGACAGTAGACCGTGCCGTCGACCGTGCACGGGGTGTTGGCGCCGGGGGCGAAGCCGGAGAGCACACCGGGGTCGACCAGGCCCTTGTCCAGCGGCGCGGCGAAGCCCGCCGACACAGCCCAGGTGGCCTCGTTGTTCTGCGAGCTGAACACCACGTCCGGCCAGCCGCTGCCGGTGCGGTTGAACAGGCTGACCTTGGTCTGGAGGTAGTTGGAGCCGTTGGCGTCGCCGTCGTAGGTGACGATGTCCAGCTTCACCGCCGGGTGCTCCTTCTGGTAGAGCTGCGCCGCGGCGAGCCGCGTCGAGTCCACCCAGACGGTGAGCTTGCCGCCGCCCTGCGGCGCCTGGGTGAAGCCGTCCGCGACCTTCCCCCCGCCACTGCCCCCACCGCAGGCGGTCACGGAGGCGAGGGTGAGCGCGGCGCCTGCGGCGGCGACGAGCATCCTGCGGCCGTGTCTCACGCCCGACCGACGCGTCCCGGTGTCGATCTTGGTCGTCATGTGTACTCCACTACGTCCTAGCACCACCGTGGTCGGGTGGCGAAGAGCAGATGATGTGTAGGACTCATCAGAAGCCCTGGGGTGAGCGGTTCGGCATCCGGCTCGGCGTGGAAGCCTCCTGGTCGGGATGGCGACCGTCTCTGGGGCCCTATGCCAGCGCCTGCGAGCCGGAGAGTCAAGGGGATGGGCATGCTTATTTTCGCGTTCTGCCCGATCTGTTACCTGTTCGAGGCCGCCGATGGTCGGGAATAGTCCGTTTCGGCCGGGTTTCGAGCAGGAAATAAGTACGCTACATCTTGGCGCCGGAGTGTCACAGATGTACGCTCCTCACCGGATCAGGGCCGCTCTCCTCATCGGGGCGGCCGCGGACTCGGGAGGGACCCAGCATGGCCATCGACGGCGCACCCCCACCGCTACCGGCGGACGTGTCGCCCCACGGGCGCGGGACCACCGGCGGCCAAGGCGCCTACCGGCCCGGCTACGAGCTGGTGGCCGAGCAGATCCTCGAACTGATCGCCGGCTCGCGGCTGCAGCCGGGCGACCGGATGCCCACCGAGCAGGAGCTGGCCACCCGACTGGGCACCAGCCGCACCGTGGTCCGGGAGGCGATCAGGATCCTGTCCGCACTCGGACGGGTCCGCGCGCAGAAGGGGCGCGGCCTGTACGTCGCCGACGACGGGGGAATGCTGGGCGGCTCCCGCTGGGACGGCTTCTTCCTGCCGACCGACCTGGACCACGTCTACATGCTGTTCGAGTTCCGGCGGACCCAGGAGACGACCGCCAGCCGGCTGGCCGCGAGCCGGGCGGCCCCCGCCGAACTGCGCGCGATCGAGGCCGCCGCCGAGCTCTGCCGCCAGGGCCACCTGTCCGGCGATGCGGAGCTGTTCCACCAGGGCGACGACGAGTTCCACCTGGGCATCGCGGCGGCCTCGCACAACGAGTTCCTGGTCGCGGCGGTGCGCGAGGCCCGTCGGCTCCAGCGCCAGTCCAGCACCATCGGGATGCACGGCGCGGTGGGCCAGCACGCCGAGGAGGCGGTCGCCGAGCACGCCGCGATCTACCGGGCGATCCGGGACGGCGATCCGCAGGCCGCGGCCGAGGCCGCGGCCGTGCACCTGGACAAGACCCTGGAGGACTACCGGCGCGAGATCCGGCGCCGGGTGTTCGGCTGACGCACCGTCAACCGCGTTGCTGCACGCGTCAGTCCGGGCAGCTCTGCTCAGGCCGGGGAGGTGCCGCCCGGCTGGAAGAGCCGGCGCTGTATCTCCTTGCGGTAGTCCTCCAGCGAGTTCTCGATGTGGACCGCCGCGGCCTGCGCCGCCGCCTCCGGGTCGCCCGCCCGGATCGCCCGGTAGATCGCGGCGTGCTCCTCGACCGCCTGCGGAGCGTGCGGTCCGAGCTCGCCCGACATGCCGATCAGGCTGGACTGGCTCTGCAGCCGCCGGGCCTCCCGGATCACGGCGACCGTGAAGAAGTTGTGCGAGGCGGCGGCGACGGACATGTGGAAGGCGTCGTCACCCCGGATGAACGTGGCCACGTCGCCGGTCTCGAAGCCGTGTCCGCACAGGTCGACGGCCTCACCGATGGCCCGCAGCTCGGCGGGCGTGGCCCGGGTGGCGGCGAGCCGGCTGGACTCCATCTCCTGGGCCCGGCGGAACTCGAACAGCATGTAGACGTGTTCGAGGTCGGTGGGCAGGAAGAACGGGCTGGCGGTGGTGCCGAGCATCCCCGGGTCGTCGGCCACGAACAGCCCCCGGCCCTTGAGCGCCCGGACGCGGCCCAGCGCGGAGAGCATCTTGACGGCCTCGCGCACCACCGTGCGGCTGGTGCCGATGCGTTCCGCGAGCTCGTACTCGGTGGGCAGCCGGTCCCCGGGTGCGAGGCCCTCGGCGGCGATCAGCTCCAGGATCCGCTCCGCCGCCGTCTCGTAGCCCGGCCGGTAGGCACTGGCCGCGCCGGGCGTCACCTCCGCCACCGCTGGCCCCCTTTCGCGTCGCACCCGGAGTGAAGAGTACGACTCCACGGGGCGCAAGCATGCTCGTATCCGCGCGGACTCTAGCACACAGGCCCTGGTGAGCCACCTCCCCGCACGGGCTCGACGCGACCGGAAACGGCGTCGGCGGAAACGCTCTCGTAACTAGGCATGCCTATCCCCTTGACACTTCTCTGCCATGGCCCGATAAATACGACTTACAAAACGCCGGGTGCGGCGGGCCCCGATCCTCGACCGCCACACCCGGCTCCACCATCCGGCCGCTTGACGTACAGCGGCGACCCGCCGGTCCGGCCACCCGGGATCCGGCGCCCGGAGCAGCCAGCGCACCCCCAGCGCATCCCCCCAGACTCCGTCGGGCCTACGGGACAGGCCCGACGGTGCTCCACCGCCCCTCCCCCAGGGCACCCTGGAAAGGCAAGAAGACGATGACGTCTCACCCCCCGAAGCGAGTCGGCGGACGCCGATCCGCGATGGCCGCCGTCACGGGCGTGCTCATGCTCGCCGCAGCCGCCGCCTCCCCGAGCCTGGCGCACGCCGCTACCTCCACCACGCTCTTCGTCTCCCCCACCGGGTCCGGAACTGCCTGCAGCGCCACCACGCCCTGCTCGCTGACCCAGGCTCAGGCATCCGTCGAGTCGATCAACGGCTCGATGAGCGGCGACATCGCCGTGCAGCTCGCCGGCGGCGCCTACCGCCTGACGTCGCCGCTGAAGTTCACCAGCACAGACTCGGGCAGCAACGGACACAACGTCATCTGGCAGGCCGCCCCCGGCCAGAGCCCGGTGATCTCCGGCGGCCAGCAGGTGACCGGCTGGACCCTGCAGAACTCGGGTAGCAACATCTACGCCGCCTCGATCCCCGCCGGCTTCGACTCACGGCAGCTCTACGTCGACGGCGCCCCCGCGCCGCGCGCAGCGATGAGCATCGCCCGCAGCGACGTCGCCTTCACCAGCACCGGCATGACGATCCAGAACCCCAACCTCAACTGGATCGCCGGCCTGCCGCAGCTGAACCGGATGGAGATCGAGTCCCAGAACTCCTTCACCGACCGCTTCGCGCCGGTGCAGAGCATCAGCGGCACGAACATCACCATGCAGGAGCCGGCCTGGCAGAACAACGGCTGGGGCTACGACACCATGGAGACCCCCTTCGCCGGCGGGGCCCTCCAGTTGGAGAACGCGTACGCGTTCCTCAACACGGCCGGGCAGTGGTACCTGGACCCGGTCGCCGGCCAGCTCTTCTACAAGGCGCCGGCCGGCTGGAACCCCACCGCCCACGACGTCGAACTGCCCGAGCTGACCTCACTCCTGGACATCAGCGGCAGCCTCAGCAACCCCGTGCACAACCTCCAGTTCCAGGGCATCGGCTTCCAGGACACCACCTGGCTGGCCCCCAGCAGCAACATCGGCTACGCGGACCAGCAGACCGGCACCTTCCTCAACCAGACCTACTCCAACGAGCCCTCGAACTTCCTGACCTCCTGCAACAGCGGCTGCCAGGCCTTCGAATCCACCCGTAACAGCTGGGGCGAGGTCCCCGCGGCGGTCCAGGTCTCGGCCGCGAGCGGGATCTCCTTCAGCGGCAACACCTTCACCAACCTCGGGCAGGTCGGCCTGGGCATCGGCGAGGACTCGGACGCCGTCGCCTCCGGCACCGGCCTCGGCGCCTCGAACATCACCGTCAGCGGCAACACCTTCACCAACGACGCCGGAAGCGGCATCGTCGTCGGCGGAGTCCAGCCCGATGCCCACCACCCGTCCAACTCCGCGATGACCAACCAGAACGTCACGATCAGCAACAACCTGGTCAACAACGTGGCGCAGGACTACAAGGACATGCCCGGCATCCTGTCCACGTACGTCTCGCACGCCGTCATCACGCACAACGAGGTCTCGAACCTCGGCTACGACGGCATCGACATCGGTTGGGGCTGGGGCATCAACGACCCGGGCGGCAGCCAGGACTACGTCAACCGCGGCACCTACAACTTCCAGCAGGTCTACACCACGCCGACCACGCTGCAGAACACCGTCGTGACCTACAACAAGGTCCACGACACGAAGAAGATCTTCCACGACGGCGGCAGCATCTACAACCTGTCCGCGAACCCCGGCGGCTTCATCGCCGACAACTACGTCTACAACAACAACACCACTGTCGGGCTCTACCTCGACGAAGGCTCCCGCTACGTCAACCTGCAGAACAACGTCCTGCAGGACACCAACGCCTGGGCCTTCGCCAACGCCGACGCCAACAACAACACCAGCAACAACACCTTCGCCAACAACTGGTACAACGCGGGCGCGGGCACGGCCGTCACCGCCGGTGACTCGCACAACAACGTCCTGACCGGCAACGTCCAGGTGAGCGGCTACAACTGGCCCGCCGGCGCCCAGGAGGTCATCGCGCAGGCCGGCCTCGTCACCAACAACGGCATCGGCACCGCCGCGCTCCACGCGGTCGGCGCGAACAAGTGCATGGACGACAACAACTGGAGCACCACCCCCGGAACCCAGCAGCAGATCTGGGACTGCGGCGGGGGGACCAACCAGACCTGGACGCACGACTCGTCCAACCAGATCACCCTGTTCAGCGGCAGCAGCCAGATGTGCCTGGACGACGCCGGATAGGGCACCACCAACGGCACGGCGGCCCAGATCTGGACCTGCACCGGCGCGGTCAACCAGCAGTGGAAGCTCAACCCGGACGGCACCATCTCCAACGTGTTCTCCGGCCTGTGCCTCGACGTGAGCAACTCCGGCACCACCAACGGCACCAAGCTCCAGCTCTGGACCTGCTTGGGCAGCCCGAACCAGCAGTGGAACCTCGGCTGACAAGCGTCGGCCCCTGATCCCTGGACGACTTGGGAGACCGACCTCGCCCCCAGACTCCGTCGGGCCTGCGGGACAGGCCCGACGGTGCTCCATGCCCTCCCCCGAGGGCAGATCCCCCTACCGACAAGGCATAGTGACGATGACGTCTCATCCCCAGCAGCGCGTCGGCGGACGCCGACGCGCGACGGCCGCAGTCACGGGCGCGCTCCTGCTCGCCGCGGCCGCCGCCGCCAACCCCACCACGGCGAACGCCGCTACCTCCACCACCCTGTTCGTCTCCCCCAGTGGGTCCGGCACCGCCTGTAGCTCGGCGGCGCCGTGCTCGCTGACCCAGGCCAAGACCTCCGTCGAGTCGATCAACGGCTCGATGAGCGGCGACATCGTCGTGCAGCTCGCCGGCGGCACCTACCGCCTGACCTCCCCGCTCGGCCTCACCAGCGCCGACTCGGGCAACAACGGACACAACGTCATCTGGCAGGCCGCCCCCGGCCAGACCCCGGTGATCTCCGGCGGCGAGCAGGTGACCGGCTGGACCCTGCACGACTCCACCAACAACATCTACGCCGCCTCGATCCCCACCGGCACCGACTCCCGCCAGCTCTACATCGACGGCACGGCCGCGCCGCGCGCCGCGATGAACATCGCCCGCAGCGACGTCTCCTTCATCACCACCGGTCTGACCATCCAGAATTCGAACCTCACCTGGATCGGCAACCTGCCGGAGCAGAACCGGATCGAGCTGGAGGCCCAGAACTCCTTCACCGACCGCTTCACCCCGCTCCAGAGCATCAGCGGCACCACCGTGACCATGCAGGAACCGGCCTGGCAGAACAACGGCTGGGGCTACGACACGATGGAGAACCCGTTCGCCGGCGGCGGCCTGCAGCTGGAGAACTCCTACGCGTTCCTGAACACCGCCGGCCAGTGGTACCTCGACCCGAGCGCCGGCCAGCTCTACTACAAGGCGCCGGCCGGCTGGAACCCCAGCGCCCATGACGTCGAACTGCCGCTGACCACCTCGCTGCTGAACATCGGCGGCAGCTACAGCAGCCCCGCGCACAACATCCAGTTCCAGGGCATCAGCTTCCAGGACACCACCTGGCTGGCCCCCAGCAGCAACATCGGCTACGCCGACCAGCAGACCGGCACCTTCCTCAACCAGGCCTACTCCAACGAGCCCTCGAACTTCCTGTCGGACTGCAACACCGGCTGCCAGGGCTTCGAGTCCACCCGCAACAGCTGGGGCGAGGCCCCCGCGGCCGTCCAGGTCTCGGCCGCGAGCGGGATCTCCTTCAGCGGCAACACCTTCACCAACCTCGGCCAGGTCGGCCTCGGCATCGGCCAGGACGCGGACGCCGTCGCCACCGGCACCGGCCTCGGCGCCTCCAACATCACCGTCAACGGCAACACCTTCACCACCGACGCCGGCGGCGGCATCGTGGTCGGCGGAGTCCAGCCCGACGCGCACCACCCGTCCAACTCCGCGATGACCAACCAGAACATCACGATCAGCAACAACTCCGTGTCCAACGTGGCGCAGGACTACAAAGACATGCCCGGCATCCTGTCCACGTACGTCTCGCACGCCGTCATCACGCACAACGAGGTCTCGAACCTCGGCTACGACGGCATCGACATCGGTTGGGGCTGGGGCATCAACGACCCGGGCGGCAGCCAGGACTACGTCAACCGCGGCGTCTACAACTACCAGCCGACGTACACCACGCCGACCACGCTGAACAACAACATCGTCACCTACAACAAGGTGCACGACACGAAGAAGGTCTTCCACGACGGCGGCAGCATCTACAACCTGTCCGCGAACCCCGGCGGCTTCATCGCCGACAACTACATCTACAACAACGACAACACCGTGGGGCTCTACCTCGACGAAGGCTCCCGCTACATCCAGTTGGAGAACAACGTCCTCCAGGACACCGGGGTCTGGGCGAACACCAACGCCTCCGCCAACAACAACACCAGTGACAACACCTTCGCCAACAACTGGTACAACGGCGGCGCCACCGTCGTCGCCACCGGCTCCCCGCACAACAACGTGCTGAGCGGCAACGTCCAGGTGAGCGGCTACAACTGGCCGGCCGGCGCCCAGGAGGTCATCGCCCAGGCCGGCGTCACCACCAACAGCGGCATCGGCGCCGCCCCGATCCACGCGGTCGGCGCGAACAAGTGCATGGACGACAACAACTGGAGCACCACCAACGGGACCGTGCAGCAGATCTGGGACTGCAGCGGCAACTCGAACCAGAGCTGGACGCACAACTCGTCCAACCAGATCACCCTGTTCAGCGGCAGCAGCCAGATGTGCCTGGACGCCTACCAGAACGGCACCACCAACGGCACCCCGGTCGACATCTGGAGCTGCAACGGCGGGGCCAACCAGCAGTGGAGCCTCAACAACGACGGCACCATCACCAGCCTGCAGTCGGGCCTGTGCCTCGACGTGAGCGGCGCCGGCACCGCCAACGGCACCAAGCTCCAGCTCTGGGGCTGCAACGACCAGCCGAACCAGCAGTGGAACCTGGGCTGACCTCCTGACAGCAAGGACCGAACCACCCGTGGCCGACGGCTCCCGCCGTCGGCCACACCCACATCCGGACGTTCAGAGCGCCTTGCGCAGCCACTCCACCACGCCGCCGACGTGCACCGCCGCCCGTGCCTTGGCCGCCTCCACGTCGTGCGCGACCAGCGCGTCGAGCAGCCCGCGGTGCTCGGACATGGTGCGCTCCACCGCCTGCTCCTGGGTGACGCCCCGCCAGATCCGGGCCCGCGCCGTACGGTGCGCCAGCGAGTCCAGCAGCGAGGCGAGCACGTCGTTGCCGCCGGCCCGGGCGATCAGCCGGTGGAACTCCAGGTCGTTCGCGACCAGCTCCTCGACCGTCGGGTCCGGCCCGACGCTGTCGAGCAGCGCGGCCAGCTCGGCCAGCTGCTCGTCGGTCGCCCACTGGGCCGCCAGCCCGGAGGCCGCGGAGTCCAGCACCGCCCGCACCTGGAACAGCTCCACCACCGACTCGTCCTGGTGCAGGTCGAGGATGAAGGTGAGCGCCTCCAGCAGCAGCGAGGGCTCCAGGCTGGTCACGTAGGTGCCGTCGCCCTGCCGCACGTCCAGCACGTTGAGCAGTGACAGCGCCTTCACCGCCTCCCGCAGCGAGTTGCGGGAGAGCCCCAGCTGCGCCGCCAGGTCGGGCTCCTTGGGCAGCCGGTCACCGGGCTTGAGCCGGCCCGAGAGGATCATCGTCTTGATCTTCTCGATCGCCTCGTCCGTCACGGCCACGTCAGTGCCTCCCAGCGCAGTGCTCCGATGTCTGACCGGTCATTATGCACGCTGCGCCGGGACGGCCCCGGGCCGGTCAGGCCGCTGGCAGCCGGGTCGGGTCCGCGATCAGCTGACGGGTCGTCACCAGGGCCGCGCCGAGCAGCGCGCCGCGCCGCCCCAGCAGCGAGGGCCGCAGGGCCTCGGACGGCCAGGGCCGAACGGTGACCCGGGCGGCCAGCTCGGCGCGGACCGCCGGCAGCAGCCAGTCGGCGAGCTCGGCGTAGGCGCCGCCCAGCACCAGGCCGTCCGGGTCGACCAGGTTCACCGCGGAGGCGAGGGCCAGCCCCAGGGCGCGGCCCGCCCGCTCCAGCGCGCGCAGCGCCGCCCGGTCCCCCGCGCCCGCCCGCCCGGCCAGCAGCGCGACCGGGTCCCCCTCCCCCACGAGCCCGGCCTCGCGCAGCACGGCCGCCTCCCCCGCGTACTGCTCCAGGCACCCGCGCGAACCGCAGGAGCAGGGCAGGCCGTCCGGGTGGACGGGGATGTGCCCGAGCTCGCCGGCGAAGCCGCGCGCGCCGCGGAACAGCTGCCCGTCGACGATCAGCGCGGCGCCGATGCCGGCCTCGGCGGAGACGTGCACGAAGGTCTCGGCGCCGTGCCCGCCCTGCCAGTACTCGGCCAGCGCGCCGAGGTTGGCCTCGTTCTCCGGCTCGGGCACGGTCTCCGGGTCGGGCCAGTGGTCGGCAGGCCGCACGGCGTGCCAGCCGAGGTTGGGGGCGTGCTCGACCAGGCCCGGCTGGGCGCTCGGCACCACCCCGGGCACGGCCAGCACCCGGCCCTCGACGCGCAGCCCGAGCCCGTCCGCCTCGGCCTGCGCCTCGGCGCCCAGCGCCGCGACCTCGGCCAGCACCTCGCCGGCCGGCCGGCCCGCGTTGGCCCGCTCCACCCGCCGCCACACCCGGGCCTCGCCGCGCAGGTCCACCACGCAGGCGCCGAGGTGCGTGACGCCGACCTCCAACCCGAGGCCCGCCGGTCCGCTGTCGCTGACGGCCAGCGCCCGGCCGGGCCGGCCGACCCGGCCGCTCGGCGCGGTCTCCGCCTCGGTCAGCGCGCCGCGGCCGATCAGCTCGTCGACCAGCGAGGAGACGGCCGCCCTGGTCAGCCCGGTGAGGCCGGCGACGTCCGCCCGGGAGAGCCCGGAGAGCGGGCTCTGCCCGGCGATCGTGCCGAGCACCACCGCGAGGTTCTGCCGGCGCATGGCCTGCTGCGAGGCCGGTCCGCCCTCCGGGTTCCTGCTCACTGCGCCGACCGCCACTCGCGACGTCCCTCCTACTGGTCCCGCGCCGGGGCGCCCTGCAGCGCCCCTGCCCGACGCAGGGTAACCGTGATCCTCTCAAGCGCCTCGTCGTCGCGCGCCACCGGCTCCAGCAGCAGGCCCTCGGCGGTCCGCCAGCGGCAGGCCACCGCGTCGGCCGGCTCCCCGGTGACCAGGGCGGCCGCCTGCGCGGCGGCGCCGAGCGCGACCAGCTCCGCGGCGGCCGGCACCTGGACGGCGCGACCGCTCAGGCGCAGCACGGTCCGCTGCCAGGCCCGCCCGCGGGCGCCGCCGCCGATCAGCAGCAGCGGCACGTCCTGGTCGGGGCTCTCGCCCCCCGCGCCCAGCACGTCTTCGAGGGCGGTGAGCAGGGCGTGGGCGGCGCCGTCGTAGGCGGCCTGGAGCAGCTGGCCCGGCGTGGTGTCGTGGCGCAGACCGTGCACCAGGCCGGAGGCGCCCGGCAGGTCGGGGGTGCGTTCGCCGTCGAGGTAGGGCAGCACCACCGCCGTGCCGCCCTCCTCGACCTCCTCGCGGTCGCGCCCGAGCAGGGCGGCGAAGCGGTCGACGGCCAGGGTGCAGTTGAGCGTGCAGGCGAGCGGCAGCCAGCCGCCGAGGGCGTCGGCGAAGCCGGCCACCGTCCCGCTCGGATCGGTGGGGCGCTTGCGGCCGACGGCGTAGACGGTGCCGGAGGTGCCGAGGCTGAGCACCGGCTGACCGGGCGTCAGGCCGAGTCCGAGCGCGGCGGCCATGTTGTCGCCGGTCCCGGTGGCGACCAGCGTTCCCTGCCGCAGCGGCAGGTCGGGGCCGACGAAGCCGACCCCCGTGCCCGGTGCGAGGACCGGCGGCAGGAGGGCGGGGTCGAGGCCGATCCGGTCGAGGATCTCCCGGTCGTAGCCGTCCGGCCCCCACCAGCCGGTTCCCGAGGCGTCCCCGCGGTCGGTGGCCGGCTCGCCGGTCAGACGCTCCGTCAGGAAGTCGTGCGGCAGCCGGACGGCGGCGACCCGGTCGGCGGCGGCGGGCTCGTGCTCCCGCAGCCAGGCCCACTTGGCGGCGGTGAAGGCGGCGGTCGGGACGCTGCCGGTGCGCCGGGCGATCTCCTCCCGGCCGAACCCGTCCCGCAGCCGCGCGGCCTGCGGCGCGGACCGCACGTCGTTCCAGAGCAGGGCCGGGCGCACCGGCCGGCCGGCCGCGTCGAGGGTGACCAGCCCGTGCTGCTGGCCGGCCACCGACACGGCGACCGCCCGGTCCGCCCAGCCGGTCGCGGCCACCGCCTCGCCGAGCGCCCGCCACCACTGCTCGGGGTCGCTCTCCCGCCCGGCGCCCTCGCTGACGGTGTGCGCGGCGCGCCCCTGGCCGAGCACCGTCCCGGTCGCGAGGTCGACGGCGAGGGCCTTGGTCGACTGGGTGGAGCTGTCGACACCGATCACAACTCGCTGGGCTGCCATGCGTTCCTCCATCTGGGGGCTTCCTTCCGACGCCTCGGCATACTAATTTGTTTTTCGCCCTGACAAACACGTTTGCGGGCGGAAGTTTCCCGGTAGTGCGCAGTGATCGGAGCCAGCAGTGACCAGCGACCCCCTCGTTCCCACCCCGGCCGACAAGTTCACCTTCGGCCTGTGGACCGTCGGCTGGCAGGGCCGGGACCCCTTCGGCGACGCCACCCGGCCGGCCCTCGACCCGGTCGAGACCGTCCAGCGGCTCGCCGCGCTCGGCGCCTACGGCGTCACCTTCCACGATGACGACCTGATCCCGTTCGGCTCCTCGGACGCCGAGCGCGAGCAGACCGTCAAGCGGTTCCGCGCCGCCCTGGACACCGCCGGCCTGCGGGTCCCGATGGCCACCACCAACCTCTTCACCCACCCCGTCTTCAAGGACGGCGCGTTCACCGCCAACGACCGCGACGTGCGCCGCTACGCGCTGCGCAAGACCATCCGCAACATCGACCTGGCCGCCGAGCTCGGCGCCTCGGTCTACGTCGCCTGGGGCGGCCGCGAGGGCGCCGAGTCCGGCGCCGCCAAGGACGTTCGCACCGCGCTCGACCGGCTGAAGGAGGCCTTCGACCTGCTCGGCGAGTATGTCGAGCAGCAGGGCTACGACCTGCGCTTCGCCATCGAGCCCAAGCCCAACGAGCCCCGCGGCGACATCCTGCTCCCGACCGTCGGCCACGCCCTGGCCTTCATCAACGAGCTGGAGTACTCCGACCGGGTCGGCGTCAACCCCGAGGTCGGCCACGAGCAGATGGCCGGGCTCAACTTCCCGCACGGCATCGCCCAGGCCCTGTGGCACGGCAAGCTCTTCCACATCGACCTCAACGGCCAGTCCGGCATCAAGTACGACCAGGACTTCCGCTTCGGCGCCGGCGACCTGCGCCAGGCCTTCTGGCTGGTCGACCTCCTGGAGTCGGCCGGCTACCAGGGCCCCAAGCACTTCGACTTCAAGCCCCCGCGCACCGAGGACTTCGACGGCGTCTGGGCCTCCGCCGCCGGCTGCATGCGCAACTACCTCCTCCTGCGCGAGCGCGCCCTCGCCTTCCGCGCCGACCCCGACGTCCAGGCCGCCCTCGCCGCCTCGCGCCTGCCCGAACTCGCCGCCCGCACGGCGGAGGACGGCCTGGCCGGCCTGCTCGCCGACCGCGCGGCCTTCGAGGAGTTCGACGTCGACGCGGCGGCCGCCCGCGGCATGGCCTTCGAGCAGCTCGACCAGCTGGCGCTGGAGCACCTGCTCGGCGCGCGCTGAACCGTTGAGCGAGTGCGTGCCACGGTCTGCGGACCATGGCACGCACTCGGCAGTCGTTCGTCAGGCGTCGATTCGTCAGGCGTTGCAGGTGATCTGCGCGCTGGACTGCCAGAGGGTCGGAGTGATCCGGTAGGCGATCGGCGCCTTGGTCAGCGAGCACTGGGCATCGGTGTAGCCCGCCGCCATGGCCTGGGCGTGGGCACTGTTGTAGGCGCTGCTGTTCGAGAGGTAGGGGCTGCCACTGAAAGCATTGCCGACGAAAACCGCCTGCCCGGTGACGGCAGCCTGAGCGCTGGCCGGCAGTGCGCCGACGGTCAGCAGGAGGGCGCCGGCGGCAAGGGTGGTGCCGAGCGCGCGCTTGAGGACGGTCATGATGAGGCCCTTCCGGGGACTGTGGCTCCTCGGTCCGGGGAGCCACGACTTCGAGGATCTGTGGAGTCTCGGTGCAGATCGGAATCCTGTCGTGGCAGTAGGGTGCGGACAAGGGCCGTACTCGCTTTCTGCGCGCTCTTCTCCCCACGTGCAGGGGACATGACGCCGCGCCAGCTGAAGCGCCCAGGCCCGCCCCGGCCCGACAGAGCGGAGCCCCACCCCATGGACAGCCTCACCGTCGGCCGCGTCACCGTCACGCTTCCCACCCTGAACGAGCCCGGCCTCTACCTGTCCAACGTCACCTCCCTGGACTCCGCCCGGGGCATCGTCCAGGACTTCCATTACGCCGACGCCGATCTGCGCGACCTGGACCTGTCCGACACCAGCCTCATCACCGGCCGCATCGGCGGACTGCGGGCCGATCGTGTCCTGCTCGCCAAAGTCCGCCTGGAATCCGTCGAGTTCGACGTCTGCGACCTATCCCTGATCGCGGAGCTGGACGTGACCTTCGGCGACACCCTCAACCAACGCCGGTGACCCCATCCGGGAGGAGCCCGGACCCAGTGCGAAACCACCGGGGTCCGCAGCACCGTCGATGAGCCGGAGTACGTACCAGGGGCCGTCCTTGCCGCAGGGCTCACACCCGCCACAACGGCTTCGTGGCGGCAGCGCCACGACCTTGACCTCAACCGCACTTGAGCTTCTAGCCTGCCGATCATGACGACCGTAAGCACCCCGCAGAACCGCACCGCCACCCCCTCCCAGCCGCCCATCGCCCTGGTCGCCTGGGGCGCCACCGAGGCGATCCTGCGGCACTCGCAAGCCGCCCTGGCACGCATCGACGTGACCCAGCCGCAGTGGTGGGCGCTCAACAACATCGTCCGCGCCGAGCACGGGCTCACCAGGGAGGAGGTTCGCGCCGTGGCCGTGCCCTACGGCATGGACACCGAGGTGATCGTCCACGCCGCCGACGCCCTCGTACACCGGGGCTGGCTCAGCATCGGGACGGACGGCCGGCTGACCCTCACGGAGCAGGGCCGCGAGGGCCTGGCGACGGCGAAGGACCACATGGCCCGGGTGCGTGCGGAGTTCCTCGGCGACATCACGGAGGAGGAGTACGCCGCTGCGGTCTCGGTGCTCCAGCGGGTGACCGACAACCTGGCCCAGACGCTGCTGTGAAGATCGAGATCCGACCGCCGACCGCGAAGGTGCCGCCGGGCTCACCCCTGCCGGGAGGGCACGGCGGCGAGGCGGCCGAGCAGCGCGATCACGTTGATCCGGGCCGTCTTGTCGTTCGTCGCCGCCTGGTGGGCTTCGACGATCCGCGGGTCCACGTCGTCGCCCGGTGCGGAGAGGCCCACCCGCATCAGCTCGACGGTGTACTCGACGTACCGGGCGTGGTCGGCCGCGGCGGTCGCGGCCGCGACGTGGTCGATGCGGGCGGGGTCCGCACTACGGATCAACGCGGGGGTGAGCGGCGGGCCCAGCACATCCTCGACCCACCGCGAGAGGGCTTCCCGGGAACAGCCCCGTTCCAACTCGCAGGCCGCGGAGGCGGCGAGCGCCACGTGGATCAGGAGCAGGGCGAACCACTGGGCGGCCTCGTCGGGCGGCGTCCGCTCGCCGGCCGGTGGCATCACGGCCTCGTACAGACCCGCGGTGTCACCGACCCGCACTGCGGAGATGACGGCGTCCACGGCCGTGTTGATGGCATCCTGCTCGCTGGTCACGCCGCCGGTTCTCCTCATTGGTCTGTGACGGGACACCAACGTAGCGCTCCCGTCCACGGATTCGAGCCGCTTCGGGACAGTTCACTCTTCAGCGTGACGCCGGCGGTGCTGACGACCAGTCAGGGAGGCCCTTCACGGGAGGAGCGGCATCTCCGCCCAGATCGTCTTGCCGGTCAGGCTGTGCCGGGCCCCCCAGCGGTGTGCCATCTGGGCGACGAGCAGCAGGCCGCGGCCGCCCTCCTCCCAGTCACGGGCGCGGCGCAGGTGCGGGGCGGTGCTGCTGGCGTCCGAGACCTCGCAGATCAGGACCTGGTCGCGGATCAGGCGCAGGGTGATCGGCGGGGCCGCGTAGCGGATCGCATTGGTCACCAGTTCACTGATGATCAGTTCGGCCGCGTAGAGCTGCTCGCCCACGCCCCACTCGGACAGCCGTTGCGAGGCCGCCTTGCGGGCGGTCGCCACCGCGGACGGGTGGGACGGGATCTCCCAGGTGACGACGCGGTCGTCGTCCAGGGCGCGGGTGCGCGCGATGACCAGGGCGACGTCGTCGCGGGGGCGCCCCGCCACCAGGTCGTCGAGGACGGCGTCGCAGGCGTCTTCCAGCGAGGGACCGGTGCGTGCGAGCACCTGGCACAGCCGCTGGTAGCCCTCGTCGACGTCGCGCTCGCGGGTCTCGACCAGACCGTTGGAGAACATCGCGACCAGGCTGCCTTCGGCCAGCTTCACCTCGGTCGCCTCGAAGGGCAGCCCGCCGCCGACGCCGAGCGGCGGGCCGATCGACACCCGGGCTGCCTCTGGCGTGCCCGCCGGCGGCAGGATCACCGGCGGCGGATGCCCGGCGCTGGCCATCGTGCACGTCCGGGACACCGGATCGTAGATGGCGTAGCAGCAGGTGGCCCCTATCTCGCCGACCTCCCCCGCTGCCCCGGCCTCCTCCGACAGCCGCACCACGAGGTCGTCCAGGCTGGTCAGCAGCTCGTCCGGCGGCAGGTCCACGTCCGAGAGGGTGCGCACGGCGGTGCGCAGCCGGCCCATGGTCGCGGTGGCGCGGATGCCGTGGCCCACGACGTCGCCGACGACCAGGGCGATGCGGGCGCCGGAGAGCGGGATCAGGTCGAACCAGTCGCCGCCGATCCCGGAGCGCGTCGACGCCGGGACGTACCTGGAGGCCGCTTCCATCGCCGCCTGCTCCGGCATGCGCTGCGGCAGCAGGCTGTGCTGCAGGGAGAGCGCGGTCTCCCGCTCACGGGTGTACCTGCGGGCGTTGTCGATCGCGACGGCGGCCCTGGCGGCCAGTTCCTCGGCCAGCAGGAGGTCGTCCTGGCCGAACCGCTCCATGCGGTCGGCGCGGCTGCGGCGGTAGAACACGGCGACGCCGAGCGTCACCCCGCGGGCGCGCAACGGCACCGCCACCATCGAGTGGTAGCCCTGGTCCCGGATGATCGCGGCGCGGCGCCGGTCCACCGCCATCCAGTGGACGAACTCGGGGTCCTCGGCGTTGCAGAGCACTCCGGCGCCCGTCGCGAGCGCGCGCGCCGGCGGTGTGAACTCCGGATAGCTGTCGGTGGTGCCGAGCTCCAGCACGGTCGGCAGCCGCGTGCCCGGGGCGAAGCGGTGCGCGATCCGCCGGAGCATCACACCGCCGGCGAGCTCCCCGGCGCTCGGTTCGATGTCGGCTTCGAGGGCGGTGAGCAGGTCGACGCTGGCGAAGTCCGCGAACTCGGGGACCGTCACCTCCAACAGCTCGCGCGCGGTCCGGCTGAGATCCAGCGTGCTGCCGATCCGGCTGCCGGCCTCGTTGAGCAGCAGCAGGCGCTTGCGCGCCCAGAACTGCTCGGTCATGTCGTGGGCGACCAGGGCGACACCGTGCACCGTGCCGTCGGGGTCGTCGGGGTCCTTCAGGGGCGCGAAGTCGACGGACCAGGCGTGGATCCGCCGCTCGCCCCCGGTGCGCTGGAAGCTCTCCAGGTGCACCGGCTCGCCGCTTTCCAGCGCGCGGCGCAGTCCGTCGGCGAGCTTGGCGGACTGCGGCTGGGTGGTGATGTCGAGGATGCCCAGGCCGCGCAGCGCGCTGTCCGGCAGGCCGACGACGGGAACCATGGCCTGGTTGGAGCGGCGGTACCGGAGCTGCGCGTCGTACAGCGAGACCGAGCAGTGCGGCGCCTGCTCGAAGGCCCACCGCGCGAGGTCCTCGTCCCCGGGCCGGGGTTCCGAGCCCGTCAGGGCGCACAGGACACGCCAGCCGTCCGGCCCGTTCCCCTCCGCGCGGCTGTGGTGCGCGATCACGGTCACCTCCACGCGCCGCCCGTCGCGGTGCCGCAGGGCGAGCGGGCCGCTCCACCGTTCCGGGGCCCCGGCCACGGCGCTTCGTACGTCGTCGCCGGTGACGGGCTCGATCAGCAGGTCCGCCGCGGGCCGGCCCACGACCTCGTCGGCGGGGTAGCCCAGGAGCCGCTCGGCATCGGCGTTCCAGCCTGTCACGCACCCGTGGACGTCGACGATCGCCACCGCCGTGCCCGTTTCGCCGCCGCCCCACTGGGTCGGCCGGCTCCCTGGAAGGCGCCCATCCTGTTTCGTCACGGCTTGCTCACTCACGGAGTCCGGGATCACCAGCCTAGCCCCGCCCGGAAACCACCAACAACAGCACCGATCACGCTGTTGACGGCAACTGGACGCACCTCGCTGCCAGGGCAGTTGCGCGTGCCGCACCGCCTGCACCAGCTACCGGATCCGCCGGGACGCTCGACGGCTCGTGGCAAGGGCGTCTCCCGGCGAGCAGCGGGCGGCCCGGATGATGATCGATGCACCCTCAGACGTCTGAAGGTGCATCAGACGAAGGCGGGCTCAAGCGGTCGGCGCAGCTGTCCGCGAGCCGGGACACCTCGTCGAAGTCATGCGTGGCGGGGACGAAAATCACGGCTTGAGCTCGCCCGCGCGACCCTCGGCGAGCTGCAACACCGCCTCGAATCCGAACTGCCCTGACCCGCGCTCAAGCGGTCAGTCCAGGTCGGCACTCGCGGAGGTGCATCAGCACAGCAGTGCTGCCGGCCGGAACGACCGGGGGCAGCAGCCGGCGGTAGCGGAGACGCTTGCCCTCCCCGTAACGGGCACGGCCCGGAAGGTCCGGAGCTCCGCTGTGCCACCAGACCAGGACCGGCCCGCGCCCCGCTCGTCGCGGGACGGCGAGGTGGCCCGCCCGAGCGAGGGCGCCACCGGCCGCGACCAGGGAGACGTCCAGGGCGGGGCGCGTCGGCGTGCCCTGCCACCTCCGCTTCGAGCCCGCGCGGACACCGGAGTCCCAGTCGTAGCCCGCGTCCCGTACCGCGCGGGCGACCTCGGCCGCCACCTCGGCGATGTCGCCCTGCCACAGCCCCGTGACCGTCTCCCAGCACGGATCGGAGCCGACGACGCCGGCTCCCGTCCTGCGTTCGACGACCTGCCCCCGGTACGCCCCGCAGCGTCCTGCGTATCGGCGCAACATCCGTGCCCCGCGCCGGCGTTGCCGCACCATTCCGGGCGGGGCCCCGAGCGCGAGGACGGAGAGGATCGAGACGACGCCCGCCAGCGGAGCGAGCGGGGCCACCCTGGCGAGCCTCGCGAAGACACTCATGCGCACCTCCGCCCCTAGTTTCCGCGGAGTCGGACACCTCGCCAAGGTGCGGGCCACTCAAGCGACTTGAGTAGCCCGACCCTTGACAGTGGCCCGCGCAGCCGCAGCATCAGGACCCGATGACGCGGTCCAGGCCCAGCGACACCTCGTGCAGGACGAGGCGGCTGTGGACCTGCCGCACGCCCAGTTCGGCCTTGAGGCGGTCGACCACGGTCTCGAACTCGCGCGAATCGGTGCAGGCCAGGCGGAGTTGGAAGTCGTAGTCGCCGGTGACCCGCATCGCGCCGATCACCTGGGGCACCTCTGCGAGCTGCGCTTCGAAGGCGCGGCGGTCCGTGTCGTCGCGCAGGCGGATGTCGCTGATCATCTGCATGCCGCGGCCGAACGCCTCCAGGTTCAGCTCGGCCCGGTAGCCCTGGATGACACCGGCCGCCTGGAGCCGACGCACCCGGTCGGCCACCGTGTTCGCGGACAGCCGGACCTGACGGCCCAGCTCCTGGTAGGTCGCCCGGCCGTCCTGAAGGAGGAGAACAAGAAGCTGTCGATCGATGTGGTCCACGCCACGATGCTACGTATTGCTCGACCAATCCAGGAATATGCCGAGTATTCCTCGGCGCTCCGGCCTAGTGTGGCGAGATGTCCGAGCCAATATCGGGCCGATCGGCGAGAGACTCTCGAACATGGAACTGCTGCTGTTTCGCGCCGCCCTCGCTCCATTGCTCGTCCTGCTCGCCACCCTCGTCGCGCGCCGGCTGGGACCGCGCCGGGGCGGGCAACTGCTCGGCGCACCGACGACCACCGGGCCGTTCCTCGCGGTGACTTGGCTGGGTTACGGTCCCGCGAAGACGGCGGCTGCCGCGCACGGCTCCGTCACGGGCACCCTGGTCGTGGCGTGCTTCTGCCTCGCCTACGGACGCCTCGCAGCGGGCCGCCGGCCGACCCGGACGCTCGCGGCGGCCCTGCCCTGCGCGGCCGGGGCAGCTCTGGTGGGGGCGGGCTGCGAGAGCGTCTGGGTCTCCGGCGGGCTGGCCCTGGCCGTGGCCGTCGTCGGGCTACGGACCCTCCCGGCCAGCGGTGCGAGCGGCCGACCGCCGAGGCCCGCCCAGAGATGGGAGCTACCGGCGCGGATGCTGCTGTCGGGCGCGACCGTGCTGGTGGGCGTTGCCGCTGCCAACGCGCTCGGGCCCTTCCTCGGCGGGGTCGTCTCTTCCCTGCCCGTGCTTCTGGCGATCATGGTCCCCTCGGTACACCGCTCGGCCGGCGCGCCGCCCGCCACTGACATGACGCGCGGCGCTCTGAGCTCGGCCGTCGGCACCCTGGGCTTCCTCCTCGTGCTCTGCCTCGCCCCCGTGCGCCTCGGCCCGCTCGCCTGCCTCGTGCTGGCGCCCGCCGCGTTCGTCATCGGCACGTCCCTGTTGCGATGGTGCGCGCTGCGGGTGGCCAGTGCTCAACCCGTCATGGGGTGGACAGGGATCCGATGATCTCGTTCAACGCCGTCGAACCATGGCGACGAGCCGAGGCGACTCCGGCGACGGCTGCTGGCTGTTGATGGCCCGATAGCCCCAGGACTCGTACACGCCTTGAACCTTGCCCTCCCCTGCGAGCGGATTGACCATCAGCGTGACGCGGCCCTCGGTGCGCTGAGCGAGGAGTTCGTCGTGGATCCGGCGGGCGGTGCCAGTGCCGCGCCAGGGGGTACGGACGCCGATCTCCTTGATGACCAGCACAGGGCTGTCGGCGTAGCCGTCGGGCAGCGGTTCGGTCATGCGCTTCCAGTACCGGTCGTTGGCGTCGGCGGTGTTGCCGTAGGCGTAGCCGATCGGGTCGTCGCCGTGGTAGCCGAGGACGAGTTCGAAGCCGGGTTCGGTGGCGTGCCGGTCGAGGCGTTCGGCGAACGTTTCGACGCGGTAGTTGGGCAGGTGCAACAAGGGCGCCCGGACGTCGGCGTAGACGTCGAGCAGATCCTGACGGGCCCGCGCGGTGAGGTCGGCATGGTGGCGGAGCTCAAGGGTCACGCGGTGGTCCTCCTTGGCGTGTGGGCGTACTCCGCCCAGGTACGGGCCGGGCCGCTGCCCGCGGCGACGTCACCCAGCCTCGCTCCGAAGGCGTTCAGCATTCCGGTGATGCGGGGGGTGACCGGCGGCCTCGGCCGGGACCGACATGGCCGTGGCGACGGCAGGTTCGAGGGCACCTTGACCGAACTGGGCATGGGCGAGGCGGACGGTGGTGATCGCGTGGGATCGCCGGCCCGGAGGGGCTGCTGGACTTCATGGCCGGCCTGGGCTGCCACAGCGTCGGGCTGAACATGGAGGAGGCCGAGGGCGTCAACACCGACCGGGCGGTCCCCGCCACTGAACAGGCTCGCGAGTTCTGGCGCCGCACCATCGCCTGGTCCCGGCAGCACCGCGAGCTGACCGTCCGTGAGATCGACCGGCTCGGCGGCTACCTGCGGGCCGTCCGCACCGCAGGTCCGGCCGCGTGGGACGACACGCTGATCGACCCGATCCCCACCGTCTCCGCTACTGGGGACGTGGTCCTGCTCTCGCCCGAGTTCGCGGGCATCAGCGCCCCGGCATACGACGACTTCCGGGCCGGCAACGTCCTGGAGCTGACCATCGGCTCCATGCTGGACCGCGCGCACCACCTGCGGTACGTGCGCGAGTTCCTGGCCGGCCTGGACGAGTGCGAGACCCGGTGCCAGTTCTTCGGCTTCTGCCGCGGTGCCCAGGCCGGCAATCGCTACTTCGAGAACGGGCGCCTGGACACCACCGAAACCAACTACTGCCGCGTATCCGGACAAGCCCTCGTCACCGCACTGTCCGATACCGTCCGAGAGGAACGAGCAGCATGACCATCCTCGAACTGCTGGCCGCCACCGACTCCCCGGTGATCGCCGACCTGACGTCCAGTCAGCCCGTCGCCGGCCCCAAGTTCGACAACCGACCGACCTGGGACAACTACACCCCGAAGTTCGACAACCGGCCCACCTGGGACAACTGGTCCAAGAAGAGCAAGTAGCACATCCAACCTCCGCCGGGCCCCGCACCATCCGGTGCGGGCCCGGCCCGACAGAGCGGAGCCCGACCCCGTGGACAGCATCACCTTCGGCTGCGTCACCGTCACCCTGCCCAGCCTGAACGAGCCCGGCAGCTACCTGTCCAACGTCACCTCCCTGGACTCCGTCGAGTTCGACACCTGCGACCTGGCTAGCGCCCGCATCACCGACAGCAAGCTGTCCCGCGTCGTCTTCCGCAACTGCAAGATTCTGGGTGCCAGTCTCACCGGCGTGGCCCTGGACAACGTGCTCTTCGAGAACTGCAAGCTCGACTACACGAGCTTCGAGCAGGTCCGCGCCACCGGCCCCGTCGCGTTCTCCAAGTGCGTGCTCACCGAGGCGTCGTTCACCGGCTGCGCCCTGACCGGAGCGGTTCTGGACGCGTGTACCTTGCGGCTGACCGAGTTCGGCCGGGGCAAGTACAAGGACCTCGACCTGCGCGGCAACGACCTGACGTCGATCCAGGGTGTCGCCAACCTCGACAAGGTGATCATCGACCGGGCCCAGCAGTCCGAGCTCGCCGAGGCCCTGATCACGGAGCTGGACGTGACCTTCGGCGACACCCTGAACGAACGCCGGTGAACAGCACCGGGAGGAGCCGGGAATGAACCTCGCCATCGCCCACACCGACCCCGCCGCCCTCATAGCCCGGTGCGAGACCACCGGCGCCCGCACAGTCGGCGGCGAGGCGGAATACGAGCCGGGGGCTGTCCTGCCTGCCGGCCCCTGGCAACCGCTGACCACTGAGCTGGCCGCGCGCCTCAAGCCGGCAGCCTCGACCTCCGACGGCACCCTGGTGGAGTTGGTCAAACTCCCCACCGGCCCGGTGCCCGCGAGCCTGGCGGCCCTGGCCGACCCGCTCGGAGATCCGGACGCCGTGCACCTCGGCCAGGCTGCCAGCCCCGCCAAGGCGCTGACCACCACTCCCAACTACCAGGACGGCCGCCGCATCGGATTGCACGTCGACAACTGGGACCGCCTGGACTACGAGTCCAAGCACACCGGCCGACGGCGCCTGTGCTTCAACCTCGGCCCCGGCAGCCGCTACCTTCTGCTCGCCGACCTCGACATCCGCGCAATCTGTCGCGCCCTGTACCGCGACCCCACCCGCCGCCATCCGCACACCGATGACCTGCGAGCCTACGTGGCCGGTCGCCGACCCCTGCGGGTCTACCGCATCTGCCTCAACCCGGGCGAGGGCTACATCGCCCCCACCGAACTGCTGCCTCACGACGGCTCGACCGAGGACCAGGACGAGCCGTCCGCCGCCGCATTCTGGCTCGGTCACTGGCCGCGCGGCGTCCTGCCGAACCTGACCTGAGAGGCGTGACCGTGCGCCGGACAGGCCGTCAGATCACCGGCGGCCGACCCAGCTTCGCCATCCGCCACACCGTGCTCCAGCGCATCGGCTTGCGCGGCGGGCAAGGCGTGCGGACCCCTTCGAAGAAGCCGGACCACCACGCCTTGAGCCGTGACAGCGGCAGCCGGCGGGCCAGCGTGGACAGCAGCCGCGCCGTCGCGCCGCCCGCCGGCTTCTCGCCGTCAGCCGAAGGCGATCGAGGTCCCGGAGACCGTCACCTTCGCCTCCGGGAGCGGCAGGGTGGCCGGGCCGTTCGCCACGCTGCCGTCGGCGATCTTGAACTTGCTGCCGTGGCACGGGCAGTTGATGGTGCCGCCGGTCACGTCGGCGACGGTGCAGCCGCGGTGGGTGCAGATCGCCGAGAAGGCCTTGAACTCGCCCTGGGTGGGCTGGGTGACGACGACCTGCTGCTCCTTGAAGACCGTGCCGCCGCCCACGGGGATGTCGGAGGTGCTGACCGGGGAGGGCGCGCTGGAGGCCGAGGCGGAGGCGCTGGGCGCGGGCGGGGTGGGCGGGGCCGCCGGGGACGTGGGGGCCGGGGCCGCGGCCGGCTGGTCGCTTCCTCCCGAGCATGCGGCCAGGGCGGCGGCCAGTCCGGTGCTGCCCGCGACCGCGACGACCGCGCGGCGGGTGGGGAAGCCTGTTGAGCTGGAGGTCTCTGCCACTGCGTGTTCCTGTTCGGTGAAGAGTGCCGGGTGGTGCGGGCCGTGATCAGCCCGGAAGCAGGTTGCCCGCGTCCTCCGCTGATACGCCCGCCGACGGCCGATCGTTCAATGCGGTGGAGGGAATATCGGCCGTCAGTAGGCTGGCCCCGTGCAGCGACTGGCGCTCTTCGACCTCGACAACACGCTCATCGACCGCGATGCCGCCTTCCTCGCCTGGCTCGACGAGTTCGTCGCCGACCACGGGCTCGACGGTGCGGCGCGGGCCTGGCTGGTCCGGGCGGACGGCCGCACCGCCGGCCCGATGGACGGCTTCTTCCGTCTCGCCCGGCGGGAGTTCGGGCTGGCCCCGTCGGCGGAGGAGCTCTGGGGCCGGTTCCGCCGGCGGATGCCCGAGCTGGCTCACTGCCGGCCCGAGGACCTCGCCGCGCTCGGTGACTTGCGGGCCGCCGGCTGGCGGACGGCCATCGTGACCAACGGGATGACGGACAACCAGCGGGGCAAGATCCACCGCACCGGCCTGGCGCCTCTGGTGGACGCCTGGTGCATCTCGGACGAGGTCGGGATCCGCAAGCCCGACCCCGCGATCTTCCGGCTGGCGGCCCAGCGCTGCGCAACCACGCTCGACCGGGGCGGTTGGACGATCGGCGACAGCGGCGCCCACGACATCGCCGGGGGCCGCGGTGCGGGGCTCGGCACCGTCTGGATCCGGCGCGGTCGGACCTGGCCCGACGACCAGCCGGCGCCCGACCACGAGGCGGACACCGTCGCCGAGGCCGTCGCGATCCTGCTCGGTCGCTCGCCCCGGTGACCCACGGTCCCGTGCGGGCGTCATCGTGGGTTCCCGCAGTCCTGGGTCACGGCCGGTACGGAGGAGGAGTACGGGAGCCCACGATCCGGGTCGGCTGCGCGGGCCACTAGCGTGCCAGGCGCTCGGCCACCGGCGCCACCGCGCCGGCGGACCCCCTGGCAGCCGTCCCACCACGGGAGACCTGATGACCAAGAAGTGGACCACCACCGCCGCCGCACTCGCCCTGGCGCTCGGCCTGGCCGGCGCCGGCTCGGCGCAGGCCCAGGCCGCGGCAAGCCCCGCCGCCGCTGCCGCGACCGGCCCGAACCTGCTGACCGCGGGCGGCTTCGAGGGGAGTACGCAGGGCTGGCAGAAGCTGGTCCCGGCGGGCGGGATCGTCAACTGGGCCAACTACAACACGACTGCCGGCGCTCCCGCGCCGGCCTACGACGGCACCGGGTACCTGGCCTTCAACACCAACATCCTCGGCGGCTCGGTCTACCAGGACGTACCGCTCCAGTTCGGCACCTCGGGCACGGTCGAGGCCTCGGTGTTCCTCTCCTCGCAGTCCGGCCCCGCGACCGGCACCTTCTGCCTCTGGGGCCTGGTCCCCGGCGGCAACAACTACAACAGCTGCTCCGCCTACAGCGTCAACTCCTCGACCGGCTACGCGAACTACATCCTGATCACCCAGGTGCCGGTGGGCACCACCGACCTGCGGTTCCAGGTCTACCCGACGGCGAACGGCGGGACGACCGACATGGACGACGCGACCCTGTTCGGGGTCAGCTGACCGTACGTGCCGTGCGCGCCGAAGGCGGGGCTCCATGGGCCCCGCCTTCGGCGCGCACGACTTCAGGACTCGTACCGCAGCTCCGCCTCCGAGGTGCCCGCCGGGTAGGAGTGCAGCACGCCGTCGGGGCCGCCGATCCGCAGCTGCCACGCGTGCGGGCTGTCGGTGGTCACCCGCACCACCCCGCCCTCCCGGCGCAGGTGGAAGGCGGCGGTCCGGCCGGGGCCGTCGGAGCGCGGGATCTCCACGGTGCGCTCGGCGCCGTCGGCGAAGGCGTGCACCCGCAGTTCGACGCCGTCGGCCCAGGCGGAGACCGGGTGCTGGTCGTCGGCGCCGAGCGGGATGACGGAGTCGGGGCGGGCCAGCAGCGGCAGGGTGTGGAAGCCGTGCTGCTCCCGGATCCAGCGCGGGCCGGTGAGTTGGGCACCGGTCAGCAGGTTGGTCCAGGTGCCCTCGGGGACGTAGTACTCGACCGTGCCGTCGTCGGTGAAGACCGGGGCGACCAGCAGGTCCTCCCCCAGCAGGTACTGCCGGTCGAGGGTGGCCGCGGCGGGGTCCTCCGGGAACTCCAGCACCATGGCCCGCATCACCGGGATGCCGGTGGCGTGCGCCTGCTGGGCGGCGCGCTGCAGGTAGGGGGCGAGGCGGTGCTTGAGCAGGGTGAACTCGCGGGTGACCTCGACGGCCTCCTCGCCGTAGTCCCACGGCACGCGGTAGGACTTGCTGCCGTGCAGCCGGCTGTGCGAGGAGAGCAGGCCGAACTGCACCCAGCGCTTGAAGACCGCGGGCGTCGGCGTGCCCTCGAAGCCGCCGATGTCGTGGCTCCAGAAGCCGAAGCCGGACAGGCCGAGCGAGAGGCCGCCGCGCAGCGACTCGGCCATGGCGTTGAAGTGCGACTCGCAGTCGCCGCCCCAGTGCACCGGGTACTGCTGGCCGCCGGCGGTGGCGGAGCGGGCGAAGAGCATGGCCTC
This sequence comes from Kitasatospora viridis, assembly GCF_007829815.1. Taxonomy (NCBI): domain Bacteria; kingdom Bacillati; phylum Actinomycetota; class Actinomycetes; order Kitasatosporales; family Streptomycetaceae; genus Kitasatospora; species Kitasatospora viridis. Next base: position 227,578 of record NZ_VIWT01000002.1, on the reverse strand, counting down.
GCCCTCGCCGCGCTCCTGCTCCAGCAGCTCGAAGACGGCCCGGTTGTACAGGTGGGTGTAGTAGTTGTGCATCCGCTCGGGGTCGGAGCCGTCGTGCCAGACGACCTCGGTGGGGATGCGCTCGCCGAAGTCGGTCTTGAAGCAGTCCACGCCCTGCCCCAGCAACTGCCGCAGCTTGTCGATGTACCAGGCGGTGGCCGCGGGGTTGGTGAAGTCGACCAGGGCCATGCCGGGCTGCCACAGGTCCCACTGCCAGACGCTGCCGTCGGGGCGGCGCACCAGGTACCCAGCCTGCCGACCCTCCTCGAACAGGGCGGACTTCTGCGCGATGTAGGGGTTGATCCACAGGCAGATCTTCAACCCCTGCTCCTTGAGCCGGGCCAGCATGCCCTCCGGATCCGGGAAGGTCTCCCCGTCCCAGCAGAAGTCGCTCCACTGGTAGCCGCGCATCCAGAAGCAGTCGAAGTGGAAGACGCTGAGCGGGATGCCGCGATCGGCCATGCCGCCGACGAAGCGGTTGACGGTGGCCTCGTCGTAGTCGGTGGTGAAGGAGGTGGTCAGCCACAGGCCCAGCGCCCAGGCGGGCGGCAGGGCGGGCCGGCCGGTGAGCGCGGTGTACCGCCGCAGGATCTCCTTCGGCGTCGGGCCGTACACCACGAAGTACTCCAGCGTCTGGTCCTCGACGCTGAACTGCACCTGGCCGACCGACTCGGAGCCGACCTCGTAGCTGACCTTGCCGGGGTGGTTGACGAAGACGCCGTAGCCGCGGTTGGTCAGGTGGAAGGGGATGTTCTTGTAGGCCTGCTCGCTGGTGGTGCCGCCGTCGGCCTGCCAGATGTCCACCACCTGGCCGTTGCGGATGAACGGGGTGAACCGCTCCCCCAGGCCGTAGACCAACTCGCCTACACCGAGGCCGAGCTGGCCGAGCATGTGGTGCCGGCCGGCCGGGTCGGTGACGAAGCCGGTGCCGCGCTCGCCGACCGAGGTCAGCACCTGCCCGCCGGCGGTGAACTCCAGCTTCCAGGGCTGGGCGGTGTCCACCCGCAGCGCCAGGTCGCCGGCGACGAGCTCCACCACCTCCCCGTCCCGCCGCACCTTCCCGACGCCGGCCCCCTGCTCCGCGCCGGGCAGCGCGAACTCCGGGCCGCGCCGCACCGATCCGGCGTGGTGGGTGGTGCGCACGCCGATCACGCCCTCGGCCGGGGACCAGCACTCGACGGTCAGCAGCGGGCTGTTGAGCGTGCCACCGCGGCTGACCACGTGCTTCACCGGCGCGTAGAGCGTCATCCGGTCCGCCTCGGCCCGCACGTCCGCGACCTCGGTGGCGTAGCGCGCGGTGAAGCCGGGGCGCATCAGCCAGTAGCCGTCGGTGAACTTCATCGGGCAGGTTCCTCCGTCCGCGCGTGGTGCGCGGTGATCAGGCCCCGGTACCAGCGGTAGCTGTCCTTGGGCGTTCGGGTCAGGGTGTCGTAGTCGACGTGGACCAGGCCGAAGCGCTGCTCGTAGCCGCGGGCCCACTCGAAGTTGTCCAGCAGCGACCAGACGTAGTAGCCGCGCACGTCCACTCCGGCGGCGACGGCGACGGCCACGGCGGCCAGGTGGTCGGCCAGGTAGTCGATCCGGTCGGCGTCGTGCACCGCGCCGTCGGGGGTGAGGACGTCGGGCTCGGCGGTGCCGTTCTCGGTGATCCAGATCGGCGGCAGGTTCGGGTAGCGGAAGTCCAGGCCGCGCAGCAGCTGGCTGAAGGCGGCCGGGACGACCGGCCAGCCCATGGTCGTGTGCCGGCTGCCGTACGGGTCCAGTTCGGCGACGCCGATGTCCACGGCGGTGCGCAGTTCGGGGTCGGGCTCCCGGTGCGGCGCGGCGGCGATGGTGATCGGGCGGTAGAAGTTGACGCCGAGGAAGTCCAGCGGCGCCCCGATCAGTTGCAGGTCGCCCGGCAGTCGCCAGGGGCCGTCGGCCTGGCCGGACCAGGTCTCCCGCTCCAGTGCGGGGTAGCGGCCGGCGAACAGCGGTTCGGTCCAGATCTCGTTGTGCAGGACCTCGGCGCGGCGCAGGGCGGCGAGGTCCTCGGGGAGCCGGGAGGCGGCGTCGAGCTGGTCGAGGTTGAGGGTGATCCCGATCTCCCGGGCGCCGGCGGCGCGCAGTTCGCGCACCGCGAGGCCGTGCGCGACCAGCAGGTGGTGCGCGGCGGCCAGCGCGCCGCGGCCCTCCCGGGTGCCGGGGGCGTGCCGTCCCTCGGCGTGGCCGACGAAGGCCGAGCAGTACGGCTCGTTGAGGGTGATCCAGCGTTCGACCCGGTCGCCGTAGCGCTCGGCGGCGAGCGCCGCGTACTCGGCGAAGGCCTCGGCGGTGCTGCGGACCCGCCAGCCGCCGCCGTCCTCCAGGGTCTGCGGCAGGTCCCAGTGGTAGAGGGTGACGGCGGGTGAGATGCCGGCGGCGAGCAGCTCGTCGACCAGGCGGTCGTAGAAGGCCAGGCCCTCGGGGTTGACCGGCCCGGTGCCCTGGGGCAGCAGCCGGCTCCAGGAGATCGAGAACCGGTAGCTGTCCACACCGAGCTCGCGCAGCAGCGCCACGTCCTCGCGGTAGCGGTGGTAGTGGTCGCAGGCGGTGTCGCCGGTGGCGCCGCCGAGGGTGCGCCCGGGGGTGTGGCTGAAGGTGTCCCAGATGGAGGGGCCGCGGCCGCCCTCGTCGTGGGCGCCCTCGATCTGGTAGGCGGCGGTGGCGGCGCCGAAGCGGAATCCGGCGGGGAGGTCGGGGAACGGTGGGCTGATCATCTGCAGTACCTCACGGGCCAGTTGGAACGTCGATCGGCGGGCGGGGCCGGGTCAGCTCGCCGGGACCAGTCCGCTCCGCGTCAACCAGGCCAGCTGGTCGGGCTGGACCGAGCCGCACCCGCTGCTGTGGTCGGCCACGGGCCAGACGGTCATCGTGCGGTCCTCGCCGGCGTAGTTGTTGAAGGCGGCGTAGACGGTGAGCGCCGGGCAGGTCGGGTCCATCAGGGCGACGCCGAACAGGGCCGGGACGGTGGCGCGCTGGGCGAAGTGCACGCCGTCGAAGTAGTCGAGGGTGGCGAAGGTCTCGTCGACCTTGTGGCGACTGTGCCAGCGCAGGTAGTGGACCAGCTCCACGTAGGGGCTGTCCGAGGCGAGCTGGACGGCCTTGCGGTAGTGGCACATGAACGGCACGTCCGCCATCACGCCCGACAGCTTGTCCCCCGCCAGTGCGGCGACGGCCAGCGACAGGCCTCCGCCCTGGCTGCTGCCGGCCACCACGACCCGTCCGGTGTCCAGGCCGGGCAGTTCGGCGACCGCGTCCACGGCCCGCACGCAGTCGCTGATCACCCGGCGGTAGTAGTACTCCTCGGGCGACTGGATGCCGCGGGTCATGAAGCCCCCGCTCCACTGGGTGCCGGTGCCCGTCCAGGGGTCGGGGGTGTCGTGGCCCTGGCCCCGGGTGTCGACGACGAGTTGGGCGTAGCCGACGGAGGGCCAGAACAGGTGCTCGGTGGGCAGTCCGCGGCCGCTGCTGTAGCCGAGGCAGGTGACGATGACCGGCAGTGGCCCCTTGGCACCGCGCGGGCGCAGCAGCCAGGCGGCCACCGGCTCGCCGTTCCAGCCGGGCAGGCGCACGTCGTCCACCTCGACGGTGCGCAGCCCGTACTGGTCGGTGACCCGCTCGGCCTTGACCGCTCCGCCGTGCGACCGGGCCTCGGCGAGGGTGCGCTGCCAGAACGCGTCGAAGTCCTGGGGGACCGTCACTTCTGGCTGGTACGCGGCGAGTTCTGCCTGGCCGAAGTCGTTGAGCGGCATGGGTGTTTCCTCTGGGAAAGATGTGACGAACTGTCAGGAATCGACCGGCGGGCTGTCCGGGGAGGGACGGCCCGCCGACCGTGCGGCTGCGGTCAGCCGGCGGTGGCGAAGCTGAAGCCGGCCAGGCGGAAGCCGCCGTGCAGGATCAGCGCGAGGTCGTGGACGCCGTCCAGCGGGGCGGCGAACTCGGCAGAGGCGGTGGTCCAGGCGTAGGCGTCGCCGGTGACGGGCACCTCGATCTCGGCCAGCAGCCGTTCGCCGGAGCGCAGTTCCAGTCGGGCCGGGGTGTCGCCCGGCTCCGCGAGCGCGGTCTCGACCTCGACCTCGACGGCGCCGGTGAGGTCGGCCCGGCGGAACAGCAGGGCCGCCGGAAGGCTCGGGTCCCTGGGGGTGACGGCGTCGCCGTCGATCCGGGTGGCGTCGACGATGGTGATGTCCGTGTGGTCGTCGAAGTCGACTGTCAGGGTTCGGCGTCCGACGACCACACGGGGCTCGGGGGCCGCTCCGGTGACCGTGAGCGGCGCGGTCAGCAGCGGGTGTTCGGCGGAGCGGGCGGCGGTGACCTCGTAGCCGCCGGGGTCGACCGTGAAGGCGCCGGTGGCGACGTCCCAGTGGGCGAACCGCTCGGCCGGCAGGCGGAACGTCAACTCCTGCTGCTGGCCTGCCTCCAGGCGTACCTTGCGGAAGTCGGCGAGCCGTCGCAGCGGCGCCTCGTAGCGCGCGTCCAGGGCCCGCACGTAGAGCTGGACCACCTCGGTGCCGGCCCGCGGGCCGGTGTTGGCCAGGCTCACGGTGACCTCGACCGTGCCGTCCTGGTCGATCGCGGGCTGCGCGAGGGCGAGGTCCAGGTAGGAGAACTCGGTGTAGGAGAGCCCGTGGCCGAACGGGTAGAGCGGCGCGGCCCGGTGGTACTGGTAGGTCCAGCCCGCCTTGATGATGTCGTAGTCGAGCGGCTCCGGCAGCGGGTCCTCGCCCCGGTACCAGGTCTGCGGCAGGCGCCCGGCGGGCTCGGCCGCGCCCAGCAGCACGGCGGCCAGCGCGTTGCCCGTCTCCTGCCCGCCGTGCGAGGTCCACAGCACGGCGGGCAGGTGCTCGTCGGCCCAGTCGAGGGCGTAGGGGTAGCTGCTCATCACCAGCAGCGCGGTCTCGGGGCGCGCGGCGGCGACGGCGCGCAGCAGCGCGTCCTGCATCCGGGGCAGCGCGGTGTCCAGCCGGTCCTCGGTCTCGCGGCCGTTGACCATCGGGTGGTTGCCGAGGACGACGACGGCGGCGTCCGCCTCGGCCGCCGCGGCCACGGCCTCGGCGAGGCCGTCGCGGAGCAGTTCGCGCCGCCAGCGCTCGGCGTCCTGCGGGGCCTCGGCGGTGACGGTGACTTGGCCGTCGGCGTCCACGGCGGCGTAGCGTCCGGTGCGCACCGCCTGCAGCAGGACGGTGCCGTCCTCGGCGTCCACCAGGCGGAAGGTCTCGTTGAGGTCCCAGGTCTTGAGCTGCTCCCGGTCGGCCGCCAGAGTGGCGTCCTCCTTGACGCTCAGGAAGCGGCCGGTCCCGGCATCGGCCAGGGTCAGCACCTCCTGGCCCCACTCGGCCACGTCGAACTCGGTGCCGCCCAGCGGCTCGCCGGTGGTGCGCGAACGCAGCGCGATCCGGTCGGTGCCGGCCACCCGCACCACCTGGCCGCCGTGCGGGCCGAGGGCCGCGGCGAGGCCGTCGGCGATGCTGACCCGGTAGGGCATGTCTCCGCTGTACCAGTCCTCGCAGAGGGTGTCGGCGAGCGGGCCGATCACGGCGATCCGCCGGGTGCGGTCCGGGTCGATCGGCAGCAGGCCGGCGTTCTTGAGCAGCACCACCGACTCGATCGCCGCCTCGCGCGCCAGCTCGCGGTGCTCGGGGCTGTCGATCGCCTCCGGGCCGATGCCCGCGTAGGGGTCCAGCTCGGGGTCGAACTCGCCGAGGCGGAACCGCAGTTCCAGCTGGCGCCGGATCGAGCGGTCGACGTCCTGCTGGTCGATCAGGCCGCGCTCCAGCGCCTCGCGCAGCCGGCCGATCACGGTGGCGCTGTCCTCGCCGTGGTCGGTGAAGCTGTCGATGCCGGCCTTGAGCGCCGCCGCGTGCGAGGCGGCGTGGTCGTCGTAGTAGAACTCCATGTCGACCAGGTTGGAGGGGGCCTCGGCGTCGCTGACCACGAACAGCTCGTGGCCGGTCGGCCGAGCCCACCGGCGCAGCTCGTCCTCGATCAGCGGACTGACGTGGCAGGGGCGGCCGTTGACCAGGTTGTAGGCGGCCATGGCGCCGGTCGCGACGCCCGCGGCGACGACCGGGCGGAAGGCCGCCAGGTCGTACTCGTGCAGCACCCGCGGGCGTACCGCGGAGGAGGTGGTGCAGCGGTCGTCCTCGTTGTTGTAAGCGAGGAAGTGCTTGAGCACGGGGGCGGTGCGCAGGTAGGTCGGGTGGTCGCCGGCCAGGCCGCGGCAGAACGCCTCGCCGATCCGGGCGGTGTGCACCGGGTCCTCGGAGTAGCCCTCCTCGTTGCGGCCCCAGCGCGGGTCGCGCAGCAGGTTCAGCACCGGCGCCCAGGCCTGCAGGCTGTTGGGGCTGCTGCCGATCAGCGGCTTGCGGTGGTAGTGCGAGGCGCGCAGCTCCACCGAGGTGGCCTCGGCGACCCGGCGCACCAAGTCCTCGTCCCAGCTGGCGCCGAGCCCGACGGCCTGCGGGAAGGCGGTCGCGACGCCCTGCCAGGCGAGGCCGTGCAGCGCCTCGCTGCCGGTGCGGAAGTCGGCAACGTCCAGGCGGGGCACGGCGGGTGAGTACTGGTGCAGCATCTCGAGCCGCTCGTCCGGGGTGAGCCGGTCGATCAGGTCGTCGACACGCTTGCACAGGGGCAGCGCGGGGTCGCGGAAAGGAGGCAGGTCGTCTGCGGGGGCGGACGCGGAACTCACGTGGGAAACCCTTCGGGCGGGTGGGCTCGATGACCGGAGGTCGAAGCGCTTCGACGCTGACACGATCCGGAAGGACTGTCAACACTCCCTGCACAGAGCGAATTTGCATTTGTTCAGGGCCTTGCCGAACCGGTAACGCGCCGTTAGTCTCGCCGAAACATCCAAGCGCTTCGACATCCTCAGCGGGGAAGGGCTGGCTCATCATGACCACCGAGCTGAACCGGAGACGGTTCCTGTCCGCCAGTGCCTCGATCGCGGGAGCAGCCGCCATGGCGCCGCTGCTCTCCGCGTGCGGCGGCGGTTCGAACGTGAAGACGGGCGCGAACACCGCGGCCGGCCTCAAGGCGGCGCTGCCGACCTACGTGCCGAGCACGGCCATCAAGGCGGACATCCCGTCCGTCGCCGGCGGCCCCGACGCGGCGACCGACCCGGGCTTCCTGGGCTACCCGGCCTCCCCCGTCGCCACCGTCTCCGGCGTGCCCGGCAAGGGCGGCAGCTACACCGCGGTCACGCCGCTGTGGGGCACCGTCCCGCAGCCGAACAACTCGTTCTACCAGGCCATGAACAAGGCGCTCGGCGTCAACATGACGATCAAGCCGGCCGACGGCAGCAACTACAACACCATTGTGCCGACCATGACCGCTGCCAAGAAGCTGCCCGACTGGATCCAGCTACCGGGTTGGTGGAACCCGAACTTCAACACCGGGGAGCTGGCCGGGACCCAGCTCGCCGACCTGACGCCGTACCTGTCCGGCGACAACATCAAGAAGTACCCCAACCTGGCCGCCATCCCCACCGGCGCCTGGCAGTCCGGCATCTGGGGCGACAAGATCTTCGGCATCCCCTGTTTCTCCGGCAGCTTCCAGATCGCCGGCACCGTCTTCTTCCGCGAGGACATCCTCGGCGCGCGCGGGATCACCGCCGACCAGGTGAAGTCCGCGGACGACCTGATGAACCTCGGCAAGGAACTGACCGACGCCAAGGGCGGCGTCTGGGCCTTCGACGACATGTTCACCTACCTGTACACGTCCTTCGGCGCCCCGCTGAAGTGGAAGATCGACGGCGGCAAGCTGGTCCACCTCTACGAGACCCAGGAGTTCCTGGAGGCCCTGGACTGGCACAACCGCCTGGCCACCGCCGGCTACGTCCACCCGGACGCGCTCGCCGGGACCAACGACAACGGCACCCGCTTCTTCAGCGGCAAGGAGCTGATCACCGGCGGCGGCATGGGCGCCTGGAACCTCTCCGACCACCAGTCCGGCATCGCCGCCAACCCGAACTACCGCCGCGGGGCCTTCAACATCTTCGCCGCCGACGGCAAGAGCACGCCCACCGTCTACATGGGCGCCGGCGCCGGCATGTTCAGCTACCTGAACGCCGACCTGAAGCCGGAACAGATCGAGGAGCTGCTCGCGGTGGCGAACTACCTCGCGGCCCCCTACGGCACGGCCGAGTACACCATGGTCAACTTCGGGGTCGAGGGCGTCCACTACAACCGGGCCAACGGCGTGCCGAGCTTCACCGACGAGGGCAAGAAGGACGTCCAGGCGCAGACCTTCCCGTTCCTCTGCGCCCCTTCCAACGTGATCAGCAACCCGGGCGCCGACCAGGTCACCAAGGACTACACCGCCTGGGAGATCGCCAACGTCAAGGCCCTGGTCAAGCCGCCGTTCTGGGGCATGAACTACACCATGCCGCAGGACATCGCCACGGCCGACGCGGCGCAGGCGGTCAACGACACCGCCATCGACTGCTACCACGGCAAGAAGAAGGTCTCCGACGTCCAGGCCGCCATCTCCAGCTGGAAGTCCGGCCAGGGCGAGCGCCTGAAGAAGTGGATGACCGAGAACGTCCTCGACAAGTACGGCGCGGGCCAGTGAGCGCGGCGCGGTCGGGGCCCCGGGAAGTGTCCGCACGGCTGAGCTGGCGGGTCAGGCTGCGACGCGACAAGTCGCTGCTGCTGATGACCGTGCCGACGGTCGTCCTGCTCCTGCTCTTCAACTACGCCCCCCTGTTCGGGCTGGTCACCGCCTTCCAGAACTACGACCCGCTGGTCGGCGTCTGGCACAGCGACTGGGTCGGCTTCGACCAGTTCACCCAGCTCTTCGGCGACCCGCTGTTCTGGGAGTCGATGAAGAACACGCTCTACCTGAGCTTCGTCCAGCTGGTGCTGTTCTTCCCGATCCCGATCGCGCTCGCCCTGCTGCTCAACTCGGTGCTGAGCGAGCGGACCCGCAACTTCATCCAGTCCGTGCTCTACCTGCCGCACTTCTTCTCGTGGGTGCTGGCGCTCACGATCTTCCAGCAGATGCTGGGCGGCGCCGGCGTGGTCAACCAGCTCCTGCGCCAACACGGCATCGGGACCTGGGACATCATGACCAACCCGCACACCTTCGCGCTGCTGGTCACCTCCCAGGCGATCTGGAAGGAAGCCGGCTGGGGCATCATCGTCTTCCTCGCCGCGCTCAGCGCCATCAACACCGAGCTCTACGAGGCGGCGGCGGCCGACGGCGCGGGCCGGTGGCGGCGGATGTGGCACATCACCCTGCCCGGTCTGCGCGGTGTGATCATGCTGATGCTGGTGCTGCGGCTGGGCAACGCGCTCTCGGTCGGCTTCGAGCAGTTCCTGATCCAGCGGCTCGCGGTCGGCCACGACGCAGCCGACGTGCTGGACACCTTCTCCTTCTACTACGGCATCGCCACCGGCAACTACAGCTACGGCGCGGCGGCCGGGCTCTTCAAGAGCGTGGTCTCGCTGCTGCTGATCTGGGGCGCCAACCGGCTGGCGCACGCCTTCGGCGAGGACGGGCTCTACCGGAAATGACGAACGTACTGAGCATCGGCCGCGACAAGCGCACCCGCGCCGCGGCGAGCGCCGACCGGCGCGCCCGGGCCGCCCGGCCGCCCTGGCAGGAGCCGCCGAGCGCACTCGGCCAGACCGCCAAGGGGCTGACTCTGAGCGGCGCGGTGGCCATCGTCCTGGTCCCGATGTGGATCATCGTGGTCACCAGCTTCTCCACCCCCGGGGCGATCAACCGGGCCGGCGGCATGGTGATCTGGCCGGACGGCCTGACCCTTGAGGCCTACCGCGAGATGCTGGACAACCCGACCGTGGTCACCGCACTGGTGGTCAGCCTCGCCATCACGGGCATCGGCACGCTGGTGTCGATGGTGGTGTCGGTCCTGTGCGCCTACGGGCTCTCCCGCTCCGGCTCGCTCGGCCACCGCTTCATCCTGCTGCTGCTGATCATCACCATGTTCGTCGGCGGCGGCCTGATCCCCACCTTCCTGGTGGTCACCGGCCTCGGCGGCTACGACCAGTGGTGGGCGCTGATCCTGCCGAGCGCGGTCTCGGTCTTCAACATCCTGGTGCTGCGCGCCTTCTACTCCGGCACCTCCTCCGAACTGATCGACGCGGCCCGGATGGACGGCGCGGGCGACTGGCGGATCCTCTGGTCGGTGGTGCTGCCCACCTCGCGCGCCGTGACCGCGGTGATCGCGCTCTTCTACGGCGTCGGCTACTGGAACTCCTTCTTCAACGTCATGATCTACATGCCGACGGACAGTCAGAAGTGGCCGCTGCAGTACGTACTGCTCACCTACGTCGACCGGGGCAACGGACTGCCCGGCTCGGTCAACGCCGGCTTCGGCAGCACGCACGCCCAGACCGCGCCGCTCTCGCTGCAGATGGCCGTGGTGGTCCTCACCCTGGTGCCGCTCGTTATGGTCTATCCGTTCGTCCAGAAGCACCTGCGAACCGGCGTGCTCACCGGGGCGATCAAGGGCTGACCCGGTCGCGTGCCCGGCAGCCCTCCCACAACCACGCGAAGGAAGCAGGACCGATGGTGACACTCGCCGACGTGGCCAGGCACGCGGGCGTCTCGTCAAGCACCGTCAGCTACGCGCTCAGCGGCAAGCGCTCGATCTCCCGGGAGACCCGGCTACGGATCGAACGGGCCATCACCGACCTCGGCTACCACCCCAACGCGGGTGCCCGCGCGCTGGCCGGCAAGCGCTCGCACATCATCGCCCTGGTGGTGCCACTGCACACCGAGGTGTACGTGCCGACGATGATGGAGATCGCCATCGCCGTCACCGTCGCCGCCCGCGAGCACGGCTACGACGTCCTGCTGCTCACCAACGACGAGGGCCCCGACGGGGTGCAGCGGGTCGCCGCCAGCGGGCTCGCCGACGGCGTGATCCTGATGGACGTGCGGCTGGACGACGACCGCATCCCGGTGCTGCACGCCCAACGCACCCCGGCCGCGCTGATCGGCCTGCCCGACGACCCGGGCGGACTCTCCTGCGTGGACCACGACTTCGCCGCCGCCGGCGCGCTCTGCGCCGACCACCTGGCCGACCTCGGCCACCGCGACATCGCCTTCATCGGCTACGGCAGCGCCGTCTACCGGCGCCACGCCGGCTACGCCGAGCGCACCGTGAACGGCTTCCGCGACCGGGCCCAGCACCGCGGCCTGCGCTTCCTGCACCGGCCCTGCGAGGGCAGCTACGAGAGCACGGCCGGCACCCTGGCCCGGATCCTCGCGGACCGCCCGGACACCACCGGCTTCGTGGTGCAGAACGAGGCCGCGATCGGCCCGCTGCTCAGCCTGCTGCGGGCCAGCGGCCGGACCGTGCCGGAGGACGCCTCGGTGATCGCGGTCTGCCCCGACCAGCTGGCCGAGCAGCACTCGCCCCGGCTCACCTCGGTGACCGGACCGAAGAAGGAGCTCGGGCAGGTGGCCGTGGAGCAGGTGATGGCGCGGATCGCCGCGCTGGCCGCCGGCGCCGAGCCCGAGGACGAACTGGCCCTGATGCCGCCGGAGCTGGTGGTGCGGGAGAGCACCGGCCCGGCCCCCCATCGTTAGCGTGACCATCCCCTGAGAGGACCCGTTCCCCAGATGTCGACCCGTCAGCTCACCGACCGCCTCGGCGGTTCCCTCGCCTTCGGCGGGGACTACAACCCGGAGCAGTGGGACCCCGAGACCTGGAAGCAGGACGACGAGCTGATGCGCCGCGCGCGCGTCAACCTGGCCACCCTCGGCGTCTTCTCCTGGGCCCTGCTGGAGCCCGAGGAGGGCCGCTACGAGTTCGACTGGCTCGACGCGCAGCTCGACCGGCTGCACGGCAACGGCGTCGCCGTGGACCTGGCCACCCCGACCGCCTCCCCGCCGCCCTGGTTCACCCTGGCCCACCCCGACGCCCTGCCGGTCGGCCCCGACGGCACCCGGCTGGTCCACGGCAGCCGGGACACCTACTGCCTCGCCGCCCCCGCCTACCGGCTCGCCGCCCGGCGGATCGCCACGGCCCTGGCCGAGCGCTACGGCGACCACCCCGCGCTGGCCCTGTGGCACGTGCACAACGAGTACGCGACGATCTGCCACTGCGACCACACCGCGGCCGCCTTCCGGGTCTGGCTGCGCGCCCGGCACGGCAGCCTGGACGCCCTCAACGAGGCCTGGGGCACCGCGTTCTGGAGCCAGCGCTACGGCTCCTGGGAGCAGGTCCTGCCGCCGCGCGCCACCCAGTGGCACAAGAACCCGGGCCAGGCCGTGGACTTCCGCCGGTTCTGGTCGGACGTGGTGCTGGACGCCTACCGCGAGCAGCGCGACGCGATCCGCGCCCACAGCGACCGCCCGGTGACCACCAACCTGATGCTGCCCGGCTACCAGAACCTGGACCTGTGGGCCTTCGGCCGCGAGACCGACCTGGTCGCCATCGACCACTACCCGACCGCCCCCGGGCTGGAGGCCGGCGCGGCCGCCGCCTACGACGCCGACCGGGCCCGCTCCTTCGGCGGCGGCAAGCCCTGGCTGCTGATGGAGCAGGGCACCAACACCGTCTACTCCGGGGACCGGGTGCTCGCCAAGGAGCCGGGCGACATCCTGCGGCACAGCCTGGGCCACATCGCCCGCGGGTCGGAGGGTGCGCTGTTCTTCCAGTGGCGCCAGTCCCGGGCCGGCTCGGAGCAGTGGCACTCGGCGATGGTCCCGCACGCCGGGCCGGACAGCCGCACCTTCCGCGAGGTCACGGCGCTGGGCGAGGCCGTCGCCCGGCTCGGCGAGCTGGCCGGCTCGACCGTGCGCGCCGAGGTCGCCGTGCTGCACGACTCCGACGCCTGGTGGGCGATGGACGTGGACGGCCTGCCCTCGGCCGAGCTCGACTACCCCGGTGCGCTGCGCCGCGCCCACCGGGCGCTCTGGGGCGCCGGCGCCACGGTCGACTTCGCGCACCCCGAGCACGACCTGGGCCGCTACCGGCTGGTGCTGGCGCCCGCGCTGCACCTGCTCTCCGACGCCGGCGCCGCCAACCTGCGCCGGTACGTGAGCGGCGGCGGCACGCTGCTGGTGCAGCAGTTCAGCGGCGCGGTGGACGAGCGCCTGTACTCCCGGCTGGGCGGCTACCCGGCGGCGCCGCTGCGCGAGGCCCTCGGCATCCGGGTCGAGGAGTACCGCCCACTGGCCGGGGCGGAGCTGATCACCCTCTCCGACGGCTCGCGCGCCACCGCCTGGAGCGAGTCGCTGCGCACCGAGGGCGCCGAGACGCTCGCCGAGTACACCCACGGCATGCTCGCCGGCGCCCCCGCCCTCACCCGCCACAACTTCGGCGTCGGGCAAGGCTGGTACCTCTCCACGCAGTTGGCGGACGCCGACTACGCGGCCCTGGTGGCCCGGCTGCTCGCGCAGGCCGGTGTCACCCCGGCGCTGCCGGGCCTGCCGGCCGGCGTCGAGGCCGTCACCCGGCACGCCGCGGACGGGCGCCGCTGGCACCTGCTGATCAACCACGGCGACCAGCCCGTGCCGCTGCCGGAACCGGCCCACGACCTGCTGACCGACGGCCCCGCCGTCCAACTGCCGCCCGGCGGCTGCGCAGTGCTGCGCGCGAACTGAACACCCCTCACCTGCCACCGCCTTTTCACGGGAATGACTGTGAGCGCTAACATCATCCGCTGGGGCCACCAGGCGCTGAGCCTGGAGATCGCCCTCGGCGCGGACGGCACCGCCCGTCTGGTCCACCTCGGCCCGCCCGACCAGTGCGGCGGTGCGCCGCGTCCCGGCGCACCGCTGCCCCTGGTGGAGGTGACGGCGGCCGGCCACGGCCGCCACTGGTCGGGCAGGCACCTGATCGACACGATGATCGGCGAGCGGCTGCGCCACCGCTCCCACCGCGCGACCCGCGACGGCGACTGGCACGTGCTCACCGTCGAACTGCACGACCCCGTCACCGGCCTGGCCGCCGAGCTGGTCCACCGCTCGCCGGCCGGCCTGCCGGTGCTGCGCACCCAGGTCACCCTGCGCAACGAGGGTCCGGCCGCCCTGCACCTGGAGTCCGTCAGCTCCCTGGTGGCGGGCTGCCTGACCGACGGGGATCCGGGCGCCCTGGAGAGCGCCGACCTGCTGTGGGCGGACAACGACTGGCTCGCCGAGTGCCGTTGGCAGCGCACGCCCCTGCGGGCGGCCTCGCCCGCGACCGGCAGCCGCTACCACGCCCCGCGCGCCGGCCGGACGACCCAGGTGGTGGCCGGCCAGGGCGTCTGGTCCAGCTGCGGCCGGCTGCCGATGGGCGGCCTGACGGACCGTCGGTCCGGGCGCACCGCGCTGTGGCAGATCGAGCACAACGGCGGCGGCTGGCGCTGGGAGAGCGGGGTCCGCGACGACACCGCCTACGCGGCGCTGTTCGGACCGACCGACACCGACCACGGCTGGCGCCGCGTGCTGGAGCCCGGGGAGCGCTTCGAGACCGTCCCGGTCGCCCTGGCGCCCAGTCAGGACGGCGGCCCCGACGCCGCGTTCGCCGCGTTGACCCGCTACCGCCGCCTGACCCGCCGCCAGCACGGCGACCACCGGAGCCTGCCGGTCATCTTCAACGACTATATGAACTGCCTGATGGGCGAGCCCAGCACCGACAAGCTGCTGCCGCTGATCGACGCCGCCGCCGAGGCCGGCGCCGAGTACTTCGTCATCGACGCCGGCTGGTACGCCGACCAGGACGAGAACTGGTGGACCACGGTGGGCGCCTGGGAGCCGTCCGCCTCCCGGTTCCCCGGACCGCGCGGCATCCACGAGGTGCTGGACCGGATCCGCGAGCGCGGCATGGTCCCGGGCCTGTGGCTGGAGCCGGAGGCGGTCGGCGCCACCAGCCCGGTCGCCGGATCCCTGCCCGACGGGGCGTTCTTCCGCCGCGACGGGCAGCGCGTGACCGAGGCCGGCGAGCGCTACCACCTCGACCTGCGCCACCCGGCCGCCCGCGCGCACCTGGACGAGGTGGTGGACCGCCTGGTCGGCGAGTGGGGCGTCGGCTACCTCAAGCTCGACCACAACACCGACCCCGGCTCCGGCACCAGCGGCCACCCCGGGGAGCGGCCGGCCGACGGCCTGCTCGGCCACAACCGGGCCCAACTCGACTGGCTCGACGGCGTCCTGGACCGGCACCCGGAGCTGGTGATCGAGAACTGCGCCTCCGGCGGCATGCGGATGGACCACGCGCTGCTCTCCCGGCTCCAGCTGCAGTCCACCAGCGACCAGCAGGACCTGCTGCGCTACGCCCCCATCGCGGCGTCGGCGCCCACCGCCGTCACCCCCGAGCAGGGCGCGGTCTGGGCCTACCCCCAGCCCGAGGACTCACTCGACGAGGTCGCCTTCACCATGGCCAACGCTCTGCTCGGCCGGATCCACCTCTCCGGCCGCATCACCGAACTGGGGCCGGAGGCACGAGCCTTGGTGCACGAGGCGGTGGCCGTCTACAAGTCGATCCGGGCCGAGCTGCCGCAGGCCGTGCCGTCCTGGCCGCTCGGCCTGCCCGCCTGGGACGACCCGTGGATCGCGCTCACGCTGCACGCCCCCACCGCGACCTACCTCACCGTCTGGCGCCGCCCGGGCGCCGCGCCCACCGTCACCCTGCTGCTGCCCAACCCGCTCGGCGCCGACGTCCGCATCGACCCGCTCTACCCCGCCGCCACCGACGCCGTGATCAGCCGGCACCCGGACCGCGCCGAGCTGGAGCTGACCCTACCCACCGCGCCGTCCGCCGTGTTGCTGCGCCTCACCATCACTGACTCGCAAGGAGATTGACGATGCATCAGCTTTTGTGGGCCCGGGCTCCCCCGGCCGTTCCGGTAGCCGGTACGTCACCACAGTCCGCGCCCGAGGAAGGCCGCCCCGGGCCCACCGTCCAAGGAGTACCCACCACCCAACTGAGCACCGCTCAACGCCATCCCCATGGAGGGACAACATGAGATGGTCGTGCCACCCCACACCTAGCCGCACGGTCGCGCTCGCCGCGACCCTGACCCTGGCGTTCGCCGGCGTCACCGCCGCGACCGCACCTCCTGCGGCGGCCACCACCGCCGTCTCGGTGTCGGTCGACGCCGCCCAGCAGCTCGCCGTCATCCCGAACACGGGCGTCGGCACCAACCTGGCCGTCTTCGACAGCACCATGAACGCCTCCG
Organism: Kitasatospora viridis; assembly: GCF_007829815.1. Lineage (NCBI taxonomy): Bacteria > Bacillati > Actinomycetota > Actinomycetes > Kitasatosporales > Streptomycetaceae > Kitasatospora > Kitasatospora viridis. The sequence continues at coordinate 211,382 of NZ_VIWT01000002.1, read as the reverse complement.
ACACCTCCGGCCTGCTCGGCAACGCCGGCATCGGCGCCGTCCGCTACCCCGGCGGCAGCGAAGCCGACGTCTACCACTGGCAGTCCGGCACCTCCTCGGGCGGCGCCTACGTCGCCCCGAACACCGGCTTCGACGCCTTCATGGGCACCGCCCGTGCGGCCGGCGCGCAGCCGATCATCACCGTCAACTACGGCTCCGGCACGCCCCAGGAGGCCGCCGCCTGGGTCCAGTACGCCAACCAGACCAAGGGTTACGGCATCAAGTACTGGGAGGTCGGCAACGAGGTCTACGGCAACGGCGAGTACAGCAACGGCAGCGGCTGGGAGTACGACACCCACAGCAGCCACAGCGCCACCACCTACGCCGACAACCTCGTGCAGTACATCTCCGCGATGAAGGCGGTCGACCCGACCATCAAGATCGGCGCGGTGCTGACCACCCCGGGTGGGTGGCCGGACGGCGTCGTCGGTCCGGGCGACACGATGGACTGGAACCACACCGTCCTGTCCATCGCCGGCTCCAAGATCGACTTCGCGATCGTGCACACCTACCCGAGCAGCACCAGCGAGGCCGACCTGCTCGGCAAGCCGCAGTCGCTGATCCCGGGCATCGCCGCCACCGTGCGCTCGCTGATCAACCAGTACGCCGGCAGCAACGCCGCCAACGTCGGCATCGCGGTGACCGAGGCCAACAGCACCAGCTACCGCGACACCGCCCCGAACGGGCTCTTCGCCCCAGACGAGCTGCTCACCTGGATGGAGAACGGCGCCTTCAACGTGGACTGGTGGGCACTGCGCAACGGCTCCGACTGCTCCGGCACCACCTGGGTGGACGGCGCCACCGACTACAACGACTATGGCATGGTCGCCAGCTCCCCCTGCGAGGGGTCCCTGGACCACCCGTTCCCCGCCTACTACGGCACCCAGCTGATCACCAAGCTGGGGGCGGCGGGTGACACGCTGGTCAAGGCCGCCAGCTCCACCTCGCTGCTCTCCGCGCACGCCGTCCGCCGCGCCGACGGCGACGTGGACGTCATGCTGATCAACAAGGACCCGAACAACAGCGCCACCGTCAACCTGTCCTACGCCGGGTTCACCCCGTCCTCCGACACCCCCACCGTCTACTCGTACCTGGAGAACGGGACCTCGATCAACTCCGCCACCATCGGCAGCGCGACCACCCAGACCGTGCCGGCCTACGGCATCACGGTCGTCCAGCTGCACCCCACCAGCGCACCCTGCCGGGTCGTCTACAACAAGAACGAGTGGGCGGGCGGCATGGTCGGCTCGATCACGATCACCAACAACGGCCTCGGCCAGCTGAACGGTTGGGACCTCGGCTTCAACTTCGCCGGGGACGACAAGGTCACCACCACCTGGGGCGCCACGATCAACCAGAGCGGCCCCAGCGTGAACGCCCTGAACCTGTCCTCCAACGGCTCCGTCCCGCAGGGCGGAAACGTGCAGTTCGCCTTCCAGTCCACCTGGTCGAGCAGTGATGCCGACCCGGCCACCTTCTGGCTCAACGGCACCGCCTGCGCGACCGGCTGAGCCAGCCCGACCAGTGGTGCCCCGGCCGCCCCAAACCGCCGGGGCACCACCCCCGAGCACGAACACCCTCCGAAAGACCTTGCCCCTAAAAGGATGTGACCCAGTGTCAGGCCAGCAGCAGACGGACGGCGGCTTCGCCAACCCCGTGATCCCGGGCTTCCACCCCGACCCCAGCATCTGCCGGGTGGGCGACGACTACTACCTCGTCAACTCCAGCTTCGAGTACTTCCCCGGCATCCCCGTCTTCCACAGCCGCGACCTGGTGAACTGGCGTCAGATCGGCAACGCCCTGGACCGGCCGAGCCAGCTGCCCCTGCCGCACACCATGCCGTCCTCCGCGGGCATCTACGCGCCCACCCTGCGCCACCACGACGGCCGGTTCTGGCTGATCGTCACCAACGTGGGCTCCACCGGCAACGTGCTCTTCACCGCCACCGACCCGGCGGGCCCCTGGTCCGACCCGCTGCCGCTGCCCGGCGTGCCCGGCATCGACCCCGACCTGGCCTGGGACGAGGACGGCACCTGCTGGTGCACCGTCGCCGGCATCTCCCAGTTCCGCCTCGACCCGGTGACCGGCGAGAACCTGAGCGAGCCGGAGCGCACCTGGTCCGGCGCACCCGGCGCGCAGGCCCCCGAGGCACCGCACCTGTACCGGATCGGCGAGTACTGGTACCTGCTGATCGCCGAGGGCGGCACCGAGCGCGGCCACTGCGTCTCGATCGCCCGCGGCACCTCGCCGACCGGCCCGTTCGAACCGTGCCCCGCGAACCCGATCCTGACCCATCGCAGCATGCACCACCCGATCCAGAACACCGGCCACGCCGACCTGGTGCAGGCGCCCGACGGCTCCTGGTGCCTGGTGCTGCTCGCCGTGCGACCGGGCGGCGGCACCCCCGGCTGGCACGTGCTCGGCCGCGAGACCTTCCTGGTGCCGGTGACCTGGGAGGACGGCTGGCCCGTGGTCGGCGAGCTGGAGCTGGAGATGCCCGCGCCCGGCTGGCCGCTGACGCCCGTCCCGGCCGTGCCGGCCCGCGACGACTTCGACGAGGCCGAGCTGCACCCGCAGTGGATCTCGGTGCGCGAGCGCCGCGCCGAGCTCTGCACCACCAAGGAGCGCTCCGGCTGGCTGACCCTGCGCGCCGCCGGCGCCTCGCTGGACGAGCCCGACGTGGTCTTCACCGGCCGCCGCCAGCAGCACCTGTCCTGCGAGGCACGGACGCTGGTCGACGCCTCCGCCGGCCGGGGCGGCCTGGCCGTCCGCCTCGACGAGCAGCACCACTACGAGATCGAGGCCGGCGACGGCGAGGTGAAGGTGTTCGCGCGGATCGGCTCGTTGCGCACCGAGGTGGCGGCCCGACCGCTGCCCGCCGGACCGGTGGTGCTCGGTGTCGACATCGCCAAGCAGCAGCCGCGGGAGGCGCGCAGCGGCCCGGACCTGGTCTCCTTCGGCATCGAGGAGCCGGACGGCACGTTCACCGTGCTCGGCAGCCTCGAAGGCCGCTACCTGTCCACCGAGGTGACCGGTGGCTTCACCGGCCGGGTGATCGGCATGTACGCCGCGTCCGGCACCGTCCACTTCGACTGGTTCGACTACCGAGCCGCACAAGCCTCCTGACCCCCCACCAGAACACCCCCGGAGAGGTACCACCCATGAACGACGCACGACGGGCCACCGGCCCCCGCAGCCGCCGGCTCACCCGGACCGCGAGCCTGCTGGTGGCCCTGATCACCACCACCGGCCTCGCCACCGGCACCGCCCTCGCGGCCCCAGCCGACCAGGCCGCCTCGAACGCCGCGTCCACCTGGGTCCCCAACGACCCGATGAAGGCCGTGGCGCAGATGCAGCCCAGCTGGAACCTGGGCAACACCATGGACGCCATCCCCGACGAGACCTCCTGGGGCAACCCGCTCACCACCAAGGCCCTCTTCGACTACCTGAAGGCCCAGGGCTTCAAGAGCGTCCGCATCCCGGTCTCCTGGTACCCCCACCAGTCCGCCACCGCCCCGTACACCATCGACGCGACCTGGATGGCCCGGGTGAAGCAGGTGGTGGACTACGCGCTGGCCGACGGCCTCTACGTCGACCTGAACGTGCACCACGACTCCTGGGACTGGATCGAGAACATCTCGGTCCCCAGCGACCACGACGCCGTGCTGGCCCGGTTCGACGCGACCTGGACGCAGATCGCCGCCGAGTTCAAGGACGAGTCGCGCAAGCTGCTCTTCGAGAGCGTCAACGAGCCGCAGTTCGCCGCGGGCACCTCCGACGCCCAGAAGACCGCGTCCATGAACGAGCTCAACACCGCGTTCCACGCCGTCGTGCGGGGCAGCGGCGGGAACAACGGGAACCGCCTGCTCATGCTGCCCACCCAGGGCTGCACGCCGTCCCAGCCGCTGATGGACGACCTGAACGGCGAGATCGCCTCGCTGCACGACAAGAACATCGTGGCCACCGTGCACTTCTACGGCTACTACCCGTTCAGCGTGAACATCGCCGGCGGCACCACCTACGACGCCACGAACCAGAAGATGACGGCCGACACCTTCGCCCTGATGCACAGCGAGTTCGTCGCCAAGGGCATACCGGTCTACCTGGGCGAGTACGGCCTGCTCAGCGAGCCCAACTCCGGCACCGTCGAGCAGGGCGAGCTGCTCAAGTACTACGAGGACGTCAACTACCAGGCCCGACTCAACGGCGTCACCAGCGCGCTCTGGGACGACGGCAACTACCTGGACCGCACCGCCATGCAGTGGCGCGAGCCCGACATCTTCTCGATGATCAAGTCGTCCTGGAAGGCCCGCTCCGGCACGGCCTCCAGCGACAACGTCTTCGTGCCGAAGGGCGGCCCGTTCACGGCGCAGACCCTCACCCTCAACCTGAACGGCACCACCTTCAAGGGCCTGTGGAACGGGCACCAGAAGCTGGTCGAGGGCCGCGACTACACCGTCAGCGGCACCCAGCTGACCCTCACGGCGCGGGCACTCGCCGACCTCAGCGGCAACCAGGCCTACGGGGTCAACTCGACGATCAAGGCCGAGTTCTCCACCGGCGTGCCGTGGCTGATCCACGTGATCTCCTCCGACAAGCCGGTGCTGTCCGACGCCACCGGCACCACCGCCTCGCTCAGCATCCCCACCCAGTACAACGGTGACCAGCTGGAGACCATCAAGTCCCAGTACGCCGACGGCACCGCCGCCGGCTCGGCGAGCTGGACCGCCTACCAGGCCTTCAACGGGGCCTTCTCGCCGGACTACGCGAACAACGCGTTGGTCTTCAAGCCCGACTTCCTCAACTCGCTCAAGGACGGCGCCCCGGTGACGCTGACCGTCGAGTTCTGGAGCGGCGCCACGGTGACCTACACGGTGACCAAGTCCGGCACCACCGTGACCGGCACCGCTTCCTGACCTGATCCGACCCCTTTTCCCCGCCCCGACCGCCGGTCTCCCGGCGGTCGGGGCACCCTCACGTCCCGAGGTCCGCACATGTTCCCGCTGCCCCCGCGCGTCCTGTTCGGCGCCGCCTACTACCCGGAGTACCAGCCGTACGACCGGCTCAAGCAGGACCTCGACCTGATGGCCGAGGCGAAGTTCACCGTCATCCGGGTCGGGGAGTCGGTCTGGTCCACCTGGGAGCCGGAGGACGGCCGGTTCGAACTGGAGTGGCTCCACCCCGTGTTGGACGCCGCGCACGAGCGCGGCATCTGCGTCGTGCTCGGCACGCCCACCTACGCCGTGCCGCCCTGGCTGGCCCGGCAGTACCCGGAGATCGCGACCCAGCAGCCCACCGGCCGGCGGATGACCGGGGGCGCCCGCCAGGAGGCGGACTTCACCCACGCCGCCTTCCGCTTCCACGCCGAGCGGGTCACCCGGGCCATCCTCGCCCGGCACGCGGCGCACCCGGCCGTCATCGGCTTCCAGGTGGACAACGAACCCGGCCTGCACCTGCCCCACAACCACGGCGTCTTCCAGCGGTTCACCGACCACCTGCGCGCCGAGTACGGCGACGTGGAGACCCTCAACCGCGAGTGGGGCCTGGTCTACTGGTCGCACCGGCTGACCACCTGGGCCGACCTGTGGCGGCCCGAGGGCAACCAGCAGCCGCAGTACGACGTCGCCTGGCGGGCCTTCCAGGCGCGCCAGACCAGCGAGTTCATCGCCTGGCAGGCCGGCATCGTGCGCGAGTACGCCCGCCCCGAGCAGTTCGTCACCACCTGCATCGCCTACGAGCACCCGGCGATGGACGACGACGAGCTGACCGACAGCCTGGACGTCACCGCCGGCAACCCCTACTACGACATGCAGGACGCCCTCACCCTGCCCGACCCCACCCCTGACGCGCACACCCAGGAGTGGAAGACCACCGGCGTCTGGGCCCTGTACCGCAGCGCGGACCGGATCTTCTCCTCCCGGCAGGAGCCGTTCCTGGTCACCGAGACCAACGCCCAGGCCATCAGCGGCACTTCGGAGAACCGGCCGGCCTTCGACGGCCAGTGGCGGCAGGCCGCCTGGGCGATGGTCTCCCGGGGCGCCCGGATGATCGAGTACTGGCACTGGCACACCCTGCACTTCGGCACCGAGACCTACTGGGGCGGGATCCTGCCGCACAGCGGCCGCCCGGGCCGGATCTACCACGAACTAGCCCGGCTGGGAGCCGACTTCGAGACCGCCGGGGCACTGGCGGCCGACCTGCACCCCGACGCCGACATCACCATGGTGCACTCGATGCCCAGCAAGTGGCTGATGCAGAAGTACCCACCGCTCGCCACCCCGGACGGCACGCCCGACGGCGCCTCCTACCAGCGGATCTTCGACCCGTTCTACCGCGGCGCCTTCGAGTCGGGCCGCCAGGTGCGGATCCTGCACGCCCGCCAGCTCCACGACCCCCGGGACGACAACGGCGGGTTGGCCCCCGAGCTGGCCGCCCGGCGCCACCCCGTGCTCGTCGTCCCCGGCCTCCACCTCGCCGAGGACTCCACGCTCGAATGGCTGCGGGCGTACGCCCGGGCCGGCGGCCACCTGGTGCTCGGCCCGCGCACCGGCTACGCCGACCAGGAGGCCCGGGCCCGCCACGAGCCCACCCCGGCCCGCCTCACCACCGCCGCCGGGGCCTACTACGACGAGTTCAGCAACCTGCCCGCCCCGCTCCCCCTGCACGCCGCCCCCGGCAGCCCCCTGACGCTCCCCCAGGACGCCACCGCCACCCACTGGGTGGAGGGCTTGACCGCCACCAGCGCCACCGTGCTCGCCGAGTACGACCACCCGCACTTCGGCCGCTGGCCCGCCGTCACCACCCACCCGCACGGCGCCGGCCGGGTGACCTGCGTCGGCACCGTGCCCGGCCGCGGCTTCGCCCGGGCGCTGGCCGCCTGGCTGGCCCCCACCCCGGTCAGCGGCTGGCGCGACCTGCCCGCCTCCGTCACCGCGGCCACCGGCACCAACCCGGACGGGCGCCGCGTCCACGTGGTGCACAACTGGAGCTGGGAGCCCGTCGAGGTCCTCGCACCCACCGACCTGACCGATGTCCTGACCGATGTCCTGACCGACGGCGCGATCGCCGCGGGCGCCCGGATCCGCCTGGGGGCCTGGGACGTCCGGGTCTTCGCCGCCAGCTGACGGACCATTAGCTCAGCGCGAAACTCCGTGCCCCTGACCGATCGTCAGTCCACACTCGTACCAGAAGGAGCCGACATGCCCACAGTCGCAGATCCGTCCGCCCCTCGATCCGCACCCCTGGCTTTCCTCGCCGTGTCCGTCGCCCCACCGCCTCCAGAGGACCTACGCCAGTGATACCCGTCCCAGAACGCACCGTCCTGCTCCTGCGTCCGCTGCGCGACGCGCGGGCCCCGCTGCTGATCGCCCTGGTCGGGCTGCTCGCCGTGCAGGCGGCCGTCCCGGCCGCCGCGGCGCTGACCACCGCGGCGCTGATCGCCCGCGTGCAGGGCCACCCGGGCTCGGACATGTTCGCCGCCGCCCTCGGCCCGCTCGCCGTCTTCGGCCTCGTCCTGCTGGTCGGACACGTCATCGAGGCACTGACCGCCCCCTTCGAACAGCTCGCGCACGCCCGGATCGACGGCGCGCACCGGACCCGGTTGCTCAGGCTCACCGCCCGGGTGCCGACCATCGAGGCGCTCGAGACGCCGCGGGTGCAGCGGCTGATCCGGCAGGCCCGGGCCGAACCGGCCAACTGGACGGAACGCACCCCGGCCGACGGCGCCCTCGGCCTGCTGCGCCGGGCCACCGGCCTGTTCGGCGTCGCCGCCTCCTGCTCGGTGCTCGCGCAGTACGCCTGGTGGGCCGTGCCGGTGCTGCTGCTGCCCGCCGCGCTCAACCAGTACCTGCGCAGCCGCCAGGCCGTGGTCTTCACCGACCTGTGGCGCCGGGGCATCGACCACGGCCGGCACGCGGAGGTCTGGCAGAACGCGCTGACCACCGTCGGCCCGGCCATGGAGATCCGGGTCTTCGGCCTCGGCCGCTGGCTGACCGACCGGGTCCAGCAGTACCTGCAGCAGATGTTCGCCCCGGTCTGGTCGGCCTCGCGCCGCATGCTCGTCAACGAGTGGAACCAGTTCCTGCTGGTCGGCCTGCCGCTGGCCGCCGTCTACCTGGCAGTGGCCCACGACGCGGCCCACGGCCGGGTCACGGTCGCCGTCCTCACCGCCGTACTGACGGCCTCCTGGTCGCTGCTGCTGGCGTTCGGCTACAGCGAGGACGTCCGCAACATCCGCGCCGCGGGCGAGGGCACGCGGGCCTACCAGGAGCTGCGCGAAGCCCTCGGCCCGGCCGAGCACGCGGAGCCGACCGCCGCCGTCCGGTTCACCGAGCCGCCGCTGGTCGCCTTCGAGAACGTGTCCTTCGGCTACCCGGGCACCGGGCGGACCGTGCTGAACGGACTCGACCTGGAGATCCGGCCCGGTGAACTGCTCGCCGTGGTGGGGCTCAACGGTGCCGGCAAGTCCACCCTGATCAAGCTGCTGTCGGGGCTCTACCGCCCGACCGGCGGCCGGATCACGGCCGACGGGACCGACCTCGCCGACATCGGCACCGCGGCCTGGCGCGAGCACGTCTCGGTGGTGTTCCAGGACTTCGTCAAGTACCAGCTGTCGGCGGCGGACAACGTCGCGCTCGGACACGCCACCGTGCCGGTCGACCAGGCCGCCTTGGCCACCGCCGCGCGGGACTCCGGCTTCGACGCGGTGCTGGAGCGCCTGCCGGACGGCTGGCGGACCCCGCTCGCGCGCACCCGGACCGGCGGTGTGGACCTCTCCGGCGGCCAGTGGCAGCAGGCCGTGCTCGCCCGCGCCCTGTACGCCGTGCACACCGGTGCCGGCCTGCTGGTGCTCGACGAGCCGACCGCGCACCTCGACGTCCGCACCGAGTTCGAGGTCTTCGAACGCCTCGCGCGCCACCGCGGCCGGGCCGGCGTGGTGCTGATCTCGCACCGCCTGTCCACCGTCCGGCAGGCCGACCGGATCGTGCTGCTGGACGGCGGGCGGATCACCGAGTCCGGCACCCACGACGAACTCATGGCCCGCGAGGGCAAGTACGCCGACCTCTTCGCCATCCAGGCCGAGCGCTTCCGGCTCGGCTACGACGACCGTACGGACGAGAGGGAGCTCCCGTGACCCGCCGACCGCAGCCATCCGACGACCGGCCGACCGCCCGCGACTACCTGGGGCTCGCCCGGGACCTGTTCGACCTGTCCTGGCGCCGTTCCCGCCGGCTGACCACCGGCTCGCTGCTCACCCAGCTGCTCTCGCTCGGCACGGTCGCCGCCACCGCCCTCTGCCTGCGCGCCGCGATCGACGCCGCGGTGGCGGGCGACTCCGGCACCGCGGTCGCCGCCGCGCTCGGTGCGGCCGCCGTCTACGCCGTCACGGCTGTCCTCAGCGACCTGGGCAGCAACATCAAGGGGCTGCTCGTCGACCAGGTCGGCGTGCTGGACCTGAACGCCTCGATCAACCGCGAGCTCGCCCTGCTGGACGGCGTGGAACACGTGGAGCGCAGCGACTTCCTGGACCGGGCGATGATCGTGCGCGGCGCGCCCTGGCACATCGCCAACGGCTTCTGGTCCGGCGTCGGCGCGCTGTTCAGCGTGCTGCAACTCGGCCTCTCCCTCCTGCTGTTGGGATCGGTAAGCCCCTTGCTGCTGCTCCTGCTGCCGGCCGCCGCCGTCCCGCTCTGGTTCGACCGGCGGGGCCAACTGGAGAACAGCCGGGCCGAGACCGAGGCCGCGGAGGCGGTCCGGCTCAACCAGCACCTGTTCGAGACCGTGTCAGGGGCCGCACCCGCCAAGGAGGTCCGGGTCGCGGGGGCGGGCGAGGAGCTGACCCGGCGGCAGGCCGCCGTCTGGGCGCAGGCCGCCCGGCGCCGGTTCCGGGCACAACTGGCGGCAGCGGCCTGGCGGGTGAGCGGCTGGGCGCTCTTCACCCTCGGTTTCGTGGCCGCCCTGGGCCTGGTCATCCACCGCACCGCGACCGGGCACGGCGCGCCGGGCGACGTGGTGCTCGCGCTGACCGTCGCCGCCACTCTGCGCGGTTCGGTGCAGTCCGCCGTGGCCCGCAGCACGGACGCGGTGGCCGCCCAGCGCTTCATCGACCCGTACCTGTGGCTGCGCCGCTACACCGCCGACCAACGCGCGAGCCGCACCGGCGAGTTGGCGCCGCCGCCCCGGCTCACCGAGGGCATCGTCTTCGACCGGGTCAGTTACGAGTACCCCGGAACCGACCGGCTCGCGCTGGCCGAGCTGAGCTTCACCATCCCGGCGGGCACCGTGGTCGCGGTGGTCGGCGAGTACGGCTCCGGCAAGACCACGCTGGTCAAACTGCTCAACCGGTTCTACCGGCCGGACTCGGGTCGGATCACCGTCGACGGGACCGACCTCGCGGACTTCGACGCCGCGCACTGGCACGCCCGCACCAGCGCGGCCTTCCAGGACTTCGGCCGCTACCACACGGTGTTCGCCGAGACCGTCGGCCTGGGCGACCTGCCGCACCTGGCGGACCGCGAGCGGATCGCCGAGGCGGTCGGCGAGGCGGAGGCCACCGGGTTCGTCGCGCGCCTGCCCGACGGCCTGGACACCCAACTGGGCCGCGAGCTGGGCGGGGTGGACCTGTCCGAGGGCCAGTGGCAGAAGACCGCCCTGGCCCGGGCCACCATGCGCCGCGACCCGCTGCTGTTCGTCCTCGACGAGCCCACCGCCTCGCTGGACGCCCCCAGCGAACAGGAGATCTTCCAGCGGCAGATGGCCCGGGCCCGCGAACTCGCCGCCCGCACCGGGGCGATCACGGTGATCGTCTCGCACCGCTTCTCCACCGTCACCGGCGCCGACCTCATCCTGGTGCTGGCCGGCGGCCGCCTCGTCGAGATCGGCTCGCACCGCGAACTCCTCGCCGAGCGGGGCCGCTACGCCGAGCTCTACGGCATCCAGGCGACGGCGTACGCGGGGCCCTGAGGACTCGTCACCGGGCCGCGGGGGCGCGAGCCGTCCGACAGCGCGGTCAGCGGCTCCCGCCGGCCTCGCGCAGCAACTCGCGGAAGCCTGCCGTGGTCCGGTCCCGGAAGCCGATGAAGAACTTGTTCGCCAGGGGGACGGCCCACCGGCTGCCCCGGCCGGCCACGTTGAGGACTCGGTGCGTGACCCGGGTGTGCCCGGCCTCCTCGGTGACCTCGTACTCCCCGCGGTACCACCAGCCGCCCTGGTAGGCGATGCGACCGTGCTCCCGGTCGACCTCGACCCGCGAGGGGTCCAGCCCCACCGCCGGGCCGTACCTGTCGGCGATGAGGTCCAACACCCGGTCGACCGGGGCGTCCACCGTGTCGGTGAGCGCGATCATCAGCTTCCTCGTCATCGTGCCAGTGTGCCAGGACCGCGTCTGCGGGCTTGGCACACTGGCACGTTGGAGCCGCCGGCGCACCCCTGCGCTCACTCGGCCGAGAACCGGTACACCGTCGTCGAGCGGTACTCCTCCCCCGGGCGCAGGACGGTGGAGGGGTAGTCGGGGCGGTTGGGCGAGTCGGGGAAGTGCTGGGTCTCCAGCGCGATGCCCGCGTGGGCCCAGTACGGGCGGCCGGAGCGGCCGGCCAGCGAGCCGTCGAAGTGGCCGCCGGTGTAGACCTGGATGCCCGGCTCGGTGGTCAGGCAGTCGAGCCGCCGGCCGCTGTCCGGGTGGACCAGGACGGCCGCCCGGCGGAAACCGGTGCCGTCGAGCACCCAGTTGTGGTCGAAGCCGGCCGCCCGGCGGACCTGCGGGTGGCCGGCCGCGAGCTGGTCGCCGATCCGGGACGCTCCGCGCAGGTCGAACGGCGTACCGCCGACGGGCTCCACCTGGCCGAGCGGGATCAGCCGCGCGTCGACCGGCAGGTAGCCGTTGGCCTCGACCCGGAGCAGGTGGTCGAGCACCGTGCCGCAGCGCTCGCCGGCCAGGTTGAAGTAGGCGTGGTTGGTGAGGTTGACCACCGTCGGGGCATCGGTGGTCGCCCGGTAGGAGATCGAGAGGTCGCCCGCCGGGTCGAGCAGGTAGGTCACCTCGGCGTCGAGGGCGCCGGGGAACCCCTGGTCGCCGTCCGGGCTGTGCAGGCGGAAGCGGACGCCGACCCGCCGGCCCGACCGGACCACCACGCCGTCCCACAGCCGGGTGGCGAAGCCGTCCGGCCCGCCGTGCAGGGTGTGACCGCCGTCCTGGGTGGCCAGGTGGTGCGTGGCACCGTCCAGCGGCAGCACGCCGCCGGCGATCCGGTTCGCGTAGCGGCCGACCGTCGCACCGAGGTAGGCGGCTTCGCCGAGCAGGTCCGCGACACCGTCGCAGCCGAGGACGACGTTGGCCCGCCGCCCGTTCGCGTCCGGCACGTGCAGGGCCTGGAGCCGGGCGCCGAGGTCGAGCACCTCCACCGTGACGTGCCGCGCGGAGCCGAAGGTCCACCGGGTCACCCGCCGGCCGTCCGGCAGGGTGGCGGCGGTCTCCTGAGTGACCGTCAGGTCATCGTGGCACGGGTGTGGGTCTCCCGGCACTGGCTGCTCCCTCGGCTGTCGGAACGAGCGGCGCCGCCGGCCACCCGCCGCCGGTGCGGCTCCGGTCCGGGGAAGGCCGGAGCGCACCGGCGACGGGCTCCGTTCCGCTCCCCACCCTCATAGGGGCGGACCCGCGGCCGCCGGTCGAACATGGGAAGCCTGGGGGCAGCCACGTTCGACCGGCGGAGCTCTCATTGCTGTCGAGCAAGATTGTTAACGCTCACACAGACCATGTCAAGCCAGCCCGAGCCGGCTCAGCCGAGGGTCCACTGCTGGTTGGTGGCGCCGGAGCAGGTCCAGAGTTGGGCGAGGGTTCCGTTGGTGGTGGCGGCGCCGGTGACGTCCAGGCACAGGCCGGACTGGGCGTTGGTGACGCTGCCGTCGGAGTTCAGGTGCCACTGCTGGTTGGTCTGGCCGTTGCAGGGCCACACGTCGACCTTGGTGCCGTTGCTGGTGCCCCTGCCGTAGGCGTCCAGGCACAGCTGGGTGCTGCCGCTGTAGACGGTCAGCTGGTCGGAAGAGGTGTGGGTCCAGGTCTGGTTCGAGCCGCCCCAGCAGTCGTAGATCTGCACCTGGGTGCCGGCCGTGGTCGAGCCGTTCGGCACGTCCAGGCACCTGCCCGAACCCGTACCGCGCAACGCACCACTGGCACCGCCGGTACTGGAGGTGCCGTAGCCGACGGCGGTGATGTTGGCCTGGACCGCGTTCTCGGTGGCGTCGCTCGGGTAGCCCGAGGTCATCACGCCCTCGTAGAAGGTGCCGTCGGCGCCGTTGCTGTTGTCGCCGCCGATGCCCAGGATGATGGCGCCCTCCTTGTGCATCGGGTTGTAGCCGTTGACGTTGGGGCGCGGCCCGCTGTAGCCGGTGGCCAGGCCGCCGGACTGGGCGTTGCCCTCGTGGATCGCCCACTGGTTGGGCCCGCCCTTGACCATCGCGGTCACGAACCGGTCGTTGATGCTCGGGTCGTTGGCGTTGTAGCCCGCGTTGACGCCGGAGAACAGGCCGTTCTCCTGATCGGCCATCACCCACGGGCCGTTGCCGCTGCCGTAGCCCCAGACCTTGATGTTGCCGAAGTAGACGGCCTCCATGGTGCCGTTGCCGTCGTCGTGGTTGCTGGTCTCGGCGTTGCCGTAGTCGAAGCAGCAGCCGCCGTTGTAGTGCGATCCGTCCAGGACGGCGTACATGCCCTCCGGCTGGTCGCCGGTGGCGATGCCGTTGGTGTTGTCGTCGCGGTAGCCGGTGCCGGGCGGGATGTAGACGCCGTAGGCCTGGTGGCCGCCCAGGGTGATCGGCGCGGCGGTGGCGTCGGCCAGGTTGTCGGCGTTGGGCGCGGCCCCGCCGCCGGGGCCCTGGGTGAGGTTGTTGTGCCGGCCGGACTGGTCGTAGATGACGGTGATGACGCAGCTGGTGCCGGCGCAGAACGCGTCCTGCGCGGCGGCATCGGCGTAGCCGCCGGCGCTCAGCAGGCCGATGTCCTTGGTGGCGCCGTCGGAGGCGCGCCGCACCTGGTAGAGCGGGCCGCCGTAGGAGCCGTACAGCGCCCGCGTGGTGGAGTGGGCGGCCACGCACGGGGTGCCGCCGGCGGCGTAGAGGTCGCACGGCCCCTGGGTGGCGGCCTGGGCCGGTGCGGCCGTGGTTCCGGCGGTGACCAGCGCGCCGAGGACGATGACCGCCGCGGCGCCCGCCCGGGCGAGGGCGGTGGTTCGCAGGGGCCGGCGCAGGCGGCGCCAGGCATGGGGGATCTTCATCGCGGATTCTCCCTGGTAGCGCGAACGGGTGGGGTTGTTAGCGCTAACATCCTCAGCTCCGGGATGCCGGTCCACGGGGAGGATGTCATGGGAGGAGACGGTGCAGTGTGCATGACCGACTGTCAAGTGGTTGCGCAGGAACCGGGTTTGGTCGGCCTGGCGCGGCAGTGCCTCCCGGCCGTCGTTGACCTCGGAGGTTTCGAAACATTGCCGAAACTATCAACCCATTCTTGACGCATCATTCGAACTGCCGCTTTCCTGGCTGAGGCCGACCGGCTGCTGCCTCCACCCACCAGGTGCCGGTCGGTCCTCGGGAGCCGCTCCCGCCGAGTGCCGTTGCCGGACGGCCGGGGCGGCGCCATCCCCCACTCCCCGCGCACCCGTTGGCCCCCGCTCCCGTGCCCCCGCACGGTCGGCGCGCCGTGCCGTCGGCGTGCGCCTTCCCCCCACAACGACCGCTGGAGGTCGACCATGCAGCTCAAACCCACGCCCAGGGCACTGCACCGTGCCCGGACCCTCGCGCTCACCGCCGCACTGGCGGTCGTGGTCGGCCTACCGGCCGCGACCGCTCCCGCCACCGCCGCCACCAGCAGCACCACCGCCTCGACCCTGCGCGCCGCAGCCGAGTCGGACTCCCGCTACTTCGGCACCGCGCTGACCGACGGCGATCTCGGCGTGAGCGGCGAAACCAGCATCGCCGCCGCCCAGTTCGACATGGTCACCCCCGGCAACGAGATGAAGTGGGACACCACCGAACCCTCGCCCGGCAACTACAACTTCGGCCCCGGCGACCAGATCGTCAACTTCGCCAAGTCGAACGGCATGCGGGTGCGCGGCCACAACCTGGTCTGGCACAGCCAACTCCCGTCCTGGGTCAGCAACCTGCCGAGCAACCAGGTCCAGGGCGCGATGGAGTCCCACATCACCACCGAGGCCACCCACTACAAGGGCCAGGTCTACTCCTGGGACGTCGTCAACGAGCCGTTCAACGACGACGGCAGCCTGCGCCAGGACGCCTTCTACAACGCGATGGGCCCCGGCTACCTCGCCGACGCCCTGCGCACCGCCCACGCCGCCGACCCGGGCGCCAAGCTCTACCTCAACGACTACAACGTCGAGGGCGAGAACGCCAAGAGCAACGCCCTCTACTCCCTGGCCTCCCAGCTCAAGTCCCAGGGCGTCCCGCTCGACGGCATCGGCTTCGAGAGCCACTTCATCCTCGGCCAGGTCCCCGGCGACATGCAGGCCAACATGCAGCGCTTCGCCAACCTCGGCCTGAACGTCGCCGTCACCGAGCTCGACGACCGCATCCAACTCCCCGCGAGCGGCGGCTCGCTGGCCCAGCAGGCCACCGACTACACCACGGTGGTGCGCGACTGCCTCGCCGTCAGCGGCTGCGTCGGCGTCTCCCAGTGGGGCATCGACGACGCGCACTCCTGGATCCCCGGCACCTTCCCCGGCTACGGCGCCGCCACCATGTACGACGACAACGACCAGCCCAAGC
Organism: Kitasatospora viridis; assembly: GCF_007829815.1. NCBI lineage: Bacteria > Bacillati > Actinomycetota > Actinomycetes > Kitasatosporales > Streptomycetaceae > Kitasatospora > Kitasatospora viridis. The sequence continues at coordinate 195,572 of NZ_VIWT01000002.1, read as the reverse complement.
CCGCCTACGGCGCGGCGCTCGCCGCCCTCGGCGGCGGCTCAGGCCCCGGCGGTGGCGGCGGCGGTACTACCGGTGCGTTGCGCGGTACGGGTTCGGGCAGGTGCCTGGACGTGCCGAACGGCTCGACCACGGCCGGCACCCAGGTGCAGATCTACGACTGCTGGGGCGGCTCGAACCAGACCTGGACCCACACCTCTTCCGACCAGCTGACCGTCTACAGCGGCAGCACCCAGCTGTGCCTGGACGCCTACGGCAGGGGCACCACCAACGGCACCAAGGTCGACGTGTGGCCCTGCAACGGCCAGACCAACCAGCAGTGGCACCTCAACTCCGACGGCAGCGTCACCAACACCCAGTCCGGCCTGTGCCTGGACGTCACCGGCGCCGCCACCACCAACGGCACCCTCGCCCAACTCTGGACCTGCTCCGGCGCCACCAACCAGCAGTGGACCCTCGGCTGACAGCCACCACTCCCTGACCCGGGCCCGGACGGCGCGCCACCCCCGCCGTCCGGGCCCGACCAGCGCCTCTCTAGAACCCCTGTGCCAGGCGGTGGTAGGCCTGGTTCCAGCGCAGCTCCCGGACGAACCGGCGGCTCGTGGTGTCGGCGTCGATCACCAGCAGCTCGACCGCGAGCATCTCCGCGAGGTCGTCCAGCTCCTCGGTGCCCACCGCGCTGGAGAGCACGGTGTGGTGCGGCGCGCCGGCCATCAGCCAGGCCTCGGCCGAGCCGCGCAGGTCCGGGCGGGGCCGCCAGACCGCCCTGGCGACCGGCAGGTTGGGCAGCGGCGCCGGCGGCTCGACCACGTCGACCTCGTTGGCGACCAGCCGGAACCGGTCCCCGAGGTCGGCCAGGCCGACCACCACGGCCGGGCCCGGCGCCGCGTCGAAGACCAGCCGGACCGGGTCCTCCCGGCCGCCGATGGACAGCGGGTGGATCTCGCAGGACGGCGTGCCGGCGGCGATGCTCGGGCAGACCTCCAGCATGTGCGCCCCGAGCACCAACTCCCGCCCGGGCTCCAGGTGGTAGGTGTAGTCCTCCATGAAGGAGGTGCCCCCGGGCCGGCCGGCGGCCATCGCCTTGACGGTCCGCAGCAGCAGCGAGGTCTTCCAGTCGCCCTCGCCGCCGAAGCCGTAGCCGTCGGCCATCAGCCGCTGCACGGCGAGCCCGGGCAGCTGGCGCAGGCCGCCGAGGTCCTCGAAGTTGGTGGTGAAGGCCTTGAAGCCGCCGGCGTCCAGGAAGCCGCGCAGGCCGAGCTCGATCTTGGCCGCGTAGCGCAGCGCGTCGTGCTGGGCACCGTCCGCGGCCAGCTCGGGGGCGAGGCGGTAGGTGTCCCGGTACTCCTCGACCAGCGCGCCGACCTCCTCGTCCGAGGTCGAATCCACCGCCGCTACGAGGTCGTTGACGCCGTAGGTGTTGACCGAGACGCCGAACCGGCGCTGCGCCTCCACCTTGTCGCCCTCGGTGACGGCGACGTCGCGCATGTTGTCGCCGAACCGGGCCAGTCGCAGGCTGCCCAGCTCGGCCCGGCCGACGGCGGCCCGGGCCCACGCGCCGACCCTGGCGGTCACGGCCGGGTCGCTTACGTGCCCGACGACGGTCTTGCGGGCCACCCCGAGCCTGGTCTGCACGAAGCCGAACTCCCGGTCGCCGTGGGCGGCCTGGTTCAGGTTCATGAAGTCCATGTCGATGGACTGCCAGGGCAGGTCGACGTTGGCCTGGGTGTGCAGGTGCAGCAGCGGCTTGCGCAGCCCGGACAGGCCGGTGATCCACATCTTGGCCGGTGAGAAGGTGTGCATCCAGGTGATCAGGCCGATGCACCGGTCGTTGGCGTCGGCCTCCAGGCAGATCCGGCGGATCGCCGCGTCGCCGGTGAGCACGGGCTGCCAGACCAGCTTGACGGGCAGCTCGGACGACTTGCCCAGCGCGGCCGCGATCTGCCAGGACTGCTCGGCGACCTGGCGCAGCGTCTCCTCGCCGTACATCTCCTGACTACCCGTCAGGAACCAGATCTCGGGTCCCTCGGTGCTCCGGTTCACTGCTGACTCCTCACTGGGCGGCCGCGGGGCGCTGGCCGTAGACGTTCTGGTAGCGGTCGTTGAGGCTGTCGATGTCCGCCTGGGCGATCGGCAGCGGCTCGCCGAGCTGGCGGGAGATGTGCACGGTGCGTGCCACGTCCTCGCACATCACGGCCGCCTTGACGGCGGCCTTGGCGTCCTTGCCGATGGTGAAGACGCCGTGGCTCTTCATCAGCACGGCGGGCGAGCGGTGGCCGTCGAGGGTCTCCACGATGCCCCGGCCGATCGAGTCGTCGCCGATCAGCGCGAACGGGCCGATCGGGATCTCGGCGCCGAACTCGTCGGCCATCGCGGTGAGCACGCAGGGCACCGCCTCGCCGCGGGCCGCCCAGGCGCAGGCGTAGGTGGAGTGGGTGTGCACCACTCCCCCGACGTCGGGCCGGTGGCGGTAGACGTAGGCGTGGGCGGCGGTGTCGGAGGAGGGCGAGTGCTTGCCCTCGACGACGTTGCCGTCCAGGTCGCAGACGATCATGTTCTCCGGCGACAGCTCCTCGTACGGGACGCCGCTGGGCTTGATCACCAGCAGGTCCTCGCCCGGGACGCGGGCGGAGACGTTGCCGGCCGTCCAGACCACCAGGCCGTAGCGCACCAACTCCTGGTGCAGGTCGCTGACCTGGCGGCGGATCGCGTCGATGGTCGTGGTCACGGTGCCTCACTCGAAGTGGTCGGGGCGGCCGCCAGCGCGGCGTTGCGGATGCGGCGCAGCCGGTGCAGGGTGCCGTCGGTGGCGAACTTGTCGTGCAGGGCGCGGTACTCGGCGTAGAGCCGGTCGTAGGCGTCGGCGCGCTCGGGGTCGGGCCGGTAGGCGTCGGAGCGCTTGCGGCCCATCGCCGCGGAGGCGGTCCGCACGTCGGGGTGGGCCCCGGCGGCGACGGCGGCGTGGATGGCCGAGCCGACGGCCGGGCCCTGCTCGGACACGGCGAGCGAGACCGGTCGGCGCAGCACGTCGGCGTGGATCTGCATCAGCAGGGCGTTCTTGCCGAGGCCGCCGGTGACGATGTACTCGGTGACCGGCACCCCGCCCTGCTCCAGCGCCTCCACGATGACCCGGGTGCCGAACGCGGTGGCCTCCAGCAGGGCGCGGTAGACCTCCTCCGGGCGGGTGGCCAGGGTGAGGCCGACGATCACGCCGGACAGGTCGTGGTCGACCAGGGTGCTGCGGTTGCCGTTCAGCCAGTCCAGCGCCACCAGGCCGTGCCCCCCGACGGGTTGGTCCGCGGCCTTGCGGGTGAGCAGCTGGTGCGCGTCCTCGCCATTGGCCCCGGCCTCGGCGAGGTAGTCGGCGGGCAGGCCCTGGCGCAGCCACCAGGCGAAGATGTCGCCGACGGCGCTCTGGCCGGCCTCGTAGCCGTAGCTGCCGGTGACGATGCCGTTCTCGACCACGCCGCAGATGCCGGGCACCTCGGCCAGGACCGGCCCGTTGACCACGTGGCAGGTGGAGGTGCCCATGATGGCGAGCAGCTGCCCGTTCTCCACGGCGCGCGCGGCGGGCGCGGCGACGTGGGCGTCCACGTTGCCGGCGGCGACGGCGATGCCCTGCGGCAGGCCGGTCCAGCCGGCCGCCTCGGCGGTCAGCGAGCCGACCCGGGAGCCGAGCGCGGCCAGCGGGTGCTCCAGCCGGGTGCGGGCGAAGTCGGCGAACTGCGGGTGCAGCGCGGCCAGGTACTCCTCGCTCGGGTACGCGCCGTCCTGGTACTGGCCCTTGTAGCCGGCGGTGCAGGCGTTGCGGCTCTCGGCGCCGGTGAGCTGCCAGACGATCCAGTCGGCGGCCTCGATCCAGCGCTCGCAGGCCGCGTAGACCTCGGGGTCCTCCTCCAGCAGCTGCAGCGCCTTGGCGTACTGCCACTCAGCGGAGATCTTGCCGCCGTAGCGCGCGATCCACTTCTCGCCGCGGGCGTGGGCCAGGTCGTTGATGCGGTCGGCCTGCTGCTGGGCGGCGTGGTGCTTCCAGAGCTTGGGCCAGGCGTGCGGGCGGTCGGCCCACTGCGGGAGCTCGGCGAGCGCGGTGCCGTCGGCGCGGGCGGGCAGCACGGTGCAGGCGGTGAAGTCGGTGGCGATGCCGATGATCAGGGCGGGGTCCACGCCGGCGGCAGCCACGGCGGCGGGGACGGCGGTGCGCAGCACGTCGCGCCAGTCGGCGGGGTGCTGGAGCGCCCAGTCCGGGGGCAGCGCCGCGCCGGTGCCGGGCAGCCGCTGCTCGATGACGGCGTGCGGGTACTCGTGGACGGCGGTCCCGAGCTCCTCGCCGTCGCGCACTCGGACCACCACGGCACGGCCGGAGAGCGTGCCGAAGTCGACGCCGACGACGTAGCGGTCCGGGTCCGGGGTGGCGGGTGGCACGGTCACGTCTGGTCCTTCGTTGCGAGGGGTCCGATGTCGGGGCCGGTCGCCGACTCGTCCCGCGTCAGCGCGGGAGTCGGCGACCGGCCTGCCGTTCCACACCTCTGGGGAAGGGTGGAACGGGGGCCGCCGGTGGGCGACGGAAGCGGGTCTTGGCGCCCGCCGGCGGAGTGGGGTGGGTCGGGCGCCGCCGGTGACGGCCGGCGGCAGGCAAATTGTTAACGCTAACAATCGGCCTGTCAAGGGCTCTGACAAGCACCGGATCCCGGTCGAACAAGGGCGTGACGCCCCGTCAGTCCACTGACGGCGACCGGAAAACCCGGGCCCCGCCGACCCGTTGACGCCCACCCGTGTGAGCGCTAACAATACTCGCCACCCCCCGAAACGCCCGTGCAACACGAACGCCTCCACCACGCCGGCACCGCCAGTGCCACCGGCACCCGTGACCCGCCGTTCCCCACCCGGTACGGCCCACCGAGAGGACAGCACCGTGCGCACCGCAACCCCGACCCGCCGACGTCCAGGCCTCCTCAGGCTCACCGTCCTGTTGGCCGCCACCTCCGTGGTGCTGTCCGCGGCCGCCTGCAGCAAGCAGGGCGCCGGCAGCGCGAGCCCCGCCACCTCCGGCGCCGCCGCCGCGAGCATCCAGGGCGACATCACCTTCAACGACGCCAACCTCGCCAAGCTCGACCAGTCGATCAAGGACGCCCTCGCCGGCAAGGACCTCTCCCAGCTCAACGAGGCGATGGTGGTCAACGTCGCGGTGGACTACTGGAACGCCGGCAAGATCGGCTTCACCAAGGGCACCGGCGACCTGTCCGTCAAGGGCACCTTCCAGGCCCCCGCGAACGGCCGGCTCGACCAGCAGCTCTCCATGCTCTCCGCGCTGCACTCGCAGAACCTCACCGGCCTGGAGGTGTCGGCGATCGACGCCACCGCCGTCAAGGCCCCGATCGACTCCTACACCAGCGCCGGCGTCCCCGTCCTGGCCATCGACTCCCCGCTGCCCCCCGAGGACGGCGCGGCGCTCTACCTCGGCACCCCGAACTACCAGGCCGGGCAGAAGGCCGGCGAGGCGATGAAGGCCGCCCTCGGCGGCAAGGGCCAGGTGGTGATCCTGGTCGGCTCGCTCACCGCCTCCAACGCCGTCGAGCGCATCCAGGGCTTCGAGGACGCACTCAAGGGCTCCGACGTCAAGGTGCTCCAGAAGATCAGCGACGGCATGGACCAGTCCAAGGCGCTCTCGAACGCCGAGAACGCCTTCCAGACCAACCCCGGCGTCAACGGCATCTACGGCGTCTACTCCTACGACGGCCCGGCCGCGGGCCAGGCCGTCCAGTCGGCGGGCAAGAGCGGCAAGATCAAGGTCATCTGCGACGACAGCGACCCGCAGACCCTCGACTTCCTCAAGAAGGGCGTCATCCAGGCCAGCATCCTCCAGCAGCCCTACCAGCAGGGCTACACCGGCGCCTACCTGCTCGCCGCCCTCAAGGTGCTCGGCAAGGACGCCACCATGGCCATGGTCAAGCCCTACCTGGAGTCCGACGGCACCACCCTCAGCTCCGGGGTCGGCGTGGTCACCCAGGCCAACCTCGCCGACTACCAGTCCATGCTGGCCAAGCTCGGCATCTCGGGATGACCACCGGGACCGACGCCGCCATCGCACTGCGCGGCGTCAGCAAGAGCTACGGGCCGGTCACCGTGCTGGACCTGCCCGAACTGGAGTTGACGAAGGGTCAGATCGTCGGCGTGGTCGGGGAGAACGGCGCGGGCAAGTCCACCCTGATGGGCGTGCTCTCCGGCACCGTCACCCCGAGCACCGGAGCGGTGCTGGTCGACGGCCGCCCGCTGCACGGCGGCCGCCCCGACCACGCCAAGGCCCTCGGGGTCGCGCTGGTCGCCCAGGAGTTCCCGCTGGTCGGGCAGTTGTCGGTGGCCGAGAACTTGCTGCTCGGCCGCCGGCCAGCCGCAGCGGACCGACGAGTGCTGGGCCGCTGGCTCTTCGACCGGGCCGGCACCCGGCGCGCGGCGCGCGAGCTGCTCGCCGAGGTGGGGGTCGAAGTCGACGTGGACCAGCCGGTCGAGCAACTGCCGGTCCCCGTCCGCCAGATGATCGAGATCGCCAAGGCCTGGGGCCAGCGCCCCCTGGTGCTGATCCTGGACGAGCCGACCTCCTCGCTGGGCCCCGTCGAGGCCGGGCAGGTCCTCGACCTCGCCAAGCGCCACGCGGCGGCCGGCGGCTGCGTCCTGTTCATCGGCCACCGTCTTGACGAGGTGCGGGAGTTGGCCGACCGGGTGATCGTGCTGCGGAGCGGGCGACTGGTCGCCGACCTCACCCCGCAGGAGGCCACCGAGGAGCGGCTGATCCGCGAGATGGTCGGCAGCGAACTGGCCCGGATCGACGTCACCCCGCCGCCGGCCGACCGGGCCACCGTGCTGTCGGCCCGCGGCCTGACCGCCGACGGGCTCGGTCCGGTCGACCTCGACCTGCGGGCCGGCGAGATCGTCGGCGTGGCCGGGCTGATGGGCTCCGGCCGCAGCCGCCTGCTGCACACCCTCATGGGCGCCCAGCCGCGCACCGGCGGCACGGTCACCCTCGGCGGCACCGACTTCCACCCCAGGCACCCCGCCGACGCGGTGGCGGCCGGCCTCGGCCTGGTGCCGGAGGACCGCAAGCAGCAGTCGCTGGTCCTGACCCACTCGGTGCGCTGGAACGCCACCCTGACCACCCTGCGCGGGATCAGCCGCCACGGCGTGCTCACCCCGCGCGCCGACCGCGAGCACGCCGACCGGATCGTGCGGGACCTCAAGGTCCGGCTGCACAGCCCGGAACAGCCGATCGGCGACCTGTCGGGCGGCAACCAGCAGAAGGTCGTCTTCGGCCGCTGGCTGGCCGCGCGGCCCCGGGTGCTGCTGCTCGACGAACCGACCCGAGGGGTGGACGTCGGCGCCAAGGCCGACATCTACCGGCTGATCGACGACGCCGCGAAGGAGGGGTCGGCGGTCCTCGCCGCCTCCTCCGAGCTGGAGGAACTGCTGTGGATCTGCCACCGGATCGTGGTGATGGCGCACGGCCGGATCGTCGCGGACATCCCGCGCGACCGGTTCAGCAAGGAGACGATCATGACCGCCGCGGCGGGGACGGAGGTGTCGGTGTGACCACGGAAACCGGTACGGCATCGGCAGGGAAGCCGACGGGGGCCGGGTCGGCGCTGGGCCGGCTCGCGCGGACCCCCGAGGTCGGCGTGGTGCTCGCCTGCGTGCTGCTCTTCGCCGGCCTGGCGATCGACAAGCCGGCCTTCGCCGGGGCGGTCAACCTGCAGAACATGGGCGCGGACCTGGCCCAGTACGGCGTCATCGCGATCGGCGAGTCGCTGGTCATCCTGACCGGCGGCATCGACCTCTCGGTGGGCGCGCTGCTCGGCCTGTCGGTGGTGCTCGCCGCCTGGTTCAACGTCAAGGCCGGGATGCCGGCCCCGCTGGCCATCGTGTGCACGCTGGCGCTGACCGGTCTGGTCGGGTGGCTGCACGGGCTGGCGGTGACCAAGCTGGCCATGCCGCCGTTCGTCACCACCCTGGTCACCTACACCGTCGCCCAGGGCGCGGCGCTGGCGATCACCTCCGGCATCCCGGTGGTCGGCATCTCCGGCGTCTTCGGCGACCTCAGCCAGACCTTCGTGGCCCAAATCCCGCTGCCCGCCGTGCTGTTCGCCGTGATCGCGGTGGCGGCCTGGTTCTTCCTGGAGCGCACCTACGCGGGCCGCCAGGTGTACGCGGTCGGCGGCAACCGGGAGGCCGCCCGGCTGGCCGGCATCCGCGGCGACCGGCGGGTCATCGCCATGTACGTCACCAGCTCGCTCTTGGCCGGGTTCGGCGGGGTGCTGGTGGCCGGCCGGATGGGCGTCGGCTCGCCGACCGTCGGCGTGGGCTGGGAGCTGTCCGCGATCGCGGCGGCGGTGATCGGCGGGGTCTCGCTGGTCGGCGGGCAGGGGCGCATCCTCGGCATCGTCGCGGGCGCCGTGCTGCTGGAGCTGATCAACGACGGCATGATCGCGCTCGCGGTCAACGCCGACTACACCAACATCGTGCTGGGCGTGGTGCTCGGGTTGGCGATCCTCGCCGACCGGCTGCGCGCCCGCAGGTTGTCCCGCCGGGGCTAGCGGGGGCGAGCCGTGGGCGGGGCGCCGCGCGGTGGGGTCGCCGCGCGGCCGGGCCGCCGTGTGCAGCGGTGCAGCGCTGCGCACGGCGGTTCCGTCATGGCCGCAGTGGCTCCGTCATGCCCGGCCGCGTGCGGCGGGCTTCATCTCGTGCCAAGTGACGGCCGGTCAGCCGCGCGCGGCGGGCCCGGTGCTGCGGCGCAGCACCATCTCCGGCGAGATCCGCACCGGCGGCTGGGCCTCCCGCCCGCCGGCCAGTTCGGCGACGAGCAGTTCGAGCGCGCGGCGGCCCAGCTCCCCGAAGTCCTGCCGCACGGTGGTCAGCGGCGGGGTGAAGTACCCGGCCTCGGGGATGTCGTCGAAGCCGACCACGCTGATGTCGCGCGGGATCGACCGGTCGGCCTCGTGGAAGGCCCGGAGCAGGCCGAGGGCCATGTGGTCGTTGGCGCAGAACACCGCGCTGACGCCCTCGGCGCGGGCGATCCGCAGTCCGGCCTCGTAGCCGGAGCGCGCGCTCCAGTCGCCGCTCTCGGCCGGCGGCACCTCGGCACCGGCGGCCTCCAGGGCGTCGCGCCACCCGTTCTGGCGGTCCTCGCTCTCCATCCAGCCGGCCGGCCCGGCCAGGTGGTGCACCGTGCGGTGCCCGAGGTCCAGCAGGTGCCGGGTGGCCGCCTCGGCGCCCGCCCGGTTGTCGACCGAGACCAGCGGCACCCTCGCCTGGGTGCCCGAACCGACCGCGACCACCGGCACCGAGCTGGACAGCTTGGCGACCGCGCTGATCGCGGAGGTCTGCGGCGCGATCACCACGACGCCCTCGACGCCCTGGTCGCGCAGGCGGTCGACGGCCTCCTGGACCGAGCGGCTGTCGAGTGAGCGCAGGCTGGCGACGCTGACGAAGTAGCCGGCGCTGCGGGCCGCGCGCTCGATGCCGTCCAGCATGGAGGCGGGCCCGTAGAGCGTGCTGTCGAAGGTGACCACGCCGAGCGTCTGGGAGCGCCGGGTGACCAGGGCGCGGGCGGCGGAGTTGGGCCGGTAGTCGAGCTCGCGGATCGCGGCGAGCACCCGGTCCCTGGTGTCGGGGCGCACGTGCGGCGCGCCGTTGAGCACCCGGGACACCGTCTGGTGGGAGACCCCGGCCAGCTTCGCGACGTCCGCCATCACCGGCTGGCGCTGGTCCGTGCCGTCGGCTGCTGTTCCCACTCGGGCTCCCTCGTCGATGTCGGAACGCGACTGGTTCCGCTGGTTCCGCGCGGGGCCAGTTTATCGGCCACCTTGGCTGTTAGCGCTAACATTCGCTCTTCGGGAGTCGCTCGCCTTCGATTGAGTGCTCCGTCGTTGCACGCCACTCCCCTGCCGATGAGGCCCGCAATTTCTGTTATCGCTCACACTTCCGCAGGTCTCCTGACCGGAAGCGCCGAAGAACGGGAGACAGCCCAGTGACCCAGCACCCCAGCAGCCGGCCGTCGAGCCGCCGCAGCCTGCTGAAACTCGCCGGCGCGGCCGGCCTCGGAGCCGGCGCCCTCACCCTGAGCGGCACCACCGGCGCCACGGCCGCCGCCGCACCCGCGTTCGCGCACCCCGGGCTGCTGCACGCCCAGGCGGACCTCGACCGGATCGCCGCCAAGGTCAAGGCCGGCGCCCAGCCGTACCTGGCGGGCTGGCAGCGGCTGACGGCCAACGGGCACGCGCAGAGCACCTGGAAGGCCAACCCCCAGGCCACGGTCCACCGGGGAGGCGCCGCCCCGCAGAACTTCCCCACCCTCTACAACGACGTCCACGCCGCCTACCAGAACGCGCTGCGCTGGCGGATCAGCGGCGATCACGCGCACGGCGACGCCGCCCGGGACATCCTCAACGCCTGGTCGGGGACGCTGAAGCAGGTCACCGGCAGTGCCGACCACTTCCTCGCCGCCGGCATCCAGGGCTACCAGTTCGCCAACGCGGCCGAACTGCTGCGCGGCTACCCCGGGTTCGACCTCGGCCGGTTCAAGACCATGATGCTGCAGGTCTTCTACCCGGTCTGCGACAGCTTCCTGCGCGAGCACAACGGCGCGTTCATCACCAACTACTACGCCAGTTGGGACCTGCTCGCGCTCTGCTGCGTCTTCGCCACCGGCGTGCTGTGCGACGACCGGGCCAAGGTCGACCAGGCCGTCGACTACTACCGGACCGGCGCGGGCAACGGCTCGCTCCCGCACGCCATCCCGTACGCCTACCCCAACGGCCTGGCCCAGTTCCAGGAGTCCGGCCGCGACCAGGGGCACACCACGCTCTCCGTCGGCCTGATGGGTGCGCTGTGCGAGATGGCCTGGAACCAGGGCATCGACCTCTACGGGGAGGACGACAACCGCTTCCTCAAGGGCGCCGAGTACGTCGCCAAGTACAACCTCGGCCAGGACGTCCCGTTCACCCGCCTGACGTTCCAGCAGGGCGCGCCCGGTGTCTGGTCGGGGACGGTGGACGACACCGCTCCCGCCGCCTCCGGCCGGGGCGACCTGCGCCCGATCTGGGCGATGATCCAGAACCACTACGTCAACCGGCGCGGGCTCGCCGCGCCGTACACCACCGCCATGGCGGCGAAACTCGCACCCGAGGGCGGCGGTGGCGACTACGGTCCGGACAGCGGCGGCTTCGACCAACTCGGCTTCGGCACACTGGCGTTCACTCGTGACAAGGCCGCCACACCCGTGTCGGCGCCGGTGCCCGCAGCTGCACCTCAAGGACCGCCGGCGAGCCCCGCCGCGTCCACTTCGCCGAGCCCGACCGGGAGTTCGCCCGAGAACCTCGCCTTCACCGGGTCCACCGGCCTGCTCCCGCTCACCGGCGCGGGCCTGCTCGCCATCGGCGGCGGCGTGCTGGCCCTGCGCACCCGGGCCCGCCGCAAGGGCGCGCACCGGGGGTGAGCCAGCCTGGCCGTCGAGTCAGTGCGCGGGCGGGGCGAAGGCGAGCACGGTGTTGTGGCCGCCGAAGCCGGCCGAGGTGCTGAGCGCCAGGTCCAGGCGCTGTCGGCGGGGCGCGCCGTGGACCAGGTCGATCCGGCCGGTGTCCTGGTCGGGCGTGGCGAACCCGGCGGTGGCGGGAACGAGTTGGTGCTGCACGGAGAGCACGGTCAGGGCCGCCTCGATGGCTCCGGCGGCGCCCATGGTGTGCCCGAGCACGCCCTTGGCGGAGGTGACGGACGGGGGTTGACGGCCGAACACGCGGGCGATCAGGCGGGCCTCGGCCCGGTCGTTGAGCGGCGTGCTCGTGCCGTGGGCGTTGACGTGGTCCACCTCGTCCACGCCCGCGCCGGCCTCGGCCAGGGCGAGCCGGACGGCCGCTTCGAGCCCACGGGCCTCGGGGTGCGGCGCGACCGGCTGGTACGCGTCGGCGGCCGTCCCCGCGCCGACCAGCAGGGCGCGGGCGGGCGCCCGGCGGGCCGCCGCGTCCGCCTGGCGTTCCAGCACCAGGAAGCCCGCGCCCTCGCCGATCACGAAGCCGTCCCGGCCCGCGTCGAACGGACGGGCGGCCGTGGCCGGATCCGGGTTGCGCGACAGGGCCTTCATCCGGGCGAACCCGCTGACGCAGACCGGCGTGACCATCGCGTCGGCGCCGCCGGCCAGCGCGATGTCGCAGGCCCCGGCGCGCAGCAGCAGGGCCGCGGTGTGGATCGCCGTGGCACCGGAGGCGCAGGCCGTGGCGGTGTGCAGCACGGGGCCCAGCACGCCCAGCTCGATGGCGAGTTGACCGGCCGCCATGTTCGGCAGGAACGCGGACAGCGCCACCGCCGGCACCCCGGACGCACCCGCGCCGTGGAATCCGGTGACCGCCTGCTCGTAGCTGCCCAGGCCGCCCGCGGCGGAGCCGAGCACGATGGCCACCCGGGCTCCGTCCCAGCCGGCCGGATCGAGCCCGGCGTCGGCGACGGCCGCACCGGCGGCCGCGACGGCGAAGTGGGTGGCCCGGTCCAGCCGCCAGGCCCGGCGGACGCCGGGCAGCGCCGCGGAGTCGCCGGGCACCCGGCAGGAGAGGCCGACGGGCAGGCCGGCCAGCGCCGGATCGGGCGCGGCCGTGGCGCGACCTGCCAACACGCCTCGCCAGGTCGGCTCGACGCCGGGACCGGCCGGGGTGACCAGGCCGATCCCGGTGACGGCGAGCGGCGGACGGACCGCACTCATGCGGGCGCCCCGGGCTGAGCCGCGGAGTCGCCGAGCAACGTGCGGACGCGGTCGACGAGCTGACCGACCGTCACATCTGCGGCGGAGTCGCGGTCGTCGTCCAGGTCGACGCCCCAGTGCTCCTGGAGGCTGACGACCAGTTCGACCCGGGAGAGCGAGTCGAGGTCGAGGGCGCCGAGCGCGGCGTCGTCCCCGATCGCCTCGGACGGGGTGTCGAACTTCTCGACGAGCAGGGTGACGAGGTGTTCACGGACGGGGTTCACGGTGTGCTGACCTCCTGGTAGCGGCTGAGCGGTGGACGGGACGGGCGAGTTCACGGTGTGCCGACCTCCTGGAGGCGGCCGAGCGAGGGTCGGGGTTCGGGGTCGGCCGCGCACACCGGCGCCTGCGGCCACAGCAGCGTGGCGGACGCCCAGGTGAGGCCGCCGCCGAAGGCGGTGAGCAGGGCCGGGGACCCGGGCGGGCAGGCGCCCCGCGCGGCCGCGTCGGCGAGCGCGAGCGGCACGGAGGCGGCCGCGGTGTTGCCCACCTCGCGGATGTTGCCGAAGCGGCTGGGCTCCGGGATGCCGAGGCGGTCGGCGACGGCGTCCAGGATCCGCTGGTTCGCCTGGTGGCCGACGAAGGCCCGGACCTCCTCGGGGCGCCAGCCGGTGGCGGCGAGCGCGGTCCCGGCGGAGGCCGCCATCCGGCGCACGGCGTGTGCGTAGACCTGGCGGCCGCGCATCCGGAAGTAGCGGTCCTCGGGCCCGAGGCCCCCGGTGACGGGGAGTCGGGAACCGCCGGCCGCCACCGCGATCAGGTCGCTCCCGCCGCCGTCGCTGCCCCAGTCGGTGGCCAGCACGGCCCCCGGCTCGGTGGTCTCCCCCGGGCGGAGCAGCACCGCGGCGGCGCCGTCGCCGAACAGCGGTGCGGTGTCGCGGTCCGCCGGGTCGATGATCGCCGAGTACTTCTCCGCCGCGACCACCAGGGGCGCGCGGCAACTCCCGGCGCGGACCAGGGCGGTGGCCGTGATCAGCGCGTAGAGGAAGCCGGAGCAGACCGCCGCCAGGTCGAACGCGGGCAGCGGCCCGAGGCCGAGGCGGTGGACGACCTCCGGCGCGGTGGCCGGGCAGGGCCGGTCCGGGGTGGTGGTGGCGAGCAGCAGCAGGTCGGGCCGGGGCGCCGCCGGGCCGGCCGCCGCGAGCGCGGCTCGCGCGCCGGCGGTGGCCAGGTCGCCGGTGCTGACGTCGGGGGCGGCCAGCCGTCGGCGGTGGATACCGGTCCGGGTGGTGATCCACTCGTCGGTGGTCTCCAGGCCGCCCCGGGCGATGACCTGAGCGTTGGTCACCACCTGGGGCGGCAGGGCGGTGCCGATGCCGGCGATCACGGCGGTGCGGTGGCCGGTCACGGCTCGGGGAGCGGTGCGGTGGCCGGTCACGGCGCGGGGAGCGGGGAGGGCGGCTTGGGGATGCCGGCCAGGCCGCCGTCGGGCACCGAGAGGCCGCCGTCCAGCACCACGGCCTGCCCGGTGAGGAAGGCGGCGGCGGGCGAGGCCAGGAAGAGCGCCACCGCCGCGACCTCCTCCGGGTCGGCCCAGCGCCCCATCGGCACGTGCGCCAGCAGCCAGTCGCTGAGCGCGGGGACGGCCTGGACGTCGGCCGTCATGTCGGTGCGGACCCAGCCGGGGCACAGCGCGTTGACCCGGATCCCGGTGCGGGCCCAGCCGACCGCGAGGCTGCGGGCCAGCGACACCTGGGCGGCCTTGGTGGCGGCGTACGCCTCCATCAGCGGCGCGCCCACCACCCCGGCCACCGAGGAGAGCAGCACCAGGCTGGCCGCCTCCGACCGCGCGAGGTGGGCGTGGGCGTGCCGGCAGATCGCGGCGGTGGCGTTGAGATTGACGGCGACCACCTGGTCCCACGCCTGCTGGGGCAGCTGCTGGAGCGGGGCGAGCAGGGCGCTGCCGTCGGGGTTCAGGGGCAGGATGCCGGCGCAGTGGACCACGATGTCCAGGCCGCCCAGCGCGTCGGCGGCCTGGTCGACGAGGACGGCCTGCGCGGTGTCCGCGAGGTCGCCCGGCACCAGGGCCGGGGTGTCGCCGTACCGGCCCACCAGGTCGGCGGTCGGCTTCAGCGCGGGCGCGGTGCGCGCGGAGAGCGCGAGCCGGGCGCCGGCCTGGGCGAGCGCGACGGCGACGGCCTGGCCGATGCCGCGCGAGGCGCCGGTCACCAGGGCCCGTCTGCCGTCGAGGCGGAAGCGGTCGAGCACGGTCATCGCGGGTTCCTCCCGTTCGGTTCTGAGGCTCTGTCAGGTGCTGCGGCAGTGGTCAGGGAGTGCGCACCGCTCCAGGTGAGCAGGGCGCTGCCCCAGGTCAGGCCGGCGCCGAAGACACAGACCAGCACCCGGGCGCCGTCGGCCAGCCGCCCCCGGGCGGCCGCGTCGGCCAGCGCGTAGGGGGCGGAGGCCGCGCCGATGTTGCCGGTGCGGTCGCCGGTGATGTGCAGCCGGTCGGCCGGTATGCCGATACCGGCCGCGACGGTGCGCAGCAGCAGCGGGTTGGGCTGGTGGGTGATGAAGGCGTCGATGTCCTTGAGGTCGAGGCCGTGTTCGGCGAGCGCGCGGTCCACCAGCAGGGGGAAGGTCTCGACGATGAAGTCGCGCACGGCCCGGCCGTCCATGTGGATGTGGTGCAGTCCGCGCCGCAGGCTCTCGGCGTCGGCCGGGATGCGGCTGCCGCCGGCGGGGATCAGCACGTGGTGGGCGCCGCGGCCGTCCGAGCCGAGCTGGAAGCCGTGGAACCCGGCGGGCTCCGGGACGGGGCCGAGCACGGTGGCGGCGGCTCCGTCGGCGAACAGCACGGCGGTGCCCCGGTGGGCCGGGTCGACGAACTTCGAGTAGGCCTCGACGCCGACCACGGCCGCGTACCGGGCCCCCGGGGTGCTGGCGAGCCAGCCGTGGGCGACCTTGGCCGCGAAGAGCCAGCCGGAGCAGGCCGCACTGACGTCGAACGCGACGGCCCTGGTGGCCCCGGTCAGTGCCTGGACCCGGCAGGCCGTCGCCGGGCCCAGTTCGTCGGGCGTGGAGGTCGCCAGCACCAGCAGGTCCAGCCGCCCGGGCGGGATGCCGGCGTCCTCGCAGGCGGCGAGCACGGCGGCCGCGGCCAGGTCGGAGGCGGCCTCGTCCGGCGCCGCCGCGTGACGCTGGATCACACCGGTGCGCTCGCTGATCCACTCGGCCGAGACGCCGGCGGCCGCGCCGACCTGTCTGTTGTCGCGGATTTCGGCGGGCAGGTAGGTACCCGTGCCGATGACGCCGATCATGGTGCTCCTCTTCCGGTTCACTGCTTGCTCCCGTTCCACCGCTGGGTGCCCGGTAGCGCACTCACCGGGGGTTCGATGCCGCCTGGCCCGTCTATGCCGCGTGGCCCGTCCAGGTCGCCCGGCTCGTCGAGGTCGCCCGGCTCGTCGAGGCCGGTGCGGGCGAGCCGTGGGGCGGGGTCGAGGGCCGCCGCGATCTCCGGCAGGAGCGGGCCCAGCCGGTCGCAGAGGGCGTCCATGGCGGCCGGGAGGGCGCGCACCGTCGCCGGGGTGAGCACCCCGGTCGCGAGCAGCGGGCCGGCCAGGCTCCGGGCCTGGCGCAGGCCCTCCAGCGCGGCGAGGTCGGCCGCCCCGGGCACGGTCCAGCCCTGGTCGCCCGCGCCCAGCCCGGCCGCGACGGCGTCGGCCGCCAGCCGGCCGGCCTGCACCCCGCCCAGCTCCAGGGCGTCCTCCAACAGCGGGTTCCACAGGTCGAGTTCGCGGTGTCCGGCGTCCGCCCGGGCGACCAGGGCGGCTCCCAGGTCGTCGGCCAGGCGGTCCTGCAGCGCGGCGACCACCAGCGGCCACCACCCGGGGTCGGTCGGGTCTTCGACACCGACGCGCGGTTCGGCCGCCCGAGGGCCCGAGTCGGCCCGCTCCTGGGCGAGCGCACGTCCGGCGTCGAGCAGGATGAGGCTGTTGTCACCGCCCGCGCTGTCGAAGGCGCGGGCGAGACCGAGGTAGCCGGCCAGCCGGTTGCGGTCGAAGAACCCGGCGACGCCGCACCGGTGTTGCAGCGAGTCGACGATTTCGGCGACCGCCCGGGTGCTCTGCGCCTTGTGCAGGGCGAGCGAACGGTCGACCGCCGCCCAGGGCGAGAAGGTCATCGCCGCCCCCGGGGCGGTGGGCGGCGCGGCGGCGCGCAGCTCCGCCCACGCCGCGAGCGCCGAGCGCGCGCCGTGGCGCAGCGCGAACGCGGCGGCCAGCGCGCCGAGGACGGCGTGCTGCTGGGTGCGGTACTCCAGCACGGGCCGCCCCGGCGCCAGCCGGCCGTGGGAACGGCGGCCCGCGCTGAACCGCCAGGCCAGCACCGCGCTGCGGCCCGCCAGGCCTGCCATGGCCGACGGCAGGGTGGCCCAGAGCGCCTGGCCGCAGCCGAGGGTCCGTCGGAGCCGGGCGTCGGGGTCCGGCTGCGGATCGTGCAGGGTGCCGGCCGCGTCGATCCGCGCCCCGTCCGCAAGCCACCGCTCGTGGCGGAGCCTGACGCCGTGGAAGCTGACGAGGCCGTAGGGCAGCGGCAGCGCGTCCACCGGCACGGGAGCCGAGATGCTCACGCCCGGCACGGGTCGCCCGTCGGGCCCGGTGATGTCGACGAGGAAGGAGAAGACTCCCCCGTCCTGGCCGCCCGTGATCAGCCGCGCGCAGACCACGGCCGCCTGCGGCAACCCGGTCGCCGCGACGGAGGAGAACTTGGCCGCTCGGCGGTCCGGGGTGTGCAGCACGAACTCGCGCCGCGCGGGGTCGTACCGGGCCTCGGTGCGGATCCCGAGGTGGCTGCCCGCGTCACCGATCTCGGTGACCATGAACGAGCCCTTGGTGCGCGCGTGGGCGAGGGCCCCGTCCGGGTCGGCGGAGCTGCCGTCCAGCAGGACGAGCGACCCCACGCACAGGATGTAGTGGGAGAGGAAGGTCTGGTAGAGCGCCGGATCGGCCAGCGCGGTGGCCTCGCCGAGCGCGGCCAGCAGCGGCGGGTCGGCGACCACCTCGGCCGCCGGCGGCAGCACGGCGGCCAGCCGGGCCAGCCGCCGGTGCTGCCCGGTGTCCGTGCGCAGGGCGGCGGACCGCGCGGCGAACGGGTCCTCGCCGAGCAGCCGCCCGCACTCCAGCGCGCGGTTGACCGGGAGCGCTCCCGCGAGGCGGGCCAGGACGTCGACCGGGTCGGTGTTGCTGGTCCGGTCGGCGGTGCGCCGTCCGGTGCTCATGCCCGCCTCCCCGTCACCGTCGTTGCCGGGAACCGCTTGCGGCCGGGCCCCGGGCCGGCGGCCGGGCCGCGCTTCGGCGGACCGCCGGCGCGCGGCGCGCAGGCAGGCGGGGGCGTACGGTCGGCGGTCGCCCCGGGCCACCGTCCCTCCGCGACCGGCGCGGACGCGCGCCGACCCGGATCGATCACGCGCACGCTGTTCGCCAGCGAGCCGCCGGTCCCCGCCTCGACCACCGGGCCGGCGCCGGACAGCGCCGCGCCGAGCACCGCCGGCAGGCTGAACGACCGGACCAGGCAGGCCGACAGCGCTCTCGGCAGGTCGTCCTGCGGCCGGTAGGCCCGGCCGGCCACCACCGAGTGGACCGGTCGGCTCGGCGCGGTCAGCCGCAGCCGCCGGGCGTAGTGCGCGAACGCACCGGCCTCCCGGGCGAGCTCCGGGTGGTGGCTCATGAACGGCAGCCGCAGCCGCCGCGCCTCGACGCCGGCACGCGCCGCGAGTCGCTCGACCACGGCCAGCCCGTCCAGCGGCCCCGAAACCACCGTCTCCGCCTCGTGGTTGACGCACGCCACCACGACCGACGCCGCGCCCGCGCCGCCCACGTCGAGCAGTCGCCGGGTCGCGGACAGCCCCGCCGCCAGCAGGGTCATGCCGCCCCCGTGGCCGGTCAGCAACTGCCCGAGCCGGCAAGCCAGTCGGGCCCCGTCGGCGACCGAGCAGCACCCGGCGGCCGTCAGCGCGGGGATCTCGCCGAAGCTGACCGCGAGCAGCCGGTCCGCCCGGCAGCCGTCCGCCTCCAGCGCCCGGTGCACCGCCAACGACACACCGAACAGCGCGAGTTGCACGGTTCCGGGCGCCTCGGCCGCCAGCCCTCCGGCGCTCGGCGGGCGGGCGCCGAGGAGTCTGGGGCCGATCGGCACCACGTCGAACTCGGCGGCGACGCTGTCGGCCTCCTCGAAGACCTCCGCGACCGAACGCGCCAGCGTGCCCGCGTCGGGGAGCAGCCGGACCAGCGGGCTCAGACTGAAGTCCCCCTGCCCGGGGAACAAGTGGACGACCTTGCTCGGCGTCGTCGGACCGTACGGGTCGGACATCGTGGATCCTGCCTCTGCCCTGGGGCGCGCACTCGGACGAAGCGCCCTGACACCCTCGATGATGGAACCGGCGGCAGGCCGCGCACGGCTGCCGCAAGCCCTGGCCCGTCAAGAGTTCCGGTGCGTCAAGTTTCGGCGGAACCGCATGTATTGGCGCCCCCGGCGCGTCATGCTTGGTCCGGCGCGGCCCCGCCGGGCGAGCCCTGGCCGCGGCTACCGCACGCCCAGCGACCGGACCGCGCCGCCATGCCCCCGGTGCCGGGATCCTGCCAGGGAGTTGACACATGGTCAGTCACCGCGTGCCCAACGTCCAGCTGCGCGCACTGCTCGCGGAGGCCCAGTGGACCGGGGAGCAACTGGCCGGCGCCGTCAACCGGATCGGCGCCGAATCCGGGTGGCGGCTGGCCTACCGGCGCGCCTCCGTGCACCAGTGGCTCACCGGGACGCTCCCGCGCAGCCCCGCCGCCGACCTCGTCTGCGTCGCGCTGAGCCGCCGGCTGCGGCGACCGATCGCGCTCACCGACGCCGGCTTCGACGGCCCGCGGCCGGCCCTGCCGCCGGCGACGGACTCCGGCACGCTGCTGGTCCGCCTCGCCGAGGCGTCCGTCGCCCCCGACCGCCACGGCAGCCTCCTCGCCTACCAGCCCGCCGCCTTGGTGCCGGGGCCCGCCGAACCGGTGGCGCCGACCGGCCTGGTGGGCGCGGGCGGGCCCGCCGTTCGGCAGGACGTGCTCGCGCTGCTGCTCCCCGTCTTCTCCTCGGTCGACCGCGCCCACGGCGGCGGCCGGGCCCGGACCGCGCTCGCCGCCTTCCTGGCAACCACGGTCGCCCCCATGCTCGCGGTGCCCGCGCACCCCTCGGCGGTCCTGCGCGACGCCGCCCGCCTCTGCTACCTGTGCGCGTTCATGCACCTCGACGACGAGCTCAACGGCCTGGCCGACCAGTACTACCGACGCGCCCTTGAGCTGGCCCGCCAGGCCGGCGACACCGCCACCCAGGCGATGGCGCTGCGGGCCATGGCCGCGCAGGCCTACGAACTCGGCCGCCCCGACCGGAGCCTGCGCCTCGCCCGCGCCGCCGCCGACTGCCGCCTGGCCTCCTCACCGAGGCTGCGCGCCGCCGTACTGGGCCAGTTGGCGCTCTCCGAGGCCACCGCCGGCGAACGGACGGCGGCGCTGAGGCACTTGAGCGAGGCACGCGAGCTGCTCACCCGGGTCACCGGTCCGCCACCCGCGATCGGCGACTACCACCGCGCCTCCTGGGACCACCAGAGCGCCCTCGTCCAGGCCGAACTCGGCGACCTCACCGGGGCGATCACCCACCTGAAGGCCTCCGTCGCCCGCCGCCCCCGCGGCGAGCAGCGCTCGCGCGCGATCCTGCTCGGCAAACTGGCCGAACGCCAACTCACCGCCGGGCACCTCGAAGCAGCCTGCACCACCTGGCACGAGTTCCTCGACGCCTACCCCCTGCTGACCTCCCGCCGCGCCCACACCGCCCGCACCCGACTCTCCCGCCTGCTCCTCCCGCACCGCCGCAGGCCCGCCGCCGACCACCTGCTCCAGCGCGCCGCGGCCCTGCGCCCGCGCTGACCCTACGAACCGCGCGAGGCCCGGGCGTGGACGTCGGACCGGACGCTGGTGACCGACCGGTGGTGCACCACGCTCAGCGGCCCGAGCCCGCCCACCACGTCGATCACGGCGTCCGTCGCGTCGCCGCCCGCCGCGCCGACCCGCAGCGGTGCGATCACGCCTAGAGTGGCCACCGGTGCGAGCAGCTCGGGCGTCAGCGATTCCAGGCCGCCGAACGTCACGGACCGGGGCCCGGGGAGATCGCCCTCGGAGGCCAGCACCAGGTCGCTGGACTCCACCACCGCGCGGATCCCGCGCCCCCGGTCGGAGGAGCGGTAACACCACTGGTCCGGATGCTGCCCGCGCAGCATCGGGAACCGCGCCCGCAGCACGGCGAGGATCCCGGCCACCTCCTCGACCGGCGCGCAGGGACGCTGGACGAACGACAGCCGCTCCGGGTCACCGACCTGGAGCGCCCGAGCACCGCTGACGTCGACCACCGGCACGCACCCTTCCCAACCCCCCTCCGCACCGAGCGCGAGGACCGTGTCCCCGCGCTCCAGGTACTGACGGACCGTCGCCGCGGTCGCCGCCGCCCCTGCGCACTGCGCGGAGCCCCGGAACCGCTCCGGCCGCTGCGCCGGGAACCCCGCACCGTTCCCGCAGTCCGGCTCGGCCGCGCAGACGATCACCCGCCTGGTCCGCAACGTGGCCGACCAGACCCGGACGGCCTCCGCCGCCGCCAGACTCGCTGGAGCCGTCGGGGCGACCACCGCGATCCCCGTCACGGACCCGTCCAGGTCCAGGTAGGTCGTGGCATGCAGTCGCCCGCCCCGGCCTGCGGGCAGGCTCCCGCCCTCGACAACCCGACAGGCCACCCCTCGCCGGCCGAGCCACCCCGCCACCAGCCGGGCCGCCGGACACACCACCGGCCCGCGCACCGGATGAACGAACCCCGACAACACCGCCAGCTCCCCACCGCTCCCGAAGGACCCCACCTCGAACTCCTCGGTCAACCGGGACCGGTTCATACTTCTCCCTCCTCACACCGGCTGCCCCAGGCACATGCCGCCGGAACGTGCCCATCGGCTTCCGACACGCAAACGACCCCAAAGCCCCCGGGGCACCCCACTGGACGGGTGAACGGGCTGACAGCCCTACCCCGCGGGCGCACCGGCACGGCCCCGGCAAACGCCGACGGCACCTTCGGGACCGTCCACCAGAGGAGCGAGCACCTCACCCCGCGGCCGATGGCGGCCATCACGGACCACCCGGCGCCGTCCGCATTCGTCAACCCCGGAAGGTTGGCATTCGCTTCAACCACGGCGGCGAGCATCCGCAGACAACCCAGCCGACCAGCCAGCCCGACTGCGTGAAGCCGCCGTCAATAACTACGCCTCATGCCAGCACAAGTGGCCCCACGTCAACTATGAAGGCCTAACCTTGATCCGCGCCGACCGAGCCACTCCGCGTGGGCTTGGACCATTGCATCCAAGCAGTGCGATTTGGGAGAATATGACGTGCTTTCGCCAGCGGTGACCGAATCAATGAAAGTACTCTCCCGCGCGCCGCTTGCCTGACAAACCACCAGGTCAGCAACTCTGCTCCCCGCACCCGCGGGGTTGATCCCAAAGGGGTGCGTGTTCTGCGGGATCGCCGCAGCTGCTCCCCGCACCCGCGGGGTTGATCCCCGCCGGATCGAGGAGGCGGACGGTGTGCTGAACTGCTCCCCGCACCCGCGGGGTTGATCCCCAGCGGGCCGGTCTGCGGAGTCTCCCGACCCCCTGCTCCCCGCACCCGCGGGGTTGATCCCTGGCCGGCGCCGTCGCCACTGGGGTCCAGGAACTGCTCCCCGCACCCGCGGGGTTGATCCCATCTCAACGGCCTCCGCTGATCCGGCCGACGACTGCTCCCCGCACCCGCGGGGTTGATCCCTTCCCGCCAGCCGCGACGTCGAGGCCGGGCCGCTGCTCCCCGCACCCGCGGGGTTGATCCGACGAGCTCACCCGGCTGACGGACAGTCCGGTGCTGCTCCCCGCACCCGCGGGGTTGATCCCAGGGCGACGGCGCCGCCCATGACTTCGACCACCTGCTCCCCGCACCCGCGGGGTTGATCCCAGCAGCAGCGACAGCACCAGCGCGGTGAAGTGCTGCTCCCCGCACCCGCGGGGTTGATCCCGGGCGGTCAAAGAGGTAGCGGGGCACGCCGGCCTGCTCCCCGCACCCGCGGGGTTGATCCCCGTATGCCCATGGTGTTCGCTCCTCCATGTACCTGCTCCCCGCACCCGCGGGGTTGATCCCATCGCGCTCGGCATCGGCACCTCGCTCATCTCCTGCTCCCCGCACCCGCGGGGTTGATCCCTGCGTGTTCAGCATCACGGTCGCGGTGGTCGGCTGCTCCCCGCACCCGCGGGGTTGATCCCCCGCGCAGCCGGCCTCCGCCTGCAGCACGCGCCTGCTCCCCGCACCCGCGGGGTTGATCCCCCGGAGAACCAGCCGGGCCGCTACCGACTCAACTGCTCCCCGCACCCGCGGGGTTGATCCCCTTCGCGCCTACGTCTACGTAGGTCTCGCCGTCTGCTCCCCGCACCCGCGGGGTTGATCCCGGGCTCTGACCTCAAGGGAGTTTGAGCATGGCCTGCTCCCCGCACCCGCGGGGTTGATCCCCAGCCCCTTCTGGCGGCTTGCTCATGAGCAAGCTGCTCCCCGCACCCGCGGGGTTGATCCCCAGACCGCGGCGCGGCGCAGCGGGGAGACCTCCTGCTCCCCGCACCCGCGGGGTTGATCCCTGCTCGACCGAGGACTGGAGGCGGCGGCATGACTGCTCCCCGCACCCGCGGGGTTGATCCCGGCCGCCCTGGACGCCGATCCGCTGGCCGAGACTGCTCCCCGCACCCGCGGGGTTGATCCCTTCTGGGCCGGCTCGAACTTCGACGTGCTGAACTGCTCCCCGCACCCGCGGGGTTGATCCCAGGCGGTGGCGGGTCACGCGCAGGCCCGGGAACTGCTCCCCGCACCCGCGGGGTTGATCCCCCGCCGGGCGGCTGCCCGCGTTCCCGCACCACCTGCTCCCCGCACCCGCGGGGTTGATCCCCCATGGCACCCAGCCGACCCACGCTGCCTTCACTGCTCCCCGCACCCGCGGGGTTGATCCCAGCGGCATGTCCTCCGTGTGGGCGACGATCCGCTGCTCCCCGCACCCGCGGGGTTGATCCCCACGTACGGCGGGGTCGTCACCACCCCGGCGTCTGCTCCCCGCACCCGCGGGGTTGATCCCGCCCAGACCGGCGTGTCCTGGGGCGAGGTCCCCTGCTCCCCGCACCCGCGGGGTTGATCCCGTCCAGCGGCCACCCGTGGGCGGTGCTGTCCTCTGCTCCCCGCACCCGCGGGGTTGATCCCGGCTCGGGCTGCTCGTCGGCCTGGTCCTCCTCCTGCTCCCCGCACCCGCGGGGTTGATCCCACCGACCGCCAGCACCACCACCCACCCACCACCTGCTCCCCGCACCCGCGGGGTTGATCCCATGCACAACGCGATGCGCGACCACCTGAAGGACTGCTCCCCGCACCCGCGGGGTTGATCCCGGCTCGGGCTGCTCGTCGGCCTGGTCCTCCTCCTGCTCCCCGCACCCGCGGGGTTGATCCCACCGACCGCCAGCACCACCACCCACCCACCACCTGCTCCCCGCACCCGCGGGGTTGATCCCATGCACAACGCGATGCGCGACCACCTGAAGGACTGCTCCCCGCACCCGCGGGGTTGATCCCCGAGTTGAGCTGGCCGTACAGCCGGTCCTCGCCTGCTCCCCGCACCCGCGGGGTTGATCCCACCCCCGCAAGCGGTGCCGGCGGCAGCCCGCACTGCTCCCGGCACCCGCGGAGTTGATCCCGGCTCGCCGACGCTGGGGTGGCCCCGGGCCTGCTGCTCCCCGCACCCGCGGGGTTGATCCCACCGACCGCCAGCACCACCACCCACCCACCACCTGCTCCCCGCACCCGCGGGGTTGATCCCATGCACAACGCGATGCGCGACCACCTGAAGGACTGCTCCCCGCACCCGCGGGGTTGATCCCTCCGCGGGGTGGCAGGCACTTCAGGAGGGGGACTGCTCCCCGCACCCGCGGGGTTGATCCCCGAGTTGAGCTGGCCGTACAGCCGGTCCTCGCCTGCTCCCCGCACCCGCGGGGTTGATCCCACCCCCGCAAGCGGTGCCGGCGGCAGCCCGCACTGCTCCCGGCACCCGCGGAGTTGATCCCGGCTCGCCGACGCTGGGGTGGCCCCGGGCCTGCTGCTCCCCGCACCCGCGGGGTTGATCCCAACACCTCTGGCCTGCGGGTCTGGCAGTTCAACTGCTCCCCGCACCTGCGGGGTTGATCCCTACCACCGGCTGTCCGCCGATGAGCACGGCTTCTGCTCCCCGCCCCCGTGGGGTTGATCCCGCCACCGACCGCTTTCGGATCGGCTGGCGCCGCTGCTCCCCGCACCCGCGGGGTTGATCCCCACCTGACGGAACCTCAGCTGGTCGCAGCCTCCTGCTCCCCGCACCCGCACGATTGGTCCAAGCGAGTCCTCCTGTAACTGGACGCGATAGATGGCGGGCGGCGTCGCGGTCGTTGCAGGTCGCTGTGCGTGTTGGCAGCGGTAGTTGGCAGCCCTCCGCCCCTTGTGATCGCGGAGGATGAGCCAAACGCTCAGCTGATGGCCGCTGGCTCGCCACGAGCGAAGCCTGCCAAGAGCACCTCGTCGACGGCCTCCGACACCGGCCGTGCGATCGGCTGCCCTCTGCCTCAGCGTCGAAGCTCGTAACGCAGATGTCGAAGCAGCCCGGCCCGACGTCCTTCTGGCCGGCGCCCGGGCCCTGGTGTGCCGACGCACCCGGGCGGGCACTCCGGCCAGCCGTTCCCAGCGCGAGGCCGGGTGCCGGGAACGGCCGGTGGCGGGTAGCCTCCGCCTCCCGCGCAGGAGTTGGGCCAAGGCGCCGTTGCAAGGCGAGAGGCGAAGGCCAGGACGACGCGGCCCGGCGGCCGCTGCGGCGGCCGACCAGGCCTCCTCGTCAACGGCCCGGGCCGACCCTAGTCGAGTTGGATCCCGTACGAGACCTGGTTGACGAGCACACCGCAGGAGGCGGTGGAGGAGCCGGAACCAGTGACCTTGGGACCAAAGGCGTACGTGTACTCCTGGGTCTTCGGTCGCCAGCAGTCCAGTCGCAGCTGCCACGACTGTCCGGCATCCGCGGTGCAGTTGGCGGTGGTGTAGGTCTGCTGGTAGTAACCGACGTTGACGTAAGTGAAGGTGCACTGCGGCGCCGCGGCGGGGGTTGCGACGACGCTCGCCGTGCTGGTCGCGGCCGTGGCCGGGATCGCACCGAAGGCGACGGCGGCGGCTGCGGTGAGAAGGGGAAGGAGGAGCCTAACGCGCATGAGGTGCCCTTTCGCTGTGAGCTGATCAGGGGTGCGCTGAGGTGAAGTGACGAGGTGTCAGCATTCACATCAGCAGCATCATGGCACGCACGTCGCAGCGGGAACAGATATCGAACTGCCTTTCGATGGAGAGGATTTCGCGGCCTCCAGCTGGTTTGAGAGGGGGCCACGAGTTGTCGCGGTCAGGTGACGCCTATCGCGATCCGGCGCCGTCACTGAGCCGGGACGCGACAGTTGGAACCAGGATGGTGTGCCGACCTGGCGATTCCGACCTTGTGGGACACGCTTGTTGGAACCACCTGGTCATGCTTCTTGCAACCCGCGGTGGCCTGCCGTTCATATTGGAACCGGGTAAATCCGCAGGAGAGCGCCTGGCGGTGCCCTGTCAGGAGCGGCCGAACCAGCGGTGCTTGGGCCGGGGCTAGGCCGTGGCGTCCTTCGCTGGGGCTGTCGGCGGGTCGTCGTACTCGCGGGAGATCACCTGGACCCGGCCCGACTCGGGGTCGTGGCGCACGGTGTCCAGGCCCTGTCGATCGAGCTCGGCGATGGATTCGGCGTGGGTGGTGGTGTTCAGGGCGAGCATCCCGACCTTCGGGTGTCCCTGGCCGAGCTTCACCTCCTCGCGGAGCAGGATCTGCATCAGGCGGTGGGCGGAGGCCGAAGGCAGGTCCTCGTCAACGGCGACGTGCAGCATCAGGTGTTCCTCGCCGCTGGCCCGCCACCGAACCTGCGCCACCCACACCGAGCGGACAGCAGGGAACTCGCGGACCCGCCGAACCAGTGCGTCGCGCAGGGCGACCGCCACTGGGTCGGTGGACCAGCCCAGCTTCATCTCCGCCCCGGGCCCGTAGGTCGCCCAGTCCCGCAGTACCTGCTCCCGAAAGATCGCCTGCCCGTTTCCCGAGCGAACTCCGAGCACGGCAACGCCGGTCTTCTCCAGGATGTCTCTCAGCCGCGCCGCGTCGCATTGCACCATTCCGCCAGCCGCCGGCAGCAGTTGCGCACCGAGCGCCGCGTCGGTGAACCCGAGCAGCGTGGGCGGTTGCTTGTCGTTGGGGAGCCCTCACCGTGGGTGCCCGTCCAGCACATCTCAGGAGTGTCGGCGTACGCGAGCCTGTGCTCAGGCGGGTACACGTGAAGGTGCCCGGTGGCCGTAGACAGCCTTCGGTCGGCCAACTAATTGGGGTGACAGGTCCCGTCTCGGTGGGCATGATCAGGCGGTTGTTTCGTCACGTCCGACTCCGGAGGCACACCACGACCATTCAACTCGCCCGGGACCTGCCGTGGCCCGCCGTAGACCCCCACCGGAACGCCTTCGATTGGGACGATAGCGAGGCGGCACAGCTGACGGCCCTGATCATCCCAATGGTGCCCTCCGATGCCGACCACGCGGCTGATCCGGACGGGATGGCGGGCTGGCGCTTCACCGACCAGGTCACCGCACTGTTGGTGTCCCGGTACGGCCGGTGGGCCTGCGGCTGGGACTATTCGAACCACTTCGGGGGTCCCGTTGAGACTTGGTGCTGCGTCTCGGACTCGGTTGGAGGGGCAGAGGAGACCGCCGAGCGCGTCGTGGCCTGCCTGCTTGAGTGGCGTGACTGGCTGGAGGACATCGCCGAGCGCTTCGAGCAGCTCGCACCGCTTCCAAACGCGAACGCAGAGGACCGCAGTTGGCACCTGGAACGCGCCGTGACCCGCCTGGTCACCGTGGTCGTCAACAGCACCCATGCCGACGGGGGGTGGTACCGGCTCTGCGGGACAACGCTGACCTGGTTCCTCACCTCTACCGGCCTGGGGCCGGACGAGGTCCGGAAGGCGGTGGAGGCTGCCATCGGCGGCCGCTTCAAGAGCCACGTCGCCCCGGCAACGACCTTGGTCGACACGGTCGGCGAGGACCTGGCGATCGGCCTGACCGGCCGCGGGTTCTACCGTGAGCGATGACGCGCTGGCCACCTGGTGCCTCATCAGGCAGGAGGTCGACTGGTCCTCGGCCGCCGAAGTGGATCTGACCCCGGTGCATCCTGCCGTGGACGGACTCGCCGCGTGGTTCAACGGCCCGGTCCGCCTCCGCAACGCCGACCGGGCCGACCGCCTGCTCGCGGCGATGACCGAATCCCGGGCCGCGGCCGCCTGCGGCGAACCGCTCACCCCGGCGCTCCTGGCCAACTGGCAGAAGCTGGTCCTCGGCGTGGAGGAGGTCCACCTACGCCGGAGCGACGCCTACGCAAAGGGCGGCCGGGAACGCTATGGACTCACGCCGCACACCTGGCAGGACTTCGCCGCGTACCTGCGCCAGAGCGCCGATCCGTCGCTGCCCCTGCCGGCCCGCGCCGCCAGGGCGTACCTCGACATCGCCTTCTTTCACCCGTACTCGGACGGCAACGCCCGCCTGGCACTGCTAGTCCTCGCCCACGTCCTGGACCGGGAAGGCATACGCCTGGACGAAGTGGAACCGCTGCAGACAACGCGTTACGCAGACGACCCGGACGGTGCCCTCGACCTGGCAGCTCTGATCACCATACTGATCCACACCACTCACAACCGATCCACCACACAGTGCGAGAGGAATCCTGCCGGAGCCGACAGGTGAGCACGTTCAGCAGTACGCGGTAGAGCACTTATCCGTGTACGCCGACAGGGAGCTGACCTCAGGTCAGATAAGCCTCTGCTCGGTCTGGATGTTCGTGACATTCGAAGCAGCTTCCAGAACCGCGCGGAGCTGTTCGTTGGTCAACGCCAGTTGCTGGAGCTGGGCGATGGCGAGCGCGAGGTCTGTCGCCAGCTCACGGTTTCGCCGACGGAGCTGCGGGCGGAGGGTCACGTCCGCTGGAGTGGTGTATCGACGGCCACTCGGTGATCCAGTTTCAGATTAGGCGGTGAGTGCGGTCGCGGGGGCCTCGTCGGGGTCTTGTCCCTCGATCGGGTGGAGGCGGCATCGGCCGAGGATCTCGGAGCCGATGTAGCGCCGCTGTTCGGCCCATTCGTCGCTCTGCTCGGCCAGGACGGCGCCGACCAGGCGGATGATCGCGGTGCGGTCGGGGAAGATCCCGACCACGTCGGTGCGGCGCCGGATCTCCTTGTTCAAGCGCTCTTGCGGGTTGTTCGACCAGATGGACTTCCAGACCGTTCGCGGGAACACCGCGAACGCGAGCAGGTCCTCGCGGGCTCGCTCCAAGTGCTCTGCGGCTTTGGGGAATCGCTCGTCGAGGGCGGCGATGACGGTGGCCATCTGCCGGCGGACCGCGCCGGCGTCGGGCTGTTCGAAGACGGTCCGCAGCAGGGTTGCGACCCAGGGCTGGGCGGATTTCGGGACCTGCGAGAGCAGGTTTCGGGCGTAATGGGTCCGGCATCTCTGCCAGGACGCCCCGGGCAGGGTGGCACCGACGGCGTCCACCAGGCCGGCGTGGGCATCGCTGACGACGAGCTTGACTCCGCCCAGGCCGCGGGCAACCAGGGACCGCAGGAACGCGAGCCAGCCGGCGCCGTCCTCGCTGGTGGCGACGTCCAGGCCGAGCACCTCGCGCTGGCCCTCGTTGTTGACGCCAACCGCGACGAGGCAGTGGACGTTGACGACCCGGCCGCCCTCGCGGACCTTCTGCGTCAGGGCATCGACCCAGACGAAGGTGTAGGGGCCCTGGTCGAGCGGGCGGTTTCGGAACTCGGCGACCCGCTCGTCCAAGTGCTTTGCCATCTCCGACACTTGGGACTTCGACAGCTGGGTGACGCCCAGACTTTCGGCCAGCTTCTCCACCCGCCTGGTCGACACGCCCAGCAGGTAGCAGGTGGCGACCACGCTGATCAGTGCCTGCTCGGCGCGACGCCGGCGCTCCAGCAGCCAGCTCGGGAAGTACGAGCCCGAGCGGACGCGCGGGATCGCCAGGTCGACGGTGCCCACTCGGGTGTCCCAGTCGCGATTGCGGTATCCGTTGCGGGAGTTGACACGCTCTTCGCTCGCTCGGCCGTACTCGCCGCCGCAGGCCCGGTCGACATCGGCGGACATCATCGCCTCGGCGAAGGTCTTCACCATCGCGCGCAACAAGTCCGGACTCGCCGAAGCGAGGTTCTCCTCCAGCAGGGCGGCGAACGGCAGACTGTCAGGTGCGGTCATCGTGTTGGTCTCCTCTTCGTGACGTCAGACATCTCGAAGGATCAACCGGTGGCCGTCTTAACTTTTCAGGCGACACCCGCTACCGGGACGAAACCCCCGGATCGGGTGGAACCCGTACACCACTTCCTTGGACGCAACCCGGGCGGAGATCGCCCGTCACCTCACCGAGCGGTTCAGCCTGGTACCCGGCCTGGACGTCACGCCGGTACCCGATGGGGTGGTCCCCTCCTGGTACGGATTGACCCTCACGTACCGGCCGAACAAGCTGGGCGGCTTGCCCATCGAGCGGTTCCACCAGGCTCTGCTCGCCGAGGGAGCAGTGGAGTTCGACCGGCCCGGATCCACCCGCCCCCTCCACGAACTGCCGCTCTACCAGCACCCCGACCTGCTGTTCCCGGGGCGTCCACACCATCATCGCAAGTACCAGCCCGGCGCCTTCCCGGTTGCCGAGCACGCCTACCAGCACACGATCAAGCTCCCGGCCTGGCATCGTGAGCAGGATCTCGCGCTGGCCGAGCGGTACATTCGCGCGGCCGTCAAGGTGAGCGAGCATCACAAGGAGCTACTGTGACCGTTACCTCCGCCGAGTTCCTGACCCGCCTTGTCAGCGACGCCCAACGGGACGGCATCACCGGCCTCGTGGCCGCCGCCCTCGTCACCGATGTCGACCGGATCCTCCTGGTGCGGCGCAGGCCCGAGGACTTCATGGGCGGGATGTGGGAGATCCCGTCCGGCAAGGTGGAGGAGGGCGAGAGCATCCTGGAGGCCCTCTACCGCGAGACCGCCGAGGAGACCGGCCTGACCATCGACAGCGTGCACAGCTATGCCGGGCACTTCGACTACCCGAACAGTCGCGGTGGCACCACCAGGCAGTTCACCTTCGCTGTCACGGTCGAGAAGGCCGAACCTGTCGTCCTCACCGAGCACGACGCCCACCAGTGGGCCCTGCCCGGCGAACTACCCGAGGTGAGCGAAGCGGTCCGCGAGCTGATCACTGGTTGAGTCTCGGGGCCGCCAACCTCCCGCTCCGGAACGCGGCAGGCGTGCGGCAGTGGCGGCCGGCGGGCGGGGGCGATCGAGCCTCTCCAACGGGCGTCTCCGCGGGGCACACTGCCCCTGAGTCGACTGTCCCGACGTACTGCTCCCCGCACCCGCGGGGTTGGTCCCGACGCACTCCAGCAGATGGCCATCGCCATCCACTGCTCCCCGCACCCGCGGGGTTGATCCCCGGCCGCCAGAGTCCGCGCGAATTGTGAACTGGCAGGCGCGGGAACCGCGCCGACGGCGGCGGGCGGCGGGGTTCCCCGTTGTCGGCGGCCGTTGCTGAACCACGCCCTGGAGGACAGCAGCCCTCTTCCGTCCTCTGTCCTCCACAGCCGCGCGCTGCCCAGCACGACTTGCAACCTCCGCCGGTCGGCAGCGACGGCAGACGGCAGGTGCTTCAGCCCTCGCCCAGCAGCCAGCCGTAGAAGGTGGACGCGTCCGGCCAGTCGGAGTCGGTCGGGTGAGTAACGAGCCAGACTGCGACCATGTCCAGTTCGCCATAAGAGGTGAACTCCTCGCTCTGACCCACGACCAGGGCAGCGGTCCCGACCTGCCAGGCAGCCATCCGCCAGGGACACCCTTCGGCCGAGACGGTGGCGTCGGCAACTCCGAGCTCGTCAGTCACCATTGCGCATGCCTGATGCCAGACGTCATCGAAGTCGTCCTCCACGACTTCCCAGTCCTCCAGCTCGCACTCGTCGCCAAGCGGTCCCAGGTCCGCGTACTCGCTGGCATCGACAACACAGAAGGGCAGAAAGAAACGGGACTGGCGGCCGTGCGTCCAGTCAGGGTCCGCCGCCACGAGTTGGTGGCCGGAGTCCGTGTCGACGCCCTGCCAGGCAGACTCCTCCCATCCACGTTCCTGAAGAAACACCCCTACACCGGCTTGGTCCCATTCGGTGCCTGCCAGGGCGACCATGTGCTTGATCAGATCGGGACTCAGTGGCTTCAGACGGACGATCACGAGGCTTCCTCGAACGTGGTGGGCAGGGAGCATGATCCTTGCGCATGAGATCACGGTCTCGCTCACCGGGGCACACGTCGGGCATCGTCTGGCGGTCCGACGGGATTAGCCCCTGAGCGCACCAGCACGGACCGGCGGACTCGCCGAGCCCGAAGCGGGCCGACATCACGAACGACGGTCCGTACAGACGGAGCAGCGGCGGCACCTTCGGGCGCCACGGAGCGAGGAGCTTCGACGAAAGCCGCCTGCGGTCGCCAGCCCGGTCATCGATGCGGCAGCCATTCGCCAAAAGAGCACGCACCTCGCCCGAGGGCCGATGGCGGCCACCGCGGACCGCCCGGCGCCGGCCGCATCCGCCGACCTCGGAAGCCCACTCAGTCACACACTGGTTGACTTTTGCTTCAATCGCGGCCGCGAGTATCCGTCGGCTCCCCTCGCAGACAACCTCGCCAAGCAGGAAGCCCGACGGCGCGGAGCCGCCAGCAATAACTACGCCTCATGCCAACACAAGTGGCCCCGCGTCAACCATGGAGGGTCTAACCTTGATCCACCACCCCGCCGACCGAACCACTCTGCGAGGGCTTGAACCATCGCGTCCAGGCAGCGTGATTTGGGAGGATATGACGTGATTTCGACAGAGGTGACCAAATCAATGACAGTACCCTCCAGAGCGCCGCTCGCCTGACAAACCACCAGGTCAGCAACTCTGCTCCCCGCACCCGCGGAGTTGATCCCGTGCCCTTCGGCCGCTACAAGCGCTACGACCGCTGCTCCCCGCACCCGCGGAGTTGATCCCGAGACCGGGATCGTGATCATCGTGCTCGGGGTCTGCTCCCCGCACCCGCGGAGTTGATCCCGAGATCGGCACCCCCGAGGAGCTGTCCCGCCGCTGCTCCCCGCACCCGCGGAGTTGATCCCCGCTCGCGGGCGGCGACCTCCTCGGCGGCCGTCTACTCCCCGCACCCGCGGGGTTGATCCCGGGCCACCGTCACGGCACCGCCCGGCCGGTCCACTGCTCCCCGCACCCGCGGGGTTGGTCCCAAGGGCGCCCGCATCCCGTACCGCACGGGCAACTGCTCCCTGTATCAGCGGGGTTGATCCCGGCGCCCTGTACGCCAACCGCAAGGTGATCGCCTGCTCCCCGCACCCGCGGGGTTGATCCCGACCACCCCCAACAAGGCGCCCGACATGGCGGCGCCGCCCGGCTCCGGCAAGCAGCCCATGCCGTGTTCGGGGCGGGAAGGTCGACTCGAAGTACCACCCCATGCGCTTGGCGTTCGTGCCCAAGTCCGGGAGGAGTTGGAGGCGCAGGTGCCCTCCGACCAGAGCCGGGGCGGCCGTAGGCCGAGGGCCCGCCACTGCCCCCTGGCCCGCCGAGACCGCTGCGGTGCCGCAGGCCGCAGAGCCCGCCTGGTGACAACTACCCCGCCCAGTCACAAGTGGGCGGGGCTTCGGGGTCAGAGGACCGACCGGTAGAAGACCTTCCCCTGGTGCGGCTCCACGCCGAGCGCCTCGTACAGCTCCAGCGCGGGCGGGTTGTCCCGGTCGGCCGTCCACTCGACCCTTGCGGCGCCGACCGCACGCGCTTCGTCATGTACGGCGGACATCAGGGCTCGGGCAACGCCGCGCCGCCGCGCGTTCTGCCGGACGTACAGCTCCTTCAGATAGAGGCTGATATCCGCCCCGGCCGCCGGCCACAGTCGGCTGACAGCAGCAAGCCCGACGACCTGGTCGCCGTCACGGGCCAGCAGGACCCGCGCCGCCGGCCAGTCGCCGAACAGCGCGCGGTCGACGTCGGCGACAGGCGGCGCGACGTTCTCCCCGCCGTAGTACTCCTCCACCTCGCCGAGGATCATTGCGATCACTTCGGCGTCAGCGCTGGTTGCGTACACGATGTCGAGTCCCATCGGGCTGCCTCTCAGTCAGCGGAGGGTAGCGCCAGCAGGTCATGCAGCACCCGCACCTCCGGCAAGCGTCGGTCGGTCCTCGGCACGCTATCCGCAAGATCGCGGGCGCGGTAGAGCAGCAGGGCGGATCGGTGCTCGATCGGCACGGCCTCGATCGTCTCGACGGCCAGGCCCGCGCCGTCGGACAGACGACCGTCGTAGGTCAGGCACTCGGCTCGGTCGAGGTGGACCAGGGCGCGGTCCAGGCGCTGCTCGACCGGGTACAGCTCCAGGGCACGCTGGTGTTGCTCCCAGGCCCGGCCGGTGTCGTGGAGCAGTGTCCAGGCACTCCCGCTATGGAACGCAAGCTGGGCGGCGTCGTAGCCGAGCGCGGACTGCTGCTGGTCCTCCGGGGCCAGCCGGCCGAGGGCTTCTTCGGCGCGGAGCAGTGCATCGGCTGTCTCGTCTCGGCGGCCGGCTCGGGCATACACCCGGGCCTCCAACGGGGCGGCGAGGGCGTCAGCGACGCACGGCAGGCCACCAGCCAGTTGCTGGGCCCGTACTGCGAGTTCGAGTGCACCCGCAAAGTCGCCGCCGTAGTACAGCTGGTAGGACTCCTGAGCATAGATCCAGGCGAGGACAGGCCGGTCCTCGGCCTGAGCCGCGGCGGCCCGGCCCGTGCGCCACCAGTCCCGGGCTCCGGGGTCGCCGAGCCGGAGCAGCGTCAGGGCGCCCTGGTCACCGCATGGCGGCGGCAGTATGAGGATCCGGACGCGCCGACGTTGAGCATGAGCCCGGATGGCGAGACCGTCGCCGGCCGTGGGTTCATCATGGAGCGCACCCGATAGGTGTTCGATTCAGGGAAGGCTCGACCGGTGTCCGGCGCGCGGTAGACGCGCCGGACACCGGTTCGTTAGGCAGCGCCTTCCGATGGCGAGGCCTCAGGGGTTGATCCCGCCACACCGGAGCGGCTGGACGAGATCGAGCACTGCTCCCCGCACCTGCGGGGTTGGTCCCTGGCCGCCGAAGTCCGCGCGGATTGTGTAATGGCGGGCGCGGGAACCGCGCCGACAGTTGGCGGCGGCGGGGTCCTCCGCTATCAGCGGCCGTTGCTGAACCACGCCCTGGCGGATGGCGTCCTGCTCCCGTCCCGTGTCCTGCACGCCGTGGCAGCGAGAGCCAGCAGCGCTTGGCAGGCCATACCGGTGCGTCAGAGGCCGGCGGCATAATTCGAGCCGTGGACCTGAGAGCGGAACTGCTGCCCCCGTCGGTGAGCCAGCAGCGCCTGGACGAGCTCCGCGCTGAGATCGTACGGATCGGCAACCTGGTGCTCTCCGGATCCGCGAACGCAACTGAGGCGATCAAGGACTTCAACGCGACGACGGGCCACGACTACAGCGCCCTCGACTTCGCCGAGTACCACGGCAATCAGGACCTTGCCGAGTTCGCGTTGCAGGCTGCACGACCGGCGCGCCCCCGGATCGCGGATGTCACCGTCGACGAGCTCGTCGAAATCGTCCGGAGGGTCCTAGCCGGAGACCCGGAGGGCGACTACTACCTGCGGCTGCTCACTGCCAATGTGCCGCATCCGAGGGTCAGCGACCTGATCTTCCATCCCCCAACCGCACTTCGGGACGCCTCGGCCGAGCAGATCGTCGAAGAGGCCCTCGGATACCGGCCGATCGCCCTGTAACCGGCGCAGGGCCTCGACCGGGTAAGCCCCCCACCCGGGTGGCAGTTCCGGCGGACCGAGTTCCCGGGCTGGCCGGCCCGGGAACCTCCGCGACACCAACGTGGTACCGCCTCAGCTCAGAACCCGACGATGCCCTCGCCGCCGGCGACGTCAGGCACGGTCGCCTACCCCAGGGCGGTCGGCGAACCATTCCAGCGCACGGCGAACTCGTCGACGACGCCGTTGACGCGCGTCCGCACGTGCCGATAGTGCCCGTCGTGACGTGGCAGCGGTGTCGACGGTGCCGGGGTCAGTGGGCATGGTGTCGACGGGGTCAGAGTGTGGCCATCGTCGGTGGCGCGGATGGTGGTGAGGGTGGAGTTGCCGGCGTGAGGGACGTAGAGCAGGTCGCAGACCCGGGTGACCCGGCAGGAGGCGCTCTGGCCGGTAGCGGCAAGTGGCTGCTGACTGGCGCTGCCGTGGTGGGACTCTCCTTGGAGAAATACTCGTCAACCAGGAATCCGACTGCGTGGAGCCGCCGGAACTAACTACGCCTCAAGTCGGCACAAGTGACCCCGTGTCAACCACGACGGCATAACCTTGATCCGCCGCCCCGCCGACCGAACCACCTTGCAAGGGCTTGCACCATTGCATCCAGGCAGCGTGGCTTGGGAGGATATGACGTGGTTTCGACAGAGATGACCAAATCAATGGAAGTACTCCCCAGAGCGCCGTTCACCTGACAGACCACCAGGTCAACAACTCTGCTCCCCGCACCCGCGGGGTTGGTCCCGACCCGATGAACAGCAATCCGACGTTCACAACCTGCTCCCCGCACCCGCGGGGTTGGTCCCTGCTTGTCCCAGGCGTCCTGCTTCGGGGTGACCTGCTCCCCGCACCCGCGGGGTTGGTCCCTCGCTGACCTGGAGGCATGTGAGGCCGGAATTCTGCTCCCCGCACCCGCGGGGTTGGTCCCATCTCCGTGAGTGACGAGGCGCGGCACGTGCTCTGCTCCCCGCACCCGCGGGGTTGGTCCCTCCCGTGGTTTTCCAGGCGGTTCGGCACCCGACTGCTCCCCGCACCCGCGGGGTTGGTCCCCCGGCCGGCAACCCCCTGGCGGCAGCAGGCGGCTGCTCCCCGCACCCGCGGGGTTGGTCCGTTCCTGGTCGGGATCGTCTACCTCAGCATCCTCTGCTCCCCGCACCCGCGGGGTTGATCCCACCGCGGCGCGGCCGGGGCGGTGGGTCGTGAGCTGCTCCCCGCACCCGCGGGGTTGATCCCCCTCCTCACGCCAGCTTGCCCAAAGGCTTGCCCTGCTCCCCGCACCAGCGGGGTTGATCCCGACCAGCAGTCGGACCTGTACCGGACGCGGGTCTGCTCCCCGCACCTGTGCGGGGTTGATCCCCTCGCAGTCGCGCTCCTGGTCCTTGGTGGCGGCTGCCCCCGCCCTCGCGGGGTTGGTCCCGGGGTCTTTCCGTTGCCCTTGGGCACCTCGATCTACTCCCCGCACCCGCGGGGTTGATCCCTGGTCCCGGGTCTGGACGATCGACCTCAATTCGCTGCTCGCCGCACCCACGGGGTTGGTCCCTCCGGCGGCAGCCTCCGCGACGCCGGAAACCGACGGCATGGTTCGAGTCGTGGGCCTGAGAGCGGAACTGCTGCCCCGTCGGTGAGCCAGCAGCGCCTGGACAACCTCTGCGGTGAGACCGTACAGATCGCCGACCTGGTGTTCTCCGGATCCGAAAACGCGGATGAAGCGGTCGAGGACGTCATCGAGTACGTAGGTGGCCGTGACCTTGCCGAGTTCGCATTGCAAGCCGCCCGACGGGCTCGCCCCCCGGGATCTCGGGCGTCACCGTCGGCGAGCTCGTCGAAATCGTCCGGAGGCTCCTCGCCGGAGACCCGGAGAACGACTACTACCTGCGGCTGCTCGCTGCCAATGTGCCGCATCCGAGGGTCAGCGACCTGATCTTCCATCCCCCAACCGCACTTCGGGACGCCTCAGCCGAGCAGCTCGTCGAAGAAGCCCTCCGCTACCGGCCGATCGCCCTGTAGCCGGCGCCGAACCCAAACCCGGGCAACAGTCCCCGGCCCGCCACCCAGCCGGCCCGGGGACTCCACCCCAGCCTCAGAACGCGACGATGCCCTCGCCCCCGGCCGCGTCGGGGACCGTCACCGAGCCCAGCGCGGTCAGCGAGCCATCGCCCTGCACCGCGAACTCGTCCACGATGCCGTTCCCGCCCGTCTGCACGTACAGGTAGTGGCCGTCGTGGGTGGCGGCGGTGTCGACCGTTCCGGGGTCGGTGGGCGTGTTGCCGAGGGGGGTGAGGGTGTGGCCGTCGTCGGTGGCGCGGATGGTGGTGACGGTGGAGCTGCCGGCGTTGGAGACGTAGAGGAGGTCGCCGATCCGGGTGACCCAGCAGGTGGCGCTCTGGTTGGTGGCGGCGAGGGCCTGCTGGGTGGCGGTGCCGTCGTGGTGGACGTGGAGGGTGGCGAGGGCGTTCGGGCCGGCCTCGGTGAGGAAGAGGCCGCGCGGGCCGTTGGGGACGAAGGCGAACGGGACGGCGCCGGGCAGGTTGGTGACCGTGGGCGTGGCGGCGGGGGTGCCGTCGGGGGCGAGGTCGAAGACGTCGAGGTTGTTGCCGTTGGCCTTGGTGGTCACCACCAGCTGGCGGCCGTCGCCGGTGAAGCCGACCTGGCCGGGGGTGTTGGTGAACTGGGGCGTGGCGTTCGGGTCCAGGCCGAGGTCGCGGTGCCGGTCGGGGCGGGCGTCCAGGCGGCCGTCGTGGACGGTGAAGCCCTGGACGGAGCCGCCGTCGAGGGCGTTCAGGACGAAGACGCTGTCGCCGCGCACGGCCACGCTCACCGGGAAGCAGCCGCCGGAGTCGACGACCTGACGGCGGGTCAGGCGGTCGCCGTCCACCGCGAACACGGTGACCGTGTTGCTGCCGGCGTTCGCGGCGTACAGCAGGGCGTGCTCCGGGTCGTAGGTCAGCGAGCCCTGCGAGGCCAGGTGGTCGACCATCGAGCCGTCGAGCTTCCCGCCCTGGCCGCCGGTGTCGTACACCTCCCGCTGGGTCAGCTGCCCGTCCTCGCCGCGGTGGTAGGCGACGACCTGGTTGCCGGCGGGGTTGTCGGTCTGGACGAACACGGCGTCGTGCCCGCCCTCCCGTGGGGCCTCTGCGGCGACGGACGGGGAGCTCGCGAGGGTCGCGGTGACGGCGGTGACGGCGACGACGACGGACACGGCGAGACGGACGGCACGGGGCATGGGGTACCTACTCCTGGGGTCGCGGGTGTGCGAGAACGCTAGGCGACGCGGCGCCAGAGCCACGGGAGGCGGCACCGGCGCGGGGCCGTTCGGCGGTACCCCGTCACCACCTACGGCTGCCCGCCGTCCTGCCCACTGTCCTGCCCGTCACCCTGCCCGCCGTCCTGCCCGCCGTCCTGCCCGTCGCCCTGCTCGCGGGCCTCCAGCGGGAAGTGGATCGGGCTCAGCAGGTACTGCGCCCGCTCGGGGCTCGGCCGGTGGGCCAGCCTCGGCACGATGGCGGCGCGCAGCTCGCCGATCAGCTCGTCCAGTTCCGCAGGGCTGAGCCAGAGGGCGTGCTGGCGGTAGCCGACCCGGTCGGCGAGCGGGTCGGCGCCGTCACGGTCGAGGTAGGCGTTGAACTCGGCGAGCAGGGCGGTCATCGCGGTCGCGAAGGCCTGCCGGTGGTCGTCGGCGGTGAGTGAGCGGAGCGCCTCGGGGCCGATCGCGGCCCGGTCCTGGCGCAGCCGGAAGTGGCGTTCCACCGCGCCGCGGACCTTCCGTTCCTCGGCCACCTCCAGGATCCCGCCGGCGAGCAGCAGGTCGATGTGCCGGTAGACGGTGGCCTTGGATGCCTCCGGGATCCGGGCGCAGAGCTGAGCGGTGGTCAGCAGTCGGCCGCCGCCCATCGCGTGGACGATCCGCAGCCGGATGGGGTGGGCGAGGAGTTCCAGGGTGTCCATGGCCGAATGTTCTCACAGCTGCTACCGTTCTCAGATATGAGAATCGATGGGGGTAAGGCACTGGAGGTCGCGCGGCGGTTCGCCGCGCTGCTCGGGGCGGAGGACTTCACCGGAGCCGTCGAGCTGTTCGCGCCGCCGCTGCGCGCCGCGATCTCCTCGGACTCGCTGCGGCTCGCCTGGGGCGCCGAGGCCGCGGGCCGGGGCGGGACCCGCACGATCGGGGAACCGGAAGCGGGCGGGCCGGCAACGGACGACCTGCTCCGCTTCCGCATCCCGGTCGCCTGCGCGGACGGCGGCTTCGCCGTCGTCACCTCGGTCGGCGCCGACGGCCTGCTGCACGGCCTGCGCCTCGCCGCGGCGCAGGAGAGCGCGTGGCAGGCGCCGCCGTACGCCGACCCGACCCGGTTCACCGAGCGCGAGGTCGTGCTCGGGACGGGCCCGCTCGCCGTACCCGGCACGCTGACCCTGCCCGTCGGCGCCGGACCGTGGCCGGCGACGGTGCTGCTGGCCGGCGGCGGCGCGTTCGACCGGGACGAGACGAGCGGCGCCAACAAGCCGCTCAAGGACCTCGCCTGGGGCCTCGCGACCCGCCAAGTCGCCGTGCTGCGCTTCGACAAGCCGAGCTTCGCGCACCCGGGCCGGCTGCCGGCCGGCTTCACCATGACCGACGAGTACCTGCCGCCCGCCCTCGCCGCCGTCGAACTGCTTCGCCGGCTGCCCGAGGTCGCGGCCGACCGGGTCCACCTGCTCGGCCACAGCATGGGCGGCAAGGTCGCGCCCCGGATCGCCGCGGCCGACCCGTCGATCGCGGGCCTGGTGCTGCTGGCCGCCGACGCCCAGCCGATGCACGAGGCGGCCGTCCGGGTGGCCCGCCACCTCGCGGCGCTCGCCCCGGGGGCGAGTGCGGACGCGGCGGTGGCGGCGCTGACCCGGCAGGCCGAGCTGGTCGCGAGTCCCGAGCTCACCCCCGCCACCCCGTCCGAGCTGCTGCCGTTCGGCTGGTCCGCCGCCTGCTGGCTCGACCTGCGCGACTACGACCCGGTGGCGACGGCGGCCGGGCTGACCTGCCCGATGCTGATCCTCCAGGGCGGGCGCGACTACCAGGTGACCGTCGCCGACGACCTGACGCGCTGGCAGGCCGCACTGGCCGACCGGCCCGGGGTGGCGATCCGGGTCCACCCCGACGCCAACCACCTGTTCTTCCCCGGCAGCGGCCCGGCCTCGCCGGCCGAGTACGCGCGGCCCGGGCACGTGGACCCGGCGGTGCTGGACGGGATCGCCAGCTGGCTGGCCGAGCGGGCCCGACCCTGAGGCCAACACCCGGGCGGCCGCCGTGAACCGTACTCTCATCCGCTGACCCCGGACTCTCATGAAGGACCCATTGCCCGGACGGGCCGCGGACGCGACACTCGATCCCGATGGAACTCGGGGCGACGATCCGGATGCTGCGCGCAGGTGTCTTCACCGCGCTGCTGCTGGTGCTGTCCGCGGGCGGGCACGTCCTGCTCACGGGCGCACCGCTGCCGCCCACCGTGATGGCCGCCGCCGGACTGGCCACCTTCGCGGTGACGCTGCGGCTGGCGGCCGTGGAGCGCGGGTTCGCCCGGATCGCGATCGTGCTGGGCACCCTGGAGCTGGCCCTCAACACGCTCTACAACGTCGGCCAGGACACCTGTGCGGGCCCGGTCAGGAGCGGCGGGCTGCTTCCCGACCTGCTGTGCGGCGGCGCGCCCGCGCCAACCGTCGGCGGCGGGGCACTCCACCAGGTGATCGCCGCGCCGTTCCAGCAGATCCTCACCACCCAGCTGCATCTGACGACCAGTCAGCTCGCCCTGGTGCTGCTGGCCCACCTCGCGGCGGCGCTGCTCGGCGC
This sequence comes from Kitasatospora viridis, assembly GCF_007829815.1. NCBI lineage: Bacteria > Bacillati > Actinomycetota > Actinomycetes > Kitasatosporales > Streptomycetaceae > Kitasatospora > Kitasatospora viridis. The sequence goes on along the minus strand of NZ_VIWT01000002.1, from coordinate 153,966 downwards.
GCTGTGGCTGCGGCGCGGCGAGCACGCGGCCTTCCAACTCCTCGCCGCCCTGGCCCTGACCGCGATGCGCCCGGTGCGGCTCCTGCTGACCTGGCTGCTGGCGCCCGCCGCACCCGCGCCCGGCCCGCGCCTGCCCCACCGCCCGACGCCGGACCGCCGCCGGCCGCAGGACGTGCTGCTGCGCGCCGTGGCCCGGCGCGGTCCGCCCCTGGTCGTCGCGGCCCGCTGAGGGCCGACCAGGCACGCCGGCGCGACGGCACCGAGACCCGAGGAACCCGACTCGGCCCGCCCCCGCGCTCCCCGACCCACGACGACCATCCGCGCCCGCCTGCCCGGCTGTCCACCCGCCGGCCCTGCGGGGCGCGTCAGGGAGACACGCCATCATGAGCCAGCGCAACAACCAGGACGCCAAGCAGAGTGCCAAGCAGAACGCCCGCGAGCGGATGCGCGCCGAGCGCGAGCGCCAACAGCGCGCCGCGACCGTCCGCCGCAAGATCACCATCGGCGCGATATCCCTCGCCGTCGTGGTGGTCGCGGCCGGGGTCAGCGTCGCCCTGGCCGGCAACGGCGGCTCCAGCGGACCGCTCGTCCTGCCCGCCAACAGCAGCGGCACCGACGGCACCGTGATCGTCTACGGCAACCCCGCCAGCAAGAACGTGCTCGACGTCTACGAGGACCTGCGCTGCCCGATCTGCGACGAGCTGGAGAAGACCGACGGGACGACGATCCAGCAACTCGCCGACAACGGAACGTACGTGATCCACTACCACATGGCCACCTTCCTGGACTCCCGGCTCGGCGGCAGCGGCTCGCACAACGCCCTGGCGGCGGCGGGCGCCGCGCTCAACGAGAGCCCGGCCATGTTCAAGAAGTTCCACGACGTGCTCTACGCCAACCAGCCCGCCGAGGAGAACGACGGCTTCGCCAGCACCAGCCACCTGCTCGCCCTCGCCGCCCAGGTCCCGGGGCTGGTCACCCCGGACTTCACCAAGGCCGTGAAGGACGGCACCTACAAGCCCTGGGTGGACAAGGTGACCGACGCCTTCAACAACAGCGGTGTCAGCGGCACGCCGACCCTCAAGCTCAACGGCAAGCAGCTGACCGTCTTCGACGGCCAGGGGACGCCGATCAGCTCCACGCAGTACACCCAGCTGATCCAGCAGACCGTCTCCGCCAACTGAGCCCGGGGAGAGCCGAGATGACCACCGCCACCACAGCCGCCGCCGAGGCGCCGCCCCGCACCGGCAAGCTGACGGACACCGTCACCGCCGCCCGCTCCTACGCCCTGCTGCTGCTCATCGCCGGCGCCGTCGGCCTGGCGGCCTCGATCACCCTGACCCTGGAGAAGATCCGCCTGCTGGAGGACCCCTCCTACGTCCCGAGCTGCAACATCAACCCGATCATCAGCTGCGGCTCCGTCATGCGCACCAGCCAGGCCTCGGCCTTCGGCTTCCCCAACTCCCTCATCGGCGTTGCCGGTTTCGCCGTCGTGGTCACGGTCGGCGTGGTGGCCCTGACCGGCGCCCGGCTCCCCCGCTGGTTCTGGCTCGGCCTCCAGGCGGGCACCCTGTTCGGCGTCTGCTTCATCACCTGGCTGATGGACCAGACGCTCTACCACATCGGCGCCGTCTGCCCGTACTGCATCGTGGTCTGGACCGCCACCATCCCGCTCTTCTGGTACACCCTGCTGCACAACCTCCGCCACCAGGTCATTCCCACCCCCGCCCCTTGGCGCCCGGCCATCGACGGCGCGGCCGGCTACCACTGGGTGGTGCCGGCGCTCTGGTACCTGACGATCGTGATGCTGATCCTCAACCGCTTCTGGTACTACTGGCACACCCTCCTCTGAGGCCCGCCGCTCCTGTGCCCGGGAGTCGGCCGACTCCCGGGCACAGCGCTGCAGCGGCCGACGGGGCTCTCAACCCCAGGGCCTTACGAGGTGCTGCCGACGTAACTCGGGTTGGAGAGGTGGAGCGTGAGGGTGTTGTTGGTGCCCGGGACGAGGGCGTTGATGGGCAGGGATCCGATACCGAAGACGTCGGGGAGTTGGAGGGGCGCGCAGTTCTGGAAGTCGCCGATGGTGTAGGCCCCGGTGACGTCGCCGCCGGCCTGAACCGTGAAGTTGCCGCCCGCGGGTGTGGCGGCGGTGATGTTCACGGGATTGATGGTCTGGCAGTGGTCGCCGACGAACAGCGGGATCCAGGCGCCGAATACGCTGACCTGGACGTTGCTCAGCCTGATGGTGTATGAGACGTTCGAGGAGAGGGTGTTCTGGCCGGCACCGGTGTTCGTCAGCTGGCCGGTGACCGGGCCGACCTGGGTGAAGCTGGTGGTGGCCCGGATCGGGATGAATCCGAGCGCGTTGAACTGCACCTGTTGATCCGGAAGCGGCAGAGTGCCGTCGACGACCTGGGAATTGGCGAGATCGAGGGTTTCCGTCAGAGTGGTCGGACCGAGCGGGACGTCGGCGTTGATGCTGCCGATGTGCGTGGTGCCGACGGCGTCGAACGCATCCGTCAGCGTGGGGTCCGCAGCCTGCGCTGTGCCCGCCAGTCCGAGGTCGGCCAGCAGGGCGACGGCGAGCGCGAGTGGCACCGCGAACAAGCGGGCGCGGCGCCCGCGTTGGCGCCTGGACTTCATCATGGAACGTGCCTCCGATACGGAGCGTTGTGTCTCGTGCCCAGGAGCGCACGGTGTCGTCGCTGGGCAGGGGCACGGCGCGCCCCGAACGGGATCATCGATGACGAGAAGTCAGAAGTCGGACCCCGGCCGCGATGATCACTCAAACGGATGGTCTTTTCATACACCCAGAGACTCGGACGTTTCGCGGCACGGGATCGGATCTCCTCAGCAAGGTGGCGGGTTCGGTGCTCCCCGAACCCGCCACGTCACACGAGTCGTCAGACCCGCTCAGCCCTCTCGCTCAGTCACTGATCCAACGCCCCGGTCACGGGACGGTCCACTTCTGCGAGCTCGTCCCGTTGCAGGTGAAGATCTGCAGCTGCTGACCGTTGGTGGTGTTCCCGTTCGGCAGGTCGAGGCAGAGGTTGGACGGCGTGTTCACCAGAGTGCCGTCGGCCTTCGGCCACCACTGTTGCGCGCCGGTGCCGTTGCAGGTGAACAGCTGGACCTGCGTACCGCTGGCGCTGCCGCTCCCGAACACGTCCAGGCAGTGACCGAGGACCTGGACGGTGCCGTCCGGGGCGAGGGTCCACTGCTGGGCGGCCGTGCCGTTGCAGTCCCAGATCTGGATCTTGTTCCCGTCCGCCACCGAACTCGCGGAGTCGTCCAGGCACTTGCTGCCGGGTCCGGTGATCGTGCCGGTGGCCGGGGTGCTCGGGCCGACGTCGAAGGACGGCGGCGCGTCCGTGGTCGCCGAGCCCCACTGGGGGTTGGCCGTGCTGCTCAGGGTGTACTGCAGGGTCCCACCGTTGGCGACGAAGTCCTCGCCGAGCCACGGGTGGGTGCTCGCCGCGCCGTTGACGGTCAGCCCCGAGACGTAGGGGGTGTTGTCGGCGGCGCCCGGTGCGCTGATGTTGATGACCACGCCGTTCTCGCGGGTGATCGAGATGCTCGGGAACAGCGGGCTGGCCAGCGCCAGTTCGGCCCGTCCGGGGGTCTCCGGATACATGCCGAGCGCGGACCAGACCGCCCACGAGGACATCTCGCCGAGGTCGTCGTTGCCGGGCTCGCCGGTCGGCGCGTCCGAGTAGAGCTGGGTGAGCGCCTGGCGCACCACGGCCTGGGTGCGGTCGGGGCGGCCCGCGTAGTCGTAGACCCACGGAGTGCCGAGGGAGGGCTCGTTGCCGAGGTAGGCGTAGGAGGAGTTCGTCCCGGCGTTGAGCTGACCGAAGAACGAGTCCAGCTGGCCGACCGCCTTTCCGTTCCCGCCCATCGCGGTGATCAGGCCGTGCAGGTTCTGCGGCACCGCCCAGACGTTCTGCGCGCCGTCACTCTCGGCGAAGCCGTCCCCCGCCGTGGGCGTGAAGCTGGGCCAGCTGTGGTCGGCGGCGCGCGGCTGCAGGTAGCCGCTCTGGAAGTTGAACAGGTTGCGCCAGTTGGTCGAGCGGTGCAGCTCGGTGTCGTGCATGTCCGTGTCGCCGAGCCGGCCCGCGAGTTGGGCGGTCGCGAAGTCGGACGTGGCGTACTCCAGGGTCGCCGAAGCCGACCACCCCGCGTCGGTCGACACGTAGCCCTGGCCGAGGTACTCGCCCTGGAACGGACGCTCGTTCTCGTTGACCGTGCCTCCCCAGGCCTTCCAGAGCAGGCCCCAGACGTCGAACTGGGTGGCGCCGAAGGCGTACAGGGAACTGCCGATGATCGGCATCGGATCGCCGTCCATCACGCCGTCCGCGCTGTTGGCCACCGTCCAACGGTCGAAGTACCCGGCCTGGTTGCCCTGGTTGACGATCGACTGGCCGATGTCGGAGGCCTCCTGCGGGCAGAGCAGGGCCAGCAGTTGCACCTGCGAGCGGTAGACGTCCCAGCCGGAGAAGTTCGCGTACTGGGCATGACCCGTCGCGGCCGTGTGGATCTGGCCGTCGAAGCCGGGGTACCTGCCGTCGGTGTCGCTGAACACGTTCGGGGCCAGCAGCGAGTGGTAGAGCGCGGTGTAGAAGGTCCTGGTGTCCGGCAGTGAGCCGCCGCCCACCGCGATCCGGCTCAGGTCCGTGTTCCACGCGGCCCGCGTCCCCGCCTTGACCGTGTCGAGCGAGTTCCCGCCCACCTCGGCGTTCATGTTGGCGTAGGCGTTGTCGGCGCTGACGAAGGAGAGGCCGACCCGGACGGTGACGGTGGGGTTGGTCGAGGTGTCGAAGGACACCAGCGCCTGCTGGTTGTTGTTGAGCAGGGAGGAGCTGCTGAAGTTGCGGTCGAAGATGGCGGAGAAGTACACGGTGTACTTCTCCGACCCGGTGCCGCAGAACCCACCGCTGCTGCTGGAGCCGCTGATCCGGTTGCTGCCGAGGGTGAGGCTGCCGCTGTTCCCGCTGTAGCCGGCGTTGAGGGCCGTTCCCGCGTCCACGGTGAGCGACGCGGTCTGCCCGGCCGGGTAGCTGAACTGGGCGATCCCCGCGCGCTGGGTGGCGGCCAGGTTGGTGGTGATGCCGTTGTCGAACGTCACCGAGTACGTTCCGGGCGAGGCGGCCTCGTTGGTGTGCGAGAAGCCGGCGGGGCCACCGGGCGTGCTGCCCAGCATCGGCATGAAGGGGAAGTTGCCGAAGATGTCGCAGCCGGCGCCGGACAGGTGGTTCAGGCTGAAGCCGCGGATCTGGTTGCTGGTGTAGTCGTAGCTGGCGCCTCCCCCGCCCCCGACGGTGTCCGGGCTCCACTGGACCATGCCGAGCGGTGCGGAGGCGCCGGGAAAGGTGTGCCCACCGTCGAGTGACGATCCGAAATTGGTGGACTTCTGGGTGCCCACGAATGGATTGACGTACTGGGCCGGGTCGGTGACGGTGGTTGGGGCGATCGCTGCGGCGGCCGCGGTCGGCGGGGCCGCAACCGTGCCGCCGACCATCAGGAGCAGTCCGGCTGCCAGTGCGGCAGGACGGAGCAGTCTCAGTATTCGATGACGTGTTCTCATATCCCGTTCCTTGGTGGCCGTGCCGGCCGTCGGAGAATTGGTTCTGTATGGTCAGCGGCTGGTGCCGCCGATGGTTGTCGGGCCCTGCCAGGCGCCATCGGCCACCCAGTCGTTGTTGATCTTGCCACTGCCGTCCACGAACACGACGTGGTCACCGGCCGCGTCGGTGGCGATGCCGGAACCGGCACGCGCCTGACCGCCGATCGTGGCCTCCTGCCAGGCACCGTTGAGCACGTAGTCGTTGGCCACCTGGCCGTTGGCGTCCACGAAGTACAGGTGGTCGCCGGTGGCGTTCAGGGCCAGTGCAGTGTCGGAGCGCGCCTGACCGCCGATCGCCGACGGACCCTGCCAAGTGCCGTTGCTCACCCAGTCGTTGGCGATGCTGCCGCTCCCGTCCACGAACACGACGTGGTCGCCGGCCGCGTCGGTGGCGATGGCGGAGCCGGCGCGTGCCTGGCCGGCGACGGTGGCCTCCTGCCAGGCGCCGTTGAGCACGTAGTCATTGGCGACATTGCCGCTGGTGTCCACGAAGAACAGGTGGTCGCCGTTGGCATCCAGCGCCAACCCGGAGTCGGAGCGCGCCTGCCCGCCAACCGGGGCCGGGCCGTGCCAACCAGTGCTGTCGGACCAGTCGTTCACCACATTGCCACTGCTGTCGACGAACGCGACCATGGTGCCGGCCGCATTCGTCACCACCGGCGAACCCGCCCGGGCCTGACCGCCGATCTTTGACGCCGCCTGCCAGGCACCGTTGCTCACCCAGTCATTGACGACGTTGCCGTTGCCGTCGACGAAGAACGCATGGTCCGCCTTCGCATCGAACACCACTGGCGAATCGGAGCGCGCCTGACCACCGATCCCCGACGGCGCCTGCCAAGCACCATTGAGCACATAGTCGTTGGTGACGTTGCCGCTGGTATCGACGAACGCCACGTGATCACCGGCCGCGTCCATCGACACCGTGCCGAGGTTCGATGCCCCGCTGAACGACACACCGGGGTAGTAGGTGCTCAGAATCGACTGCCAGGAGTACCCGGCGGCGGCGCAGGCCTGCGACCCCCACTGGCTGAGCGTCTGCCGGGAGCTGGACGCACCGGCGCCGCAGGCCTCGGACGTGCTGTCGGTGAGGTCGTTCAGGTAGGAGGCCTCGAAGATCGAGCCGTTCTGGGTCATCACCGTGTTCCAGGTCGCCGCGACGGCGGCGTCCGTGGCGGGGTCGGACACGGTGGGGTTGTAGACCTGGTACTCGGTCGAGTCGTTGACGTTGTAGCAGGTGCCGTTGTAGATCCCGCCGCGAGAGTTGTTGACCCAGTACCAGGCGTAGGTCTTGGCCGCCATTGCGCCGGCCTTCAACGAGTCGGGCGCCCAGGAGGGGATCCACTCACTGGGCAGCACGTGCTGGACGTAGCTCTCGAACGGCACCGGGACCACGCCGATCTCCGTGCCCGTCACCGGCGCACCGGTCCTGTCGTGCGCCCCGTACTCCATCACCGTGATGGTCGAGGGCGGGGTCGTGTTGGAGGAGTAGCCGCCGCAGGAGCCGCTCGCCGTCGCCGACGTCACTGCCGCGGCCCGATCGGGCGGAGCCTGCTGCGCGACGCCTTGCTCGGTCATCGACTGTGCCTTGCCCGTCAGCAGTACGGTCAGCGCGTCACCGGTGCGCGCCGGGGTCACGCCCGCCACCTGGTACCTGCCGAAACCCGGAGCCGACACCGTGACCGTCACGGCCTTGCCGCCGGCGTCCGGGTAGTCGAAGGCGAATCGGCCCGCGCCGTCGGTGCGGCCCACCAACGTGCCGTCCACCTCGATGCGTGCTCGCGCCACTGCCGACAGCGAGGTGGGCAGGGTGATCACCCCACCGGACACCTTCTCCGCGCGGGCGTCCGACACGGTCCCCGACATGGCGATCGACGCCGGCTGCGAACTCTGTTGCGCCGGTTCCGGCTCCGGCGACGCGACTGCCGGGCAGACCGCCGCACCGCACACGGCCGCCATCGCCGTGACGCCGATGAGGGTCATGCGCAGACCACGGATGACTGACAAATCCGATTCCTTACTCGTGGACCGCGCCGGCTGTAAGGGCCAGCCGGCGCGGTGGTCTGGTCGTACCTGTGGGACTCGGCGGTGGTCAGCGGCTGGTGCCGCCGATGGTGGTCGGGCCCTGCCAGGCGCCGTTGCTCACCCAGTCGTTGGCGACGCTGCCGCTGCCGTCCACGAACACCACGTGATCACCGGCAGCGTCGGTGGCGATGCCGGAACCAGCACGCGCCTGGCCGGCGATCGCGGCCTCCTGCCAAGCGCCGTTGAGCACGTAGTCGTTGGCCACCTGGCCGGTGGTGTCCACGAAGTACAGGTGGTCGCCGTTGGCGTTCAGAGCCAGCGCGCTGTCGGAGCGGGCCTGACCCCCGATCGCCGACGGGCCCTGCCAGGTGCCGTTACTCACCCAGTCGTTGGCGATGCTGCCGCCACCGTCCACGAACACCACGCGGTCGCCGGCTGTGTCCGTGGCGATGGCGGAACCGGCCCGCGCCTGACCGGCGATCGTGGCCTCCTGCCAGGCGCCGTTGAGCACGTAGTCATTGGCGACATTGCCGCTGGTGTCCACGAAGAACAGGTGGTCACCGTTGGCATCCAGCGCCAACCCGGAGTCCGAGCGGGCCTGCCCACCGACCGGGGCCGGACCGTGCCAACCAGCGCTGTCAGACCAGTCGTTCACCACATTGCCACTGCTGTCGACGAACGCGACCATGGTGCCGGCCGCATTCGTCACCACCGGCGAACCCGCCCGGGCCTGACCGCCGATCTGCTGCGCCGCCTGCCAGGCACCGTTGCTCACCCAGTCATTGACGACGTTGCCGCTACCGTCGACGAAGAACGCATGGTCCGCCTTCGCATCGAACACCACCGGCGAATCCGAACGCGCCTGACCACCGATCCCCGACGGCGCCTGCCAAGCACCGTTCAGCACATAGTCGTTGGTCACATTGCTGTTGCTGTCAACGAAAGCCACGTGATCACCGGCAGCATCCATCGACACCGGCGAGGTCCGGGCCGGGGCGATGTTGTTGTAGCGCAGAGCGATGAAGTCGGAGATGGAGAACCCCTCCAGCGTGCTGGAGTAGATGCTGCCCTGCCGCTGGTCGGCGACCTCACCGTAGGTGTGCTCGGCGTCGTAGTCGAACGTCCCCGCGACCGGGTCGACCCACGAGTCGAACAGCACGACGTGGTCGGCGGTGTAGTCCAGCGCGTCGCCCGGCTGCAGGTTGGTGTCACCGCTGATGTTGGTGGCGGTGGTGGTCGCGACGCTCGGCAGGGTCTGGGTGACCAGGCTGTCCGTCAGGCCCCAGGCCATGGAGACGAATCCAGAGCAGTCCTCACGGTACGGACCGCCGGTCGCGCCGTCCTGCCAGGCGGCCTTCTCACTGTACGGGACCTTGTTGTCGATCCAGTCGTGTGCCCTGGCGATGATCTGCTGCTGGGTGATCGCACTGCCCGGGGCGGCCGGACCGAGGGATCCGGTCGAGGTGGGGCTGCCGAGCCCGACGGTGTCGGCCGAGGCGGCGCCGGCCGGTACCAGCGCGGCCGCCGCGCCGACCAGTGACGCGGCCGCGAGTATCGCAACGCCCCGTACGTGCTTGTGGATGGACATGACTTCCCTTCAGTGATTTCGCTGATCCTGCGTGTGTCAGTGCGTGCCGGCCGGGCCGGCCAGCAGGTTCGTGAGCAGCGACAGCACGTTCGGGTCCTGGTGCACGTCGTACGGAGCGGCCGAGGATCCGCCGCCCAGTTCGTCGAAGTGCAGGACCAGCACGGACGTGCCGGCCGCCGCGAGGTAGAGGTGGTTGGTCTGCGTGCCCGCGGCCGACAGGCCCTCGACGCCGGTCCAGCTGCGTTCGAACGCCGCCGCCTTCGGGGCCGTCGCAGTCTGCTGCGCCGCTGCGTCGGTGTTGACGTGCTTCGCGCTCTGCAGGGCCCTGGACGTGGCTTGACACGAGCTCATGCCGGACGTGACCTGCTCGTACGCGGTGTCGGCCGCGGCCTCGGTGCCGAAGATGTAGAGCTCCAGCACCGCGGGGTTGCCGGCGCCGCTCAGATACGGCTGCTGCTGCCAGGTCGCGGCGTCGTGCACGCTCGCGCACTCGTTCAGCGCGACGTCGTGCCCGCGGACATCGCGCACCGGGCCGGCGGTCTGCGCCGTCCACGACTCGGCGGTGGTCGCGGCGAGACCCGAGCGGACCGCGGTCACGGTCGTCGTGCTGGAGACGGGCGCCGTGGCGGCGTTGCCCGGGGTGGCGGCGGAATCCTCGGGAGCCGGTTGCGCCGGAGTCTCGGAGGTGCTCGGTGTCACCGACGCCGAGGGCGTCGGCACGTCGGGTGCGCTCGTGCCCGGCAGCGCTGACGCCGCGACAGCGCCCGCCGGGAGCGGCTGCGCCCGGGGGTGCTTGGTCACCGCAGTGCCGCAACCAGCGAGTCCGAGTCCGAGCATGACGACACAGGCCAGACCGAAGGCGACCCGACCCGATCGCGTGCCGGTGCGTCGCCTGGTCCGCCGCGCGCCGGCTCGACCCGCTTCCCCATCAACGGCTACCGAAGCGCGCACGCGGCTGAACTTCATCTGTCGCCCCCCTTGGACTGGTTGCTTCTTCCCGACGGCAAGAGCCTTCCGGTTCCCGGCAACCCGGCACTCACGCGCCGACAACGAGCGGTGGCAGCGGGCCCCGAGCCCCAGGCCGAGCGGCCGTCCGCCCACGAACCGACAATGACTGCAAAGATCGTCAACGGACCAGTAACATGCGGGCAACGGGACCTCGTCGGACACGAAGGCGAGCCCACGGGTCCTGGGGGGAAACACCGGTGCGCTTCAGCCTGCTCGGTCCGCTGACCGTCCATGATGGAACGTCAGCTCGGACGCTCGACGGCCACAAGGTGCGCGCGCTGCTGGCCGTCCTCCTGCTGAACCCCAATCAGCCGGTGTCCACCGACCGCCTGCAGGAAGCCCTCTGGGGAGAGAACCCGCCGGCCACGGCGAACGCCTCGCTCAAGAACCACGTCGCGCGACTCCGCCGCGCCTTGGCCGAGGACGGCGCCGACGAGTCACGGATCAGGGTGGTCCCGGGCGGATACCTGCTGGGCGTGGGAGCAGGCGAACGTGATGCCGACGACTTCACCGACGCGCTCGCGCTGGCCCGCGACGCCTACCTCCGGCAGGACTGGCCGACCGTCAGCCGACAGACCGGGCAGGCGGTCGCGCTCTGGCGCGGCGAACCGTTACCCGACCTCGCGGACCTGCCTGAGGCCCAACCCCACATCGAGCGGTACACCCAGGCCCGCTGGCAGGCCTTGGAGTGGCGCATCGACGCCGAACTGGCGCTCGACCGCCACCTCGGCCTGGCCCCCGAGCTCACCGGACTGATCACCGAACAGCCCCTGCGCGAGGCGTTCCACCGGCAGCTGATGCTGGTGCTCCACCGCACCGGACAACAGGCGGAGGCCCTCGCGGTCTTCGGCCGGCTGCGCCGCACGCTGGTCGACGAGCTCGGTGTCGAGCCGGGCCCTGACGTCCTGGCCGCCCACCAGGAGGTCCTGCGGCCCAGCGCCGTACCCGTTCCCGCCATCTCCCTCCCCCCGGAACCGGTGGACGAGCTGGACCAGGACGCGCCCGCGCCGACCACCGGGCCCGGCGTGCTGGCGCCCCGGGGTGATCTCGCGGAGGCCGCCGAGGCGCTGGCACGCAACGTGCACAGCCGCTGGATCCGCGAGGAGGAGCAGCGCCGGATCCACGATCCGTTCCCGCTCCCCGTGCGGTGGCGGTCGGCCCCTGCCGGCCTCCTCGATCACCGGGACAACATCAGCGGGACGGCCCCCGGAGCCGCGACCGGGACGCTGTCGCTGGAGGGTGACTTGGCCCGGATCGCGGAGGTCTACCGCCGCATCGGATCCGGGCGGCTGGTGGTGCTCGGCCGGGCCGGCTCCGGCAAGACCGTGCTGACGACGCGGTTCGTCGTCCACTACCTGGCCACCCGCACCGGCAGTGATCCCGTGCCGGTCATCTTCAGCATCGGATCGTGGGACCCGACCGTCACCGCGCTGCGCGACTGGCTCGTCGACCGGCTGCTGCGCGACCACCCGCACCTCGCCGCCCGTGCCGCCGGCCGTTCGACGCTGGCGGCCGCCTTGGTCGACGCCGGCTGGATCCTGCCGGTCCTCGACGGCTTCGACGAGATCGCCCCGGGACTCCACCGACCCGCCCTCCAGGAACTCAACGCGACGACCCTGCCGCTGCTGCTGACCAGCCGCACCGAGCAGTACACCGACGCGGCCACCACCGGCGTGCTCAGGAGGGCCGCCGGCATCGAACTGACCGACCTGACCACGGACGACCTCGCGCACTACCTGCCACGCACCGCCCGACCGACCGCGCCGGGCGAGCCGGGAAGCCCGGCCACGACCATGTGGGATCCCGTCCTGGCGGAGCTGCGAAGCCACCCGGAGAGCTGCTCCACCGTCAACCTCACCACTGTGCTGAGCACTCCGCTGATGGTGCTGCTCGCCCGCACCCGCTACAGCGACGCCCCCGGACAGGACCCGGCCGAGCTCCTCGACACCACCCGCTTCCCCACCCCGCAGGCCCTCGAACAGCACCTGCTGGCCGGCTTCCTCCCCACCGTCTACCGCGACGGCCCGACGGCCCGGACCGACACCGCTCCCCCGCGCCCGCGCCGCACGTGGGCCCCGGACCGCGCCCGGCACTACCTCAGCCACCTCGCCGGGCACCTCGCCCGGCCCGAGCAGCGCGACCGCCAGGACCTGGCATGGTGGCAGCTGCCGACCGGGTTGAGCCTGACCGCGCGTGTTCTCGCCGTCGTCCTTGCCTGCACCTTGGTGACAGACCTCAGCGGCGCACTCGTGAGCGGGATCGCACACCTGTTTTCGCCCGGTGTGCCGTTCACACTGCCCGGGATCGTTCTGGACGGATTACTGGACAGCCTGATCGTCAGCCTGGCCTTCGGGCTGGTCTACGGACTCGCCGTGGCGTTGCGCAAGGAGAGGTTCGAACCGTCCCTCATACGGCTGCGCCTACCGGGCCTCGGCCGGCCAACCGGTGCCATGCCCGTCCGCAGATTGCGCACCGCTTCGTGCGCCGGACTGCTGGTCGGCTCCGTCCTGGGATTCGAACGTGGCCTGTATCTGTCACTCGTCCACTTTCCGGGGGCAACGGAGGTCGTCGCCAAGTCCATGGCCGAGGCCATCCTGATCCGCACGACCCTGGATGTGGGCACCTTCGGTGCGACTGGCGGCCTGGCCCTCGGGCTCATGGCCGCCCTGGAGGCGCCACTGGAGATCGGATCCGCCGCCACACCCGCGAATCTACTGGCCGTCAATCGCCGTACGGTCGTTCGTCAAACACTGCTCGTCGCTCCGGTGATCACCATCGCCTTCAGTACTCTCTGGCGGGCAGTGGCGAGCGTGATCTTCCGGAGCCACATCAGCCCATGGCCCGCTTACTCCGAGCAGTTCCGTGTCGCTGTCCAATGCGGGATCACCGGAACCCTCTGCTACGTCCTCTCCTTCACCGCCTGGGGTCAGTGGGTGCTCTTCACCCGCATCTGCCTCCCCCTGACCGGCCGGCTCCCCTGGTCGACCATGGCGTTCCTGGAGGACGCCCATCACCGGGGAGTGCTCCGCCAGGTCGGCGCCGTCTACCAGTTCCGCCACGCCCGGCTACAGGGTCACCTCAGCCCCACTCCTCACGAACCGGAGCAGGGCGTGCCGACCACGGTGCCGACCTAATCGTCGACGGGCTCGCCGATCGGCCAGGCGATCTCCAAGCGGTTGTCCGGGGCGTCCGGCGTCCCGGTCCAGCGGCGGAAGACCATCCGGACCGGGCCCGCGAAAGCGAAGCCGTGCTGGGTGATCCAGTCGGCGACGGCGTCGTACGCGCCGAGGATCTGCGGGAACACAGCGGCCGCGCCCTCGACCTCCGTGCAGGCGAGGGCGGTCTCGGGCAGCTCGCGCACGGTCATGCCCTCGGGCAGGTCCGTGGGCTGCGCGCCGTCCTCCCAGAACGGCAGGCAGGCCTCGACGAGCGTCTCGTTCTCGTCGTCGCACACCCCGTGGAAGCGCACGAACGCGGGCCTGGGGAGCGTGAGCGGGCCGCGGCCGGCGACCTCGTACATCTCCTGGTAGGCGCTGCAGAGGAAGGCGTCAAGCCCGGAGTTGTCCACGGTCGCCCCGCGAACGAGGATCCGTTCGGCGGTGCCCTGGCGCACCGTCACGCGGTGGGTCATCCCTGCTCCTTCGGTCAGTCGGCTCAACAGGCGGTGGACCGTGGAGCGCTGCACCTCCAGCCGCCGTTCGGCCGCCCGCAGATGCGCCTGCAGGGCGGCGACCAGCTCCTCCTCGCCGCCGCCGAGCAGCCGGCGCACCTCTTCGACCGGGATGTCCAACTGCCGCAGCGCCCTGATCGACTGCGCCGTACGCACCTGGTCACGCCGGTAGTACCGGTAGCCGCTCACCGGATCGACCAGCGTCGGCACCAGCACGCCACTGGCGTCGTAGTGCCGAAGCGCGGTGACCGAGAGGCCGCTGGCCTGCGAGAACTGCCCGATCGGCAGCAGGTTTCTCCTGTCCACAGCCATGACTGTGCCGTCTCGGGTTACCCGAGAGTCAAGCCCGTTCCTTCACCGCTGTCTCCTTCACCGCTGTCTCCGCCGTCGCCTTTACCGCCGTCGCGCGCCGCGATGCCCTGGCCCTGGTAGATCCCGTCGTAGTAGTGGATCACCAGGGGGCGGGTGAGCATGGCCTCGAACGTGGCGGTGAAGCCGTGCGCGGTGCGCCAGGCGAGGTAGTCGGTGTAGTTGTGCGCCTCGGTCCACTGGGTCAGGCCTGCGACGTGGTCGACGTCGTTCTGGTCGCGCAGGATGCGGATCTCCTCGCAGCCCTCGTGCTTGAGGCTCTCGCCCAGGATGTCCAGCAGCAGCGTCGCGACGTCGTCGCCGCGGCCGGGCCGGGCGAACAACTCGGTGATGACCAATGTGCTCATGCCGGGCCCGCCTTCAGTAGGGCGACGGCTCGTTGTGCACGATGACCAGGGAGCCGATCGTGCCGTCGGCGACCGTGAGGTAGCTGGTCAGGACCAGCTCGTCGGGCAGGTTCGTCTTGTCGTACTCCCCGTCGTAGCGCGCCCGCACGATCGTCAGGGTGCCGCGCTGCGCGACCTCCGTCACGTCCATGGTGACCTTGTCGCCGACGATCTCCCTGCTCACCCAGGCGCGGATCGAGGCGCTGTCGGCGAACTCACGGCGCGCGTCGTTGACCACGGCGTCGTGGGAGAAGGTGGCCATGACGGCGTCGACGTCGAAGGCGTTGACGGCCTCGATGTAGGCGGCGACGACGTCGGGGAGCACTGTGGCCCGGGCGTTGGTGTTCATGAGGTGGCTCCTTCGATGACCCCGGCACCGTGCGGTGCCTGATCAAACGGTGTCTGCTCAAACGGTGGGCCCTGCCCGTGCGGGAGAGTCAACCGGCGGCCCCGCCTTGGACCCTCCGGCAGGGGGAGGGTTGACGCTGGTGCCATGCACACAGGCTTGACGGTCGGCGAGTTCTCCCGGGTGACCCATCTGAGCATCAAGACGTTGCGGCACTACCACGACGTGGGGCTGCTCGCGCCGGCCGATGTCGACCGGGGCACCGGCTACCGGTACTACTCCCTGGACCAGGTGCCCACCGCCCAGGTGATCGTGCGCCTGCGGAACCTGGACATGCCAGTGGCCGACGTGAGGGCGGTGCTGGCCGCCGAGGACGTGAGCACTCGCAACGACCTGATCACCGCGCATCTCGCCCGTCTGGAAGACCGGCTGGCGCAGGCGCAGAGCCCCGTCGAGTCACTGCGCGACCTGCTGGCCCGGCCCGCACACGGCTCGGCCATCGAGTACCGCACGGTCCGCGAGCAGCCGGCGATCGGCATCCGCGAACTCGTCGACCGGCAGGACGTGGTGAGCTGGTGGCAGGGCGCCCTCGGCGAACTGCACGGCTTCCTGACAGCCCGAGGACTGCGCCCGACCGGCCCGATGGGCGGCCTGTTCGCGAGCGAGCTGCTCCAGGACGAGCGCGGCGAGGCCCTCGTGTTCGTCCCGGTCGACGGCGCGGCGCGCCCGGTCGGCCGGATCAGCACCGTGGTCGTCCCCGGCGCGGAACTCGCGGTCGCGGTCCACCGCGGCCCCCTCCAGACCATCGACCTCACCTACGCCGACCTGGGCACCCACACCACACGCCACGAAATCGGCGTCGCCGGCCCCCTGCGCGAGTTCTACCTCCGCGGCCCCCTCGACCTGGCCGACGAACACGCCTGGGTCACCGAGGTCGGCTGGCCCATCTTCCGCTCGAACGGCTAGCGGAGTTGGGCGTACGCAGCGAATGACAGGCCGTCAGTACCACGCCAGGTGGTACCCGCTGTCGACATCGCGGGTACCACCTGCACCGCTGGCCGGTGCGGCCGGTCAGTGCCAGTTGCCCAGCTGCTCCACGTAGGCCTGGCCGGTGACCGGTGTGCCGCGGACGGTTCCCGTTACCGTGCTGTCGCCCTCGAAGATCCCGCCGTCGGTCTGCACCTCCTGCTGCGGCAGTGGTGTGGAGACGGTCAGTGTCGTGTTCAGGTCCGGGATGTGGACGGTCCAGTGGGTGGCGTACCGCTGTCCGGTCGTCGGGCTGGTCCAGAAGCCGCCGGCTTCGGGGGCGAGCGGTTGGACCGGGACGACCTCGGTGGTGCCGTTGGGCTTCAGGACGGTGGCGTAGTGCTGTTCGGCGCCGTCGGCGAACAGGTCCCACAGGTTGAGGCGTTCGCCGTTGGAGAGTTGGACGCCCATCCAGGTCCACTTGGACAGCGTGCTCCAGTTCCAGTTGCCCCACTGGCGGTCCAGCCAGGAGGTGCCGGTGACGTGGTAGGAGGTGCCGTTCTCGGTGAGGGTGCCGGTCGTTGCCAGGTCGGGCAGCGAGTAGTAGTAGCTGCTGCCGCCGAGGAACGGCATCAGGCCGTTGCCGTCGTTGTAGAGCACCGGGCCCTTCGCGTTCAACGTCAAGTCCAGCGTGCCCTGTGGCAGTTCGGCGGTCAGGTGCATCGCGTTCATCGGACCGCTCAGGCTCGCGGTCGGCAGGCTCACGTCGAGGGAGGTGCTGGAGAAGGTGCCCTGTGCGGGAGCGTAGTTGGTCGTCTTGGTGTAGTACTGCCCGGTGGTCAGGTCGGTGAGGGCCAGTTCGGTCTGCGGGGGCGTCTGGCCGGACCCGGCGACGATCTGGACCTCGTAGCCGAACTGGTGCCCGCCGGCCCGGAGATGACCGACGGTGTACCACCACTCGTCCTGCACGCCGGGGTGGGCGGCCTGGTCCGCGGGCAGGTGCACGAACGTCGCCAGGCCGGAGTCGGCCGGAGCGGAGGAGGCAGGTGCCGTCGTGGCCGTCGCGTTTGCCGAGGCGGGCACCGCGACCGCGGTGACGGTGACGGTGGCGGCCAGTGCGGCGAGCAGGATGGACTTGGAGAGCATGGGTCTTCGCTTTCCGTTGTTGTGGATCGGGGCGGATCGGGGCGGATCGGGGCGGATCGGAGCGTGATGTCCGCAGGCCGTTCAGCCGAACTGGCCGGGCTGGTAGTCGCCGGCGGGCTGCTGGATCATGACGTTCACCCGGTTGAAGGCGTTGATGACGGCGATCTGCGAGACGAGTGAGGCGAGTTGCTCCTCGTCGTAGTACGCGGCCGCGTTCTGCCAGACCTCGTCGGGCACGCCGCCGGCCGCGTCGGCGATGCGGGTGCCCTGCTCGGTCAGTTCCAGGGCCGCGCGCTCGGCGTCGGTGAACACCGTGGCCTCCCGCCAGGTCGCGACCAGGTTGAGCCGGGTGGCGGTCTCGCCGGCGTGCGCCGCCTCCTTGGTGTGCATGTCGGTGCAGAATCCGCAGCCGTTGATCTGGCTGGCGCGGATCTCGATCAGCGCGATGGTCGTCTCCGGCAGCGCCGACTCCTTGATGGCCCGGCCCGCCGCGACGACGTGCTTCAGGACCTTGGCCGCGATGGGGCTGGTGTGCAGGTTCAAGCGTGCGTTCATGGTTCGACTTGCTCCTCTTGGAAGGGTGATCGATCGGTGAGTGCGGGCCGGGCCCGTCAGGGTTCGAGGTCGACCATCGCGTTGCCGCTGACGACGTCGAGCGGCACCGAGACCTGGTCGTGCACGATGAGCCACCTGTCGTCGAACTTCTGGCAGCAGTAGGTGACCCTGACCCACATGCCCCGCATCGCGGAGCCGTCCTTCAGCGTGCCGCTCAGCCGGGCGAGCGCGTGCCCGAAGGCCAGGCGGTCGTCCGCGGTGACCGTCAGATCGCGGATCTCGTACGCCACGGTGTCGAGGAACGCGAGCACCGGCGCCCAGTTCTCGAGCTTCGCTTCCACTCCGACGTGCTGAAGCGGCGGCTCGACGTCGTAGGACACGATGTCCGCCGCGTAGACCTCCCGCAGGACCTCGACGTCCTTGGCCTCAAGCCCTTCGACGATCCGGCCGATCAGTCGGCGGACCGCGGCTTCGTCTTCCTCGTGCTGCGTGGCCATGGCACCCAACTCCTTCTGTGAGACTGTCACTTCGTGCTCTGACGCACCCTCACACTATGATTCCCGAGGCATCTTGCCAAAGATCAATATTGCTAAGACGCTATGCCTCGGGAGTCATGATGGATCTGAACTCGCTCCGGCAGTTCTTGGTGGTGGCCCGACTGGAGCACCTGAGCCGGGCGGCCGAGGAGCTCCACATCGCCCAGCCGTCGCTCAGCCGAACCATCGCGCGCCTGGAGGGCGAACTGGGCGCAGCACTCTTCGATCGCGGTGGCCGGCTCCGGCTGAACGACACGGGCAGGCTCTTCCGCGACCACGTCGAACGCGCCCTCGGCGAGCTCGACGCGGGCCGCCGCGCCGTTGCCCAGGCCAGCAGTCAGGGCCTGGGCGCCGTGCGGCTGGCCTCGGAGACCTTCCTCACCCTCACCGGCCCGATGGCGGCCTTCAAGAGCGCCCATCCCGCCGTGGAACTCGCACTCCACTGGTCGCCGCCGGAGGACATGGCCCGGCGCCTGCGCGCCCAGGAGGTCGACCTGTGCGTCGCCTCGCAGCCGATCCACGCCGAAGACCTGGAATCGGTGCAACTGTTCGACGAGGCGGTGGGAATCGGCGTCCCCCTCGGCCACCCGCTGGCGGGGCGGGCGTCCGTGACCATCGACGAACTCGCCGACCAGCCTTTCGTCACCGCCCGCCCGGGGCACTGGCTACGCCGCCTGCTCGATCGCCTCTTCGCCGCGCGCGGCCTCACCCCGAAGATCGTCTGCGAGGCCGACGAGCACGGCGCCATCGCCGAACTGATCATCGCAGGCCTCGGCATCGGCCTCGCCCCCGCATTCGCCCGACGCAACGCCGTGAGCGCCCCCGTCGCCTGGATACCCGTCGACAGCCCCGACTGCCGCCGCACCGTCACCCTCTACTGGTCCGCCGACAGCCACCTCCCCACCGCCGTCCGCCTGATGCGCACCACGATCACCAACTGGAACTGGAGCGGCGGCGAACCCCGGGCCGGCGCCGATGACAGGCCCGCACGGCAGGCCTGACTGGGCGTCACATCCTCGACTCGGTGCCTCATGCTCCGCACTGGACGGCTGAACCCCTCAACAGGAACTGCGTCGCTCAAGCTGAGGTGACGAAGCGGCCCCCACCGGTGACTTGGTGGGGGCCGCGGTTTGTCGGGCATCAGGTCCGCAGGGCGCGGGGGCGATCTCGACGGTGTCCGGGATGTTGATCGGACCGGCCTGCCTGGCCTGCCCGTTGCGCAGGGTGGCCCATGACCCGTCGGGGCGCCATAGTTCGGTTGCCGCGATAGTGCCGTCCTGGTTGCAGTAGGCGGGTGGCGGTTGCCGCAACGCCGCAACGAGATCCCTCCAGGTCCGCGTTGCGGATTCCGTGGGACGCCGCACCAAAGTGCAGGCCGCGCGGTTGCGCCGTGGGTGACTGTTGCCCGATCGTCCGCGGTTATGGCGGGACTTGGACCGAACCCGAAAGCTTCAAGGCAGCGAGGGGAAGAAACGCCCCTCGTCGCCCGGGTCCGGGCGCACGTCACCGCCTCCGGGCCCGGGAGCGACAGCACAGCCGAGCTTGCAAGAGCCAGATCGGATTCATCCTTCGTGTGCGCAAGATTGTCGCACCGACCATGCATGACAAGAAAGGGTTTACCGAGCATGCGTACCTCTTCGCGTGGAACGGCCCGTTTCGTCAAGGCGTCCCTCCTGGGGCTGGTCACGACGTCGCTGCTGGCCGTAGGGGCGGCCGCACCGGCTTCGGCCGCGTCCGGGATCACCTGGCAGAACGGTCTGTACGGCCACTCCTACTACCTTGCGTCGAACGGCTACCAGGCACAGCCGTTCATGGCCTACGGGAGCAACCCTCCCGCGTCGAACTGGACCGACATCGAGAACAGCGACGGCACCTGGGACGAGGTCGACTTCGCGGGGTTCTGCCTGACCGGCTACGGCAGCACCGTCGAGACGATGCCCTGCAACGACGCGAAGGACGCCACCGACGGGCACATGCGGTGGCGTGAGATCAACACCGGGGACGGCTGGAAGCTGCAGAACGTCCTCAGCGGCTACTTCCTGGACTGGACCGGGAGCAGCCCCAACACCGGCACGGTCTACCTCCACAACGGCGACGCGGGGAACCCGAACGAGCGCTGGTACTGAGCCGGGCCGGGGCTGAGCTCGTCGTTCAGCCCCGCGGGTCACCCGACCTCCGCGGCGGCGGGGTTCAACAACCTCACCAGGAGAACGTCCCGCAAGAAGGCGGAGCTGTTCGGCCCAGCCATGTGCTCACCTCTCCGGGCCGCCCCGCGGGGCGGCCCGGCGCAGGGGCTCGCGACGTTGGCGGGGCGCAGGCCGTTGCAGGTCGCGCGAGCTCACCAGCACCGCGTAGCCGAGCAGCCCGAGGCCCAGCGCCGTGGGCAGACCCCAGAGCAGGGTGAGCCGCTCCAGTTCGGCGGAGCTCGCCGGTACCGGTTTCAGCGGGGAGTCGCCGCCCGGCATGTAGTACGCGTCGATCGGGCTGCCGTCGGGCGCCGGGCAGGAGCCGGTGGTGCGCATCGGCTCGGTGTCACCGCCCGGCAGGTCCAGGTAGCACTGGCGGTAGGCGGTGCCGTGGCTGCCGGTCTCGGTGTCCGAGTAGGCGACCCGGACCGTCCCGTGGGTGCCGAGCAGGACCACCGCCAGCTCGCCGGTGAACGCGGTCGCGTAGCCCAGCAGCAAGGTGGCCAGCACGTAGGCCACCTTCACCGACCGCGGCGCCCGCCGCCTGCCGTACACCAGCCGGCGCACCAGCAGGAACCAGCCGGCGATCAGCCCGACCGCGCCGACCACCATGCCGACGCCCAGGTCGAGCAGGCCAAGCGCCGCCTGCGCGAGCAGCAGCGGCAGCACCAGCGCCCAGCCCGCCGCCACCCGCCGCCGGGTGCGCGGCAGCAGTGGCTTGGCCTTATCGCCACCCTTGCCACCCTTGCCACCGCCCGACCCTGACGTCGGGTCGGGCTCGCGCAGCCCGCGCTGCGCCAGCTGCTCGCGCAGCGCCGACCCGGGCCGGCGGCCCGCGAGCCGCCACGCCTCGCCGATCCGCGCCAGGTCCGCCGTGCCGGGCCGCTCGTCCGGGTAGCAGGTGGTGAAGACCAGCAGCACGCTGCGGATCTGCGAGACCCCGTACTTGCTGCGGCTCAGCGCGCGCAGCCGGTCGAAGTCGAAGCCGGCCCGCACCAGCTCCCGGCGCTGCTCCTCCGTCAGCCGCGGAAGGCCGGGCGAGTACCAGTCCTGCGGAGTGTCGTCCACGTCGTCCCCCGTTCCGTGTCCGGCGGACCCTACCGCACGCCGCTCACCAGACGGCAGCTGGTGGCAAGCATCTCAACGAGTTGGCGGGCCGACTCCGGCTCCGTCTCCGACGGGTCCGCGCCTGGCCGGGGCTGCGCCGGCACCCTTCAGGCGAAGAGGCGTAGCGGGCCCGCGTGCGGGATGCGACGTCGGCGGGTGGGGCGGTCCGGTCGTCGGGGTTGCTCCCGCGACCGTGCCGGGGACGCGGCGTCACAGCGGTCTGACAGTCGGTGGTGGTCGGCGGCGTCGTTGCCGTCGGGGTGGGTTCGACACGCGGTGTGTTGCGCTTCGGTGTTCAGCCGGTCATCACTCTTGGTCACTTGGAGGACGTTGAGTCCGTATCTGGTAGTGGCCGCGTCCGGGTTGTTCGAGGAGTCCCTGACGAACAAGTCGCCCCGGGCGGGAGCGGGTGACGTTGGGTCACGCGGCGAGCGTGGCGACCCCGAGTAGGGCGCTGAGCTGCGCGGCGGTTCGCGTCGGGTCGTCGGCGAGCACGGTCGTGATGCCGAGCGCTGCGGCCGGGTCCAGGTTCTTGGGCTGGTCGTCAACGAACACGCATGCCTCGCCCGGCAGCCCCATTCGTTCCAGGACGCGCCGGTAGATCTCCGGGTTCGGCTTGGCGATGCCCTCGCGCTCGGAGATCACCGTCACGTCGAACAAGTCCCACACCCCGGCGTGCGCGTAGGGGTCGTGGGGGTCCAGGCCGAAGCTGTTCGAGAGCAGCGCGACCGTGTAACCGGCCGCCCGCGCGGCTCGGGCGACGGCGATCACGTCGTGTGCCGGCGACACGTCGCCCCACGCCTGCCCCATCAGGTTCACCGGGTCGATGTTCGGGCCCATCAGCGGCGCGGTGCGCTCGTTCCACTCGGCCTGCGAGATGCGGCCGACCTCCAGATCCGCGTACAGGGCCCGGCCGGTGGGGTTGTCGTTCAGCGTCTGGCGCCACGCCTCCGGGCGCAGTCCCTGGGAAACGCACCAGCGACGGTGAGTCTCCAGAACCCCCGCAGTGAGGACGCCGACGAAGTCAAGGATCAAGCCACGCAAGGCGGCTGGGGGCGTGTTCAGGTCGGACGATTGGTCCATGATGGGTCTTCCCTTCCCGGTTCGTCGCTGTACCGGAAGGTACCCCGCACACGGCGGGGCGCACTGACCGGCCGTTCCCGATGCGGAGTTGGGCACCGGGAACGGCCGGCGTCGCGTAGGGTGCGCTCCCCGAACCGGCTGACCCCTGGTCGCCGGTTCGCACGGAACGATCTCGCTCTCCGACAGCCGGAGTTGCGGTTCGGGCTGCCGAAGTCAGCAGCCGATCGGATCGTCGCCGACCCGCTCGTGCCTACCCGCGAGCCACACCGCTGTGACTCTGCCAGGTTCGCTCTCGCCGTGACCGCAGCCGCTGGCGCCGACACCCCGTTCGCCGCCATTGTCACGCGGTTGGCGCCGAGGACGCGGTCCACCGCTCGGGCTCGGCCTGTTGGCGGGCGAGGCGCAGCAGGGACACGGTCTTGCCGCCGCCCGACCGGATGCTTGATACTGCCCATCACGCGCACTTACGGTCTAGACCACGCGCCGATCGAGCAAATCCTGCGCACTCCCCGTCTTCCTCACCCCGGGCAGGCCATGCGATCCCTCACCGCCACGCTCACTGCCGCGCTCGTCGCCGCAGTGGTTCCGCTCTCCTTCCTCCTCCCCGCCACCGCCTCGGCCGCCGCAGTGCCGGCGGCCGTCGGCTCGCCCACCACCCCGCCGACCACCGTGCCGGCCCTGAGCGCCTGGACCCCAGCGGCCGGGTCGTTCGTGTTCGGCGCGTCCAGCCGGATCGTCCTCGACCCCGCCAGCGGTTCCCAACTCGCAAGCGACGCGGCCACGTTCGCCGCCGACCTGACCGCGCTGGAGGGCCGACCCGTTGCCGTCGCGCCCGCCGGGAGCACCCCAGCGGCCGGCGACATCGTGCTCGGCCTGGGCGGCGATCAGCCCGCCGAGGGGTACCGGGTCGTGGTCGGGTCCACGATCAGCGTCCAAGGGTCCACCACCGACGGGGAGTTCTGGGGCACCCGGACCATCCTGCAGTGGCTGCACCAGAGTTCCACCATCGCCGCCGGCACCGGGACGGACGCGCCGGACAAGGCCGAGCGCGGGCTGATGATCGACACCGGGCGGAACTTCTTCCCGGTCGACTGGGTCGAGAACCAGATCCGCGAGATGTCGTACCTCAAGCTCAACTACCTGCACCTGCACCTGTCGGACACCTACGGGTTCCGGCTGGAGAGCAGCACCCACCCGGAGATCACCTCGGCCCAGCACTACTCGAAGGCCGACATCGCCGCGATCATCGCGCTCGGCGACCAGTACCACGTCGCGGTGGTGCCGGAGATCGACATGCCGGGGCACATGGACGCGATCCTGTCCGGCGAGCTGGCCATCGGGAAGGACTACCGGCTCAAGGACAGCTCCGGCAATCCGAGCAGCAGCTACATCGACGTGACCATACCCGGCGCCCGCGCGCTGATGAGCGATCTGATCACCGAGTACGAGCCGCTGTTCACCTCCTCCAAGTACTGGCACATCGGCGCCGACGAGTACGTCACCGACTACGCCTCCTACCCGCAGCTGTTGAGCTACGCCCGCGCCACCTACGGGGCCGGCGCGACGGCCAAGGACGCCTTCTACGGGTTCGTCAACTGGGCGGACGCGATCGTCCGGGCCGGCGGGAAGACCGCGCGGATGTGGAACGACGGGATCAAGGCCGGGGACGGGACGATCGCGCCGAATCCGGACATCGTGGTCGAGTACTGGTACGACTACGGTCTGACCCCGCAGCAGTTGATCGACGCCGGGCACACCGTCGCCAACGAGTCCTGGACGCCGACCTACTACGTCTACGGCGGCGCCAAGCCCGACACCACCTGGATGTACCAGTCCTGGAACCCGGACCTCTTCCAGGGCTCCGCCACCATCAACGACCCCACCCGCAACCTCGGTTCGCTGCTGCACGTGTGGTGCGACAACCCGACGGCCGAGACGGTGGACCAGACGGCGGCGAACCTGCGCTACCCGCTTCGGGACCTGGCCCAGGCGACATGGAACTCCCCCAAGCCGGTGGCGAGTTACGCGGCCTTCGTGCCGATCATGGACGCGATCGGGCGCAACCCGCTCTACCCGGCGCCGGTCATCCCGGGCGACCTGGCACAGGGGCGGCCGACCACCGCGTCCAGCGTCGAGACCGCCGACTTCCCGGCCGCCAACGCGACCGACGGGGACCTGGGCACCCGCTGGTCGAGCCAGTACACCGACCCGACCTGGCTCCAGGTGGACCTGGGCGGCGAACACACCGTCAACCGGGTGGTGCTGGCCTGGGAGGCGGCGTACGGCAAGGACTACCAGATCCAGCTCTCCGACGACGGCACCACCTGGACCACCGTCTACACCCGCACCGGCGGCACGGGCGGCACCGAGACGCTGACCGGCTTCACCGGCACCGGCCGCTACCTCCGCCTCTACGGCACCGCCCGTGGCACCCAATGGGGCTACTCGCTCTACGAGTTCGAGGCCTTCGACGACGCCTGGCCAGCCGGCACCCACACCCTGAGCGCCGGCACCCAGGCCCTCGACGACCCGGCGAGCTCGACCACCGCCGGTACCCAGCTGATCAGTTGGGGCCTGCACGGCGGCCCCAACCAGCAGTGGCGCCTCACCCCGCAGGACGACGGCGGCTACACGCTGACCAACGCCGTCTCCGGCCTCTGCGCCGACGTCGACGGCGGGTCCACCGCCGCCGGGGCGTCCGTGATCCAGTGGACCTGCACCGGCGGCTCCAACCAGCACTGGCGGGTGACCCGGCTGCCGGACGGGAGTTGCACGATCGCCTCCGTCAACAGCGGCCTGCTGCTCACCACCGCGTCCACGGCGAACGGCGCCCTGATCACCCAGCAGGCCGACACCGGATCGCCGCTCCAGCACTGGACCCTCGCCTGACCCCGAAGCCTCGTACGCTCGGCCCGGACGAGTTTTCCGGGCCGAGCGGGCGCCGGCCACGAATTCCGAAGGCGGCGGCCACGAGTGACGGGCCGTCCGATTACCCAAGCCCCGTGACACGAAACCTGCGGATTTCGTGGAATTCCCGTCCTTGACGGACTTTCCCGCCGTTCGGCACGATCCTTTCCAGCGCGGGACCGCCACCACGCAGACCGACGGCCCACGCACGGATGAGCGAGATGACCACGCGAACCACCCCACCCGACTCGCCCGGCTCCCCCGGCTCCCCCGCCACCGCCGGCCTGGTGCTGGCCGGCATGTGCGGCCTGCAGGCGGGCGCCGCGCTGACCACCGGGCTCTACCCCGCCGTCGGCACCGCCGGCGTGGTGACCCTGCGGCTCTGCTTCGCGGCCGCCGTGCTCTGCGCGCTCTGGCGCCCCGGCCTGCGGCGCGACCGCGTCACGGGGCGGCGGTGGGACCGGGGCACCCTCGCCACCGTGATCGCGACCGGCACACTGCTGACGGTCCATCACCTCACCTACTACGGCGCCGTGGTGCGGATCCCGCTCGGCGCGGCGACCACGGTGGAGTTCCTCGGCCCGTTCGCCCTCGCGCTGGCCGGCTCGCGGCGCGCACCCGACCTCGCCCGGGCGCTGCTCGCGCTGGCCGGCGTGGTGCTGCTCGGCGCGGGCGGCCTGGCCCTGGACCCGGTCGGCGTCGCCCTCGCCGCCGTGGCGGGCGCCTGCTGGGCCGGGTACATCCTGCTCGCCGGCCGACTGGCCCGGCGGGTCGCGGGCGGCGGCGGGCTGGCCCTCGCCGTCGGCTGGGGCGCGCTGCTCAGCCTGCCGTTCGGGGTCGCCTCGGGCGGTGCCGCGCTGCTGCGGCCCGGGGTGCTGGCGCTCGGCCTGGCGGTGGCGGTGCTGTCCAGCGTGCTGCCCTACTCGCTCCAGTTCGAGGCGATCCGCCGCCTGTCACCGCGCGTCTTCGGCCTGCTGACCAGCCTGGAGCCGGCCGTGGGCGCGCTGATCGGCCTGCTCTTCCTCGGCCAGCGGCTGGCCGCCGCCCAGTGGATCGGCATCGCGGCGGTCGCCTGCGCCTCGGCGCTCGCGGCCCGCTCCTCCGGGCGGCCCGAGCCCCGGGCCCAGGCGACGGACCGTCAGCTCACCCCCGCCGCCGAGGCCTCCTGACCCCGCGCCCGGGACGGTCGCAGCGCCGCGAACAGCGCGTGCAGCAGGACCGCGGCGACCGTGCCGGTGACCACCCCGTTGCCGAGCACCGTCCGGGCGGCGCTCGGGAGTCCGGCGTACAGCGCGGGGGCCACCACCGGCAGCAGTCCCACGGTCAGTGCGAGGCCGATGACCAGGGCGTCCGGGGAGTCGCCCGCCCGTGCCCGGCCGAGCAGTTCCACGCCCATGACCGTGATCACCGCGTAGACCGCCAGCGCCGATCCGGCGACGACGGCCGCGGGCAGCCCCGCCACCAGGCGGGACAGCGGCGAGAGCAGGCCGGCCACGATCAGCAGGCCGCCCGCGGTGGCGGTCACGAAGCGGCTGCGCACGCCGGTGAGCCGGTTGATCCCGATGTTCTCCGAGCTGGTCACCATCGGCGGGGTGCCGAGGACCCCGCCGAGCAGCGACACCAGCGCGTCGGCCCGGGCGACCCGCGGCACGTCCCGGGCGGGGTCGGGCGGCTCGCTGTTGAGCACGGTCTGACCGGTGGCCTCGGCCAGCGAGGCGAGGCTGAACAGCAGCAGCGGGAGCGCGGCCGGCAGGTCGAACTGCGGTGTGCCGTAGGGCAGCAGGTGCGGCAGGGAGACACCGGTCCCGGTGGCGGGCGCCAGCCTCCCGAGTCCGGTGGCGACGGCGAGGACGGTGCCGCCGGCCAGCCCGACCAGCACCGCGGACTGCCGCCAGGCGCCCCGCAGCAGCAGGTGCGCGGCGATGGTGACCGCCACGGTGAGCCCGGCCGTCGCCAGCGCCTTCGGCGCGGCGCTGCCGCTGGGGCCCGCGAGCAGCTGGGTGGTGACCCGGACCATGGAGATCCCCACCAGCAGCACCGTCACCCCCATGACCAGCGGCGGGAACAGGCCGACCACCCGGCCGTACAGCGGCGCGACGGCGAGCAGCAGCAGCGCGGCCAGCAGCACCGAGCCGGAGGCGACGGCGGGGCCGCGGTCGTGGGCGATCTGCAGGTAGAGCGCGGTGGCGGCCCCGCCCGGCAGCATCACGAACGGCAGCCGGGCGCCGAAGCCCCAGACGCCGAGCGACTGGAGCACCGAGCCGACCCCGGACAGCACCAGCAGCGCGCCCAGCAGGGCGGCGGTCTGACCGGGTCTCAGGTGCAGCGAGGCCGCCATCAGGAAGGCGGTGGAGACCGGGGTCGCCGCCATGGCGAGCACGTGTTGCAGGGCGAGCGGCAGCAGTGCGCGCAGCGGCGGGCGCTCGGCGGCGTCGACCCCGTGGGCGGCGGTGGTCACGGGCGGGCCTCCAGCCACGGGATCTCCTCGGGGGCGTAGCGGTAGGCGCGGAAGAGGGCGTTGGGTTCGGCCGGGAAGAGGGTGCGGACCTCGCGCTCGGTGTAGGCGCCGAAGTACGGCACCACGTACTCCCAGCAGAGGTAGCCGTCCGCCGTCACCTCGAAGAGCCGGCCGGCCGGGGAGTCGGTCACCAGGGTGTTGCCGTTGGGCAGCCGCTGGGCCGAGCCCATGAACGGTGCGAAGAACGACTCGCGGGCCGGGTCCTGGTACTCCCAGACCACCTCGCCGCCGGGCCGCTCGATCTCGATGACGCGCGAGTACGGCACGTCGTGGCCGGGCCGGAACACGCCGTTGTCGAAGACCAGCAGCCGCCCGTCGGCCAGTTCGGTGGGGTGGTGCTGCTGGGAGACGGTGCCGGGCTCGGTGCGCCAGAGCACCTCGCCGGTGGCCCGGCTGATCACCACGACGGCGGAGACGCTGCGCAGGCTGGCCAGCACGTTGCCGTCGGCGAGCGGGGTCACGCTGTTGATCAGCGGCCAGTGCTCGCGCGCGTAGTCGGGGTGCAGCGGGTAGTCGGCGCGGTCGAGGTGGTCGGCGGCCCGCCAGGTCCAGCGCGGCGATCCGTCCGGTCCGACCTCGGTGATGGTGTCGGCCCACACCGTCGTCCCGTCGGCCTCGGAGCCGGGGACGCCGCCGAGGACGGCGCTCGCCGCCGCGCCGCGCAGGGGTTCGATCCCGGTGTAGAGGACGCCGCCGTCGTCGAGGTGGTGGGCGTCGTGGTGCTGGCGCGGGTCCCGGTGCTCCCACAGCACGGTGCCGTCGGGGGCGGCCCGGAGCATCACGCCGCCCCGGTACTTGTGCCACATCGGGAAGAGCGCCTCCTCGCCGGGCAGTACGCCGTTGTAGGCCAGCACGCCCTGGTCGGTCACCAGCCGGGCGTGCCGCCCCGGCCGGTAGGGCAGCTGCCAGCGGTGCGCGCTCACGCCGTGCAGGTCCACCAGGTGCACCTCGCCGCCGGCGGTGAGCGGGGCGAACAGCGTGAAGCCGGGGAAGGCGGCGGCCGGGTCGAGGGCGATCAGCCCGGTGCCGCGACGGCGGCGCTGGTTCTGGTCGACGCGGGACACGCGGGACATGGGCACTCCGTTCATGGGTGCGCATCAAACTTTTTTTGATGACGCCAAAGTGCTTCGACCGTAAGGGCGTCATGTGTCGGCCTTGTTGCAGCCGTGCGAAACGTGCCCGGCGAGTGCGTAGGGTGGCCGCAGGAGGGAGCAGTGATCATGGGCGAGACGGGCACGGACACGGGCACCAAGGCCGGCGGGGACGGCGGGGACGCGGTCCCCCGGCTCGGCGGCGCGGTCCGCCGCCGGCGCCGCACCCTCGACCTGACCCTGGCGGAGGTGGCCCGGCGCACCGGCCTGTCCGTGCCCTTCCTCAGCCAGATCGAGAACGACCGGGCCCGGCCCAGCATGCGCTCGCTCCAGCGCATCGCCGACGGCCTGGGCACCACCGCCGTCGAACTGCTGGGCGCCGCCGACGCCACCGCCCGCCCGGTCGACGTGGTGTTCGCCCGGGACGACACGGGGCTGTCCCCCGACGCCGGGGTCCGCCCCCTGGTCCGCGGCCAACGCCGGCTGCACGCACTGGAGTTCACCGGCGAGCAGCAGGACGACCGGGAGTTCCTGCACCCGGGCGACGAGCTGATGTACGTGGCCGACGGCGCGGCCGAGGTGGTGGCCGAGGGCCGGGTCCACCAGCTCCACCGGGGCGACACGCTCTACCTGGCCGGCGGCGTCCGCCACCGCTGGCGCAGCACCCGGCCCGGCACCCGGGTGCTGCTGGTGGCCGTCTCCGAGAACCCGACGGCCGATCAGACGGCGTCACCACCGCACTAGCTGACGGGGCGTGCGCCCCCGCGCAGCAGCCGGACGATCTCGGCGCCGGTGACCAGGCCGACCAAGCGGCCGTCCACCACCACCAGGACGGGCGGCGGCGCGGTGGCGTGCTCCAGCACCTGGACCAGCTCGTCGTCCGGCCCGGCGACCGCGCACCGCGCCAGCGGCCTGGCCAGCTCGCGCACCCGCACCTCGGCCCGGCGGGCCTGCGGGAGCAGGGCGAGCCGGCGCAGGTCCGCCAGGCCGCTCGGGCGGCCGTCGAAGTCGACCAGCGGGAAGACCGCGGGCACCGGCCGGTCGGGGTGCTCGGCGGCCTCGGCGAGCAGGCGCTCCACGGTGGTCCAGTCGGGCACGGTGGCCACCGGGGAGGTCATCACCTGGCCGATCCGGAGCCCGCCGAGCCGGGTGATCAGCGTCGCCCGGCGCACCTCGGCGAGCGCCGAGGTCCAGATGAACAGGCCGGCCAGCACCAGCCAGAAGCCGGCGGAGTCGCCGCGCAGGAACAGGATCCAGCCGACGGCGGTGAGCGCGACGCCGCCGGCCTGGCCCGCCCGGCCGGCGATCCGCTCGGCGCGCTCCCGGTCGCCGCCGCGCCACCACAGGCCCGCCTGGAGCAGCCGTCCGCCGTCCAGCGGGGCGGCGGGCAGCAGGTTGAAGCCGGCGAGCAGCAGGTTGGTCCAGCCGTTCCAGAGCAGCACGGCCGCGGGCAGCGTCCAGTGCAGGCCGTGCTGCACGCCGAGACCGGCGGCCAGCGAGAGTCCGCCGAGCACCAGGCTGGTGAGCGGGCCGACTCCGGCGGTGGCGAACTGCAGCCGCGGCGTCGGGGGCCGTCCCATCCGGGTGACGCCGCCGAGCGCGAACACCGTCATGTCCTCCACCGGGATCCCGGCGCGGCGGGCGGCGACCGCGTGGGCCGCCTCGTGCGCCAGCAGGCCCAGGGTGAGCAGCAGCGCCCCGACCAGGCCGGCCAGGTCGTAGACGGTGCCGGAGCGCCCCGGTGCCCACACGGGCAGGACCTGCCGGGCCAGGCCGACGCCGAGGAAGAGGACCAGGACGGGCGCGCTCCAGTGGACCTTCAGCGGTACGCCGAAGACCTTGCCGAGCGGAGCGGATCCGCGCATTCCGGCCTCGCCGCCTCTCCCGTGCTCGCCGACGGCCTTCCTGCTCTTCCTGTTCCCCGTCCGGCCCGCCTTCGCACGGGCCGGGCACCGTCCGGTACCGGATCGATGCAATCGCTTATGAAAACCATTTCCAATAACGTAGGATCGCCCCGAGACGGCGGCACCACCCGAAGGAGGGTCAGTTGAGCGGCAGCGGGCGGGGACTGTTGAGCATCGTGTCCGGCAACAGCCCCGGCGTGCGCGGCCAGGTGGTGGACCTGCTGCGGCGCTTCCGGCCCGACGCCGCGGTGCTGGCGGTGTCGATCGGCACGGGCGACGGCCAGTACCCGACGGTCCAGCGGTTCACCACCGCCCCCGGGGCGCAGAACGCCGGGCAGGGCCGCTCCGGCACCGGGGATCCGGCGGTGATCCTGCGCCAGGACCTGGACGCCCTGGTCCGCCGCCCGGGGTGCCCGGCGGTGATCCTCGCCCTCCCCTTCGAGCTCGACCTCCTCCCCTTCCTCGCCGACCTCTGGCACGCCCCGATCGGCACCACCGCGCTCGCCCGCCACTACGAACTCGCGCCGGTGACCATCGGCCTCGACCCGGAGCTCCTGCTCAGCGACCTGCGCTGCACCCACCGCCTGTCCGCCGCGCCCGGCGCGCCGGGCGACGGCCTGCCGGTGACGGTGGGCGAAGCCGCCGCGCGGCAGGTCGAGGCCGCGCAGACCGTGCTGCTCGCCCGCGCCGACGACGCCGAGCCCGAGCTCCCCGCGGCCGCCCGCGCCGTCGCCTCGCACCTGAACCCGTCCGCCACCGTGCTGTTCCTCCCGCGCCGCCCGGACCGGGCGGTGGAGCGGGCCGGCTCGGCCCTGCTCGCGCCGGTGCCCCCGCAGGCCGTCGCGGAGCGGCTGGCCCGCGTCCGAGAGACCGTCAGCACACCGGCCTGGCAGCCGCGCGAGAGCCACGGTGTCCGCTCGGTGTACTGGCGGGCCAGGCGCCCCCTGCACCCGCAGCGACTGGCCCGGGCGATGCCCGGGCTGATGCGCGCGGTCACCCGCAGCCGCGGGCACGTGTGGCTGGCCAGCCGGCCCGACACCGTCGTGACCTGGCGCTCGGCCGGGCACCGCCTGGAACTCGCCGGCGTCGACCAGTGGTTGCCGGAGCCGGACGCCGGGGGCTGGCCGGCCGCGTCGCCGGAGCGGCGGATGCTCGCCACCTGGCACTGGGACCCCTACTACGGCGAGCGCCGCAACGAGATCGTGCTGATCGGCGCCGGCCTCGACGAGGAGCGGCTGCGCGGACTGCTGGACGGCGCCCTACTCACCGACGAGGAACTCGCGCTCGGCCCGACCAGCTGGCACGAGCTGCCCGACCCGATCCTCGGCGCCCCGGAACAGGGTGGCCGCCGGGAGTCCTGACGCACTCATTGACATGGCCAGGTTGATTCACCATCCTCTGTCGCACCGTCAGAACTCCCGTGCGATTCACCGAAGACAGGGGAACACCCGTGCGCCCTATGCTCCCGGCCGCCGTCACCGCACTCGGACTCGCCACCGCGCTCACCCTCGCCGCCGCGCCCACCGCCGGGGCGGCCGCACCGACCGCCACGCACCCCGCCCACCACGTGGGCCGGCACTCGGGCGGGAACTCCAACTGGGCCGGCTACGCCGTCACCGGCGGCACCTTCCACACCGTCACCGGCAACTGGACCGTGCCCGCGCTGAACTGTTCGGCCACCGCGGGCGACATATCCTTCTGGTCCGGCCTCGACGGCTGGCTCAGCACCAGCGTCGAACAGATCGGCCTCGACGCGGTCTGCACCCGCAACCACACCGTCCAGTACAACCCGTGGGTCGAGATGTACCCGGCGAACTCGGTCTACTTCACCGAGACCGTCAAGGCGGGCGACACGATGACCTCCTCCGTCACCACGGACGGCAGCGGCAGCTTCACCCTGGTCCTCGCCGACCCCACCCAGGGCTGGACCAAG
Source organism: Kitasatospora viridis (assembly GCF_007829815.1). Lineage (NCBI taxonomy): Bacteria > Bacillati > Actinomycetota > Actinomycetes > Kitasatosporales > Streptomycetaceae > Kitasatospora > Kitasatospora viridis. Next base: position 121,025 of record NZ_VIWT01000002.1, on the reverse strand, counting down.
ACCTACACCGAGTCGGCCCCCGGCGTGGCGCTCAGCTCCGCCGAGGTGATCGTCGAGGCGATCGGCTCGCGGACCATCCCGGCCTGCCCCGACTTCCAGCAGGTCCAGTTCAGCGATGTCACCGCCAACGGCCAGGACTTCGCCACCGCCGGCACGGTGGCCGCCACCAACCTCGAACGCAGCGGCACCTACCTCACCCAGGACGGCGCCCTGACCGGCACCGCGTTCCCGGTGACCTGGCTGCACGCCTGATCCCGACCCGGCACCCCGGACCGCCGGCTCCGGCCGCCCGAGGTGCCGGGCACCCGCGTGCTCACGGCACGGAGCCGCCCCGGCCGCGCGCGCCCGCACCGCGTCGTGCGCGCGGCCGCAGTTCCAGCCAGGAGGCGGCGAGGAAGACCGGCAGCGCGAGGCCGACCAGCAGCGCGCACCCGCTGAACGCGCTGGCCAGGAACGGCCCGGGCACGCGCGCCACGCCCTCGTAGTAGCCGAGCACGGCGAGCATCAGCAGCAGGTACCCGCCCAGCGCGGTGGCCGCCACCTGCCGGATCAGCCCCGGCCAGCCGCGCCGCCCGGTCGCGGCGCGCGGCGGGCGGCGGTCCGGGCCCCGCAGCAGCGTCCGCAGGCCCACCGCCAGGTAGAGCATCAGCAGCACGTAGGCGGCGAGCATCACGGCGACGGTCAGCGGGACGGACAGCAGCGGGGCGACCGGCGGCGTCCGCTCGATCGGTGTCACCCGCCGGGCCCGGTCACTGGCCGTCGCGCAGCAGGAAGTGCCAGCCGCGCACGAAGGTGTGCCAACCGAACCAGAGCCAGAGCGCGAACAGCGCCCAGCGGCCGACCGGGTAGCGCATGACGGCCCGGGCGGTGTCGCTCAGCGTGGGGTGGCCGGAGGCGGCGCCGCCGCGTGCCAGGGCGAGGCCCTCCAGGGCGAACAGGGCGCCGAACACCACCGCCCAGGCCAGGTATCCGAGCACCGCGTGCCGAGCCATCACGACCCCTTCCGCTCGCCGCCACCGCGCCGCCCGCCCCGCCCGCGCGGGGGCGCCGCGGCCCACCCGGCGATCCTGCTGCACCGCGCCGCCGAACCGGCGCCGACACGCGGTCGCCCGGCCCGCGAAGGGCGCGGCCGCCGGGTCAGTCGTGCGGGACGACGGCGACCGGGCAGGTGGCGTGGTGGACGGCGGCGTGCGCCACCGGGCCGGTGCGGGGCCCCGGCCCGGCCCGGTGGCCGCGACCGACGACCAGCAGGCCCGCGCCGGGCGCGATGTCCACGACCGCGCGGGCCGGGCTCTCCTCGCCGAGGTGCTCCACCACGTGGACGGCGGGGAACTTCTCGCGCCACGGGCGCAGCGCCTCGTGCAGCTGCTCGCGGGCCGCCTGCCGCGCCGCCTCGTCCGGCGGTGCCTCGCGGCCGAGGAAGGAGCGGCGGTGGCCGGTGGTGTGCAGGGCGAGCAGCGGCACACCGCGCCTGGCGGCGGCGCCGAAGGCGAACTCCAGGACGGTCCGGTAGCCCGGGCGCAGGCTCACGCCGACGGCCACCGGGCCGGGAGGCGCGCCGTCCGCGCCGACCTCCGCCGGCTCCTCGGGGGCGCGGACCAGCACCACGGGACGCTCGGACCGGGCGACGGCGTGCAGGGCGACCGATCCGAGCACGTAGCCCTGGACGGCGCCCAGCCCCTGGGAGCCGAGCACCAGCAGCACCGCGTTGCTCGCGGCGGGCAGCAGCTCCGCCGCCGTGTCGGCGGGGACGAGCTCGGTGATGACGGGGACCCGGGGGAACCGTGCGAGCAGGTCGCCCTCCGCGTGCTGGAGGACGCGCTGGGCGGCCTCGCCCTGGGAGTTCTCGTCGGGGACGTTCCGGGCCCACATCGACGGCAGGAGCCACAGGTGCAGTAAGCGCACCGGCAGGCCCCGGAGTTCGGCCTCGTGGGCGGCCCATCGCGCGGCGGCCAGGCTCTCGGCGGAACCGTCGAGGCCGACCGTGATCTCTGGTTGCATGGCAGTCGCCTCCGTCTCCCAGTCTGCCCCGGACCGGGTCGGCCCGCCGCACCCTCATTCCGCCGCCACACGGCCCGACGAAATCGCTTCCACGGCCACCCGGAAATCGGAGTGGTGGCATTCCGGAAACCGCGAGCAATGGTGCCGGTGGTGGTGGCGGTGAACGAGAGGACCGTTCACGGCTTTCACCGCCCCGCCGCAAAGCGATCGGGGCGCGGAATTCCATTCCGACCCGTATGCAGATCTTGTGACAGTCCGGAGGTGTTCCTACAGTGAGTGCGCAACACAGCACGTTCGGCACGTGAAGGTTGCGGGCCGATTCCCCGGCGGACAGCACCGCGCGACCACGGTTATCTCGGGACGGAGCCGGCGGAATTGACTCCGTGACAACCCTGCGATGGCTCTGGAGAGGCTTCCCATGCGGTTGTTGTTGGCGGCTCATCGGGACGAGCACGGCGATCGTCCCCTTGACCGGGCCCTGCGGAACCAGGGGTTCGTCGTCCACCGGGCCCGCATGGACGACGTCGACTCGATCGTCGGATTCGGCCCCCGGGCGATCCTGCTGGAGGTGGGCTTACCCGACCCGGAGGCGCTGGCCGCCTGCCGGCGGATCCGGCAGGCGACGGACGCCGCGCTGCTGGTGTCGACCTGCCGGGTGGACGCCCGGTTCTGGCTGACGGGGCGTCACCTCGGTGTCGACGACTTCGTGGTGCACCCGTTCGGGGTGGACGAGTTGGCCGTCCGGGTGCACGCCGCGCTGCGGCCCGTGCCACGGCAGGCGCCACGGCGGATCGTGCTCGGGCGGATCGCCATCGACCTGGACGGGCGGACCGTCTCGGTCGGCGGCTCGGCGGTGGCGCTGACCCGCACCGAGTTCGACATCCTGCGGATGCTCGCCGACACCCCCGGGGCCGTGGTGCGCCGGGAACGGATCTGCCGCGAGGTCTGGCAGGGCGCCCGCACCGAGGGCAACCGCAGCCTGGAGGTCCACATCGCCAACCTGCGCGCCAAGCTCGGGGTGCGGGACGCCGTCCGGACGGTGCGCGGAGTGGGCTACCTGATCGAGCAGCCGGACGCCCACGCCGCGTGAACCGCCGGCGGCCGGACAGCGGACGCGGCGCCGGTCAGATCAGCCCTTCCCGGATGGCGAACGCGACGGCGTGGGTGCGGTTGCGCAGCTGGTAACGGGTCGTCACGTTGTGCAGCAGGCTGGTCACCGTGCGCGTGGAGTAGGCGAGTTCGGAGGCGATCTCCTCGGTCACGAAGCCCTCCGCCGCCAGCCGCAGCACCCGGCGCTCCCGGTCGGAGAGGCCGCCCAGGGTCAGGCCCTGCGGGCGCAGCACCCGCTGCTGGAGCCGGCCCACCTGCTTGAGGAGGCGGGCCAGCAGGTCCGGGGGCAGCGCCGCCTTCCCCGCGGCGGCCCGCAGCACCGTCTCGGCCAGCCAGGTGGAGGTGGCCTCCCAGCGCCACAGCACCGAGCAGGCCCCCGACTCGACGACGGCCAGCAGGTCGGCGTCGGACAGGGCGGAGACCACCAGCACGGCCTGGGCGCCGCTGCGGGCGCGGACCGTCCGAACCAGTTCGAGATCGGGTTCCGACAGCGTGTCGAGCGCGAACACCACCACCCGGGCCGTCCCGTCCAGGGGCAGGTCGACGAGTTCGAACTCGGGGCGCTGGCGCAGCTCGGTCGCCAGGCCCGCCCGGGTGATCGGGTCGCCGGCGTGAATCGACACCGGAATCCGGCCTTCCACAGTGTGACCTCCAAGGGTCCGAGAGCCGGCCGGCGCGGGGCACGTCGGCGCGGGGTCCCACAACTGACCACGCCCGGTGCGGCGCTGTCGACGCCGGACCGCACCGCCCGGCGCCCGGAGCCCGGCCCGCCGACGGCCCCACCTGCGCAAAGCGGCGTTCGGGACTCTTTGTGAAGTCTTCATCAACCGTCGGTGACCACCGCTCGTCTGGCACTCCGTCGGCTTTGCCGGGCCACGCACGGCTGCGCTTTTCGCTGCGCGTTCACGCAAGCGCCCCGCCGACCGGCGTTGCCACCCTGGGCGGGCCGGGGGAGCGACAGGACGGATCAGGGAGCAGGAAGGGGGCCGGGCCGATGGGAGTCTCCGTCGTCTTCGAGGACGGCAGCGAGGCGGTCGAGGTCGTGCCGGGCGAGGAGGCCGTGTGCGTCCTGCGGGTGGCGAACACCGGGATGGTGGTCGACCGCGTGCTGTTCGACGTGCTCGGCGAGACCGCCGAGTGGGCGCACGTCGAACCGGCCCGGGCGAACCTGCTGCCGCAGGAGTCCACCCGGGTGCGCATCGCGTTCCGGCCGCCGCGCACCGCCGGACTGCTGCCGGGCGAGCTCCCGTTCGGCCTGCGGGCCATGTCGACGGAGGACCCGGAGGGCTCCCGGGTCGAGGAGGGCCTGGTCCGGATCGGCGAGTTCGGCGACCTCGGCGCCCGCCTGGTGCCCGCCAGCGCGGCCGGCCGGCGCGGGGCGCGGTTCAAGCTGGTCGTGGAGAACCGCGGCAACCGCCCCGAGAGCGTCCGGGTCGAGGCCCTGGACCCGGAGGTCAGGCTGGGTTTCCGGATCCGGCCCGCCGCCTTCGACGCGGCCCCGGGCACCGCCACCTTCGTGCGGTTCCGGGCCGTGCCGCGCAAGACCTTCCTCAAGGGCCCCAACCGGACGCTGCCGTTCGAGGTGGAGGTGCGGCCGGCCGCCGGCGAGGCGGCCACGGCCGAGGGCGTGATGCTGGAGAAGCAGACGCTGCCCGAGTGGCTGCTGCCGGCCCTCGGCGCCGCGCTCGCGGGTTCCGGGCTGCTGCTCGGGCTCTGGTTCGCCGTGCTGCGGCCGGTGGTGCACTCGGCGGCGAGCGCGGCGGACCAGGCCAAGGGCGCGGCCGACGCGGCGCAGAACGCGAACGCCGCGGCGGGTTCGGCGGCGACCGCCGCGGCCCAGGCGGCGGCCGGGCCGGGCAAGGGGGCGCCGGGCGGCGGCGGGCCGGCGGTCACCGGTCTGGTGCTGGCCCTGGCCGACCCGACCGTCGTGGTCGGCGGCACCGATCCGGCGACCACGGTCAGCACTCCCGTGGGCGCGGCGCCCAAGCTGGCCTGGGCGTCCTCGGACCCGAAGGTCGCCACGGTGTCGGACTCGGGCGTGGTGACCGCGGTCGGACCGGGCACGGCGACCATCACGGCCAGCATCGCCACAGCCGGCGGCCCGGGCCCCGCCGCATCCACACCGGCACCGACGGCAGCACCGACGCCCACTCAGACGCCCGGGGCGCCCGGGACGGCACCCGCCGACCCGCAGCTCGTCTCCGGCCAGACGACCGTCCACGTGGTGGCCCCGCTGACGGTCGCCACCCCGACGCTGGGTCAGGCGACGCGCGGCCAGGGCTACTCCGTGTCGCTGCTCGGCAGCGGCGGGACGGGGGCCGGCGCGGCCTGGTCGGTCAGCGCGGGCGCGCTGCCGCCCGGGCTCACCCTCAGCTCCGGCGGCGTGCTGAGCGGCACCCCGAGCACGGCCGGCACCAGCACCTTCAGCGTGCGGATGGCCAGCACCAGCCCGCTCGACCAGTCCCCCGCCCAGCAGCTCTCCCTGACCGTGCGCGACGCCCCGGTGGTGGACACCACCGAGCTCCCGGGGGCGACCAGCGGCGAGCCCTACGACCAGTTCCTCAAGGCGGACGGCGGCATCCTGCCCTACACCTGGGCGGTGGCCCAGGGCACGCTGCCGGCCTGGCTGCACCTGGACCCGAACACGGGCGAGCTCAAGGGCACTCCCCCCGCCTCCGGCGCCGGCTCCTCGGGCGTGGTCGACTTCGGCGTCCAGGTCACCGACGCCACCGCGCAGCAGTCCGCCGCCCAGCACCTGACCCTCGGTGGCGTCCAGCCGGTGGGCATCGGCACCGCGGTGCTTCCGGGCGCCGTGGTCGGCGCCGGCTACTCCCAGACCCTGACCGCCTCGGGCGGCACCCAGCAGTACCAGTGGTCCGTGCCGCCCGGCACGCTGCCCGCGGGGCTGAGCCTGGACGCGGCGTCCGGGACGATCAGCGGGACCCCGCTGCGCAAGGGCTCCGCGACCTTCACCGTCACCGCCACCGACGCCGCCCGGCCGGACCTGAGCGCGCAGCGGACGTTCACCGTGCCGGTGGAGTCCGCGCTGGCCGCCGGCGCCTCGGGCGTGCTCCCGGCGGTGGCCGGACAGGCCATCGCCCCGGTGCAGTTGACCGCCACGGGCGGCGACGGGTCGTACCTGTGGACGCCGACCGGGCCGTTGCCGCCCGGGCTGGGCCTCGGTCCGGACGGCAGCTCGATCGTCGGCACGCCGACCACGACGGGCAGCTTCGCCGTCACCGTGGAGGTCACCGACACCAGCGCCCCGCCGCTGACCAGCACCGAGACCCTGACGATCCCGGTGACGGCCGCGCTGCGGACCACCTCGACGGCGCTGCCGCCCGCCGTGGTCGGCGAGCCGTACTCGGGGCGGCTGACGGCGGCCGGCGGCAGCGGGCCCTACTCCTGGTCCTCGTCGAGCCCGCTGCCGCCCGGCCTGCACCTGGACGCCGACACCGGCACGATCTCCGGCACCCCGAGCGCCGTCACCGACCCCGCGGCCGCGCCGCTGCTGTTCGCCGTGACGGACACCGGGGCGCCGCAACAGCAGCAGTACGTCTCCCTCCCACTGACCGTCAGCACCGCGCTGAGCGCGCCCTCCTGGGGCGCCCTGCCGCCGGCCGTCCCCGGGGAGCCGTACACGGCGCGGCTGCCCCGGCCGGACGGCGGCAGCGGGCAGTACGTCTGGACCGTCCCGCCGGGCTCGCTGCCGCCGGGCCTGGCTCTCACCGACCCCGTGCGGGGCACCGTCTCCGGCACCCTCACCTCGACCGACGTACCGCACACCTACGCCTTCCAGGCGACGCTGACCGACCCGGCCGGCGGCGCGCCGCCCGTGCGGGTGCCGCTCTCCGTCACCGCCGTCGCCCCCGTGGAGATCGACACCCTGGCCGTGCCGGGCGCCGTCCTCGGCTCCGCTTACTCGACGACGCTGAGCGCGACCGGCGGGACCGCGCAGTACGACTGGTCCGTCCCGCCCGGGACGCTGCCCGCCGGGCTGCGCCTCGACCCGGCCACCGGGACGATCAGCGGCACCCCGCTCGGGGCCGGCTCCTCGACCTTCACCGTCACCGCCACGGTCGCCGGGCGCCCCGACCTCGTCGGATCAGCGGACTTCAGCCGGACCCAGACCCTCACCCTGACGGTGGTGCCGCCCCTGGTCCCGACCGCCTCCGAGGTGCTCCCGGCGGTGACCGGACAGGCCATCACCCCGATCCGACTGAGCGCGACCGGCGGCACCGGCCCCTACCTGTGGCGCCCGACCGGCTCACTGCCGCCCGGACTCACACTGGGCCCGGACGGCAGCTCGATCGTCGGCACGCCGACCGCGACCGGCAGCTTCGCCGTCAGCGTGGCGGTCACCGACGACGGCGCGCCGCCGCTCACCGCCACCGAGACGCTGACCGTCCCGGTGACGGCCGCGCTGCGGGTCACCTCGACCTCGCTGCCCACCGCGCTGGTCGGCGTGCCGTACACGGGGCGGCTCACGGCGGCCGGCGGGACCGGCCCGTACTCCTGGACCTGCGCGGGCACGTTGCCGCCCGGCCTGCACCTGGACGCCGACACCGGCACGATCTCCGGCACGCCGACCGGCGTGCCCGCTCCCGAGGCCGCCCTGACCTGCACGGTCACCGACGCCGGCGTCCCGCAGCAGCAGCGGACCAGCGCCACCCTCGCGCTGCCGGTCAGCACGCCGCTGACCTTCACCCAGCAGTCCCCGCTGCCGCCCGTGGTCACTGGGAAGCCGTACTCGGCGCAGCTGTCCGCCCCGGGCGGCGGCGACGGGCAGTACGCCTGGTCGGCGGCGCCCGGCTCACTGCCGGCCGGCCTGACCCTCTCGCCCGCCGGCCTGCTGTCCAGCCCGGGCGTGCCGGGCACCGGCCCCGGGACGCTCGACCTCCAGCTGACGCTGACCGACACCAGCGGGATCGTGCCGCCCCTGACGGTCCGTCTGCCGCTCACCGTGGTCGACCCGCTGACCGTGCCGTCCTACGCCTGGACCAGCTCCCCGTCCCAGCCGGACGGCACCCGGTACGCGATCCAGCCCGCCGGGGGCGTGGGCCCGTACAGCTACTCCTTCGACGGCCCGCACCCCGACTGGCTGCGGCTCGACCGCCGCACCGGCCTGCTCTCCTGGACCGCGCCGAGCCGGACGTTCACCAGCAGCACCGACAGCGACGGCCGGGCGAGCTTCCCCGGCTGGTCCGCCGCGTACCCGGCGAACGTGGTGGTCACCGACAGCGCGGGCAACACGGCCACGGCCGGGGTGACCCTGACGCTGGCGGTGCCGGCCCTGACAGTGACGCACCCCACCACGCTCACCCAGACGGCCGGCGCACCCTTCGCCGCCCCTCTCGCGACCGACCTGAACGGCGGCTACGGGAGCGGGAGTTCCTACCACTACACGGTCACCGGCACGCTGCCGGGCCCGGGCGACACGCTCGACCCCGCGACCGGCGTGCTGTCCGGGAACCTGCCGGCCCTGGCCGCCGGCTCGTTCCCCGTCACCGTGACCGTGACGCAGACCGATCCGGCGGACCCGCACAGCACCATCTCGCTCTCCTACCCGCTGGTCATCACCACCGCCCCCGCCGCAACTCCGACGCCGACGCCCAGTCAGGCGCCCAGCCAGACAGCCGCTCCGACGCAGGGAGAGACCCCGTGACCGGCTCGCCGCCCGCGCCGCTCCCGCTCGACGTGACGGTGCTGCAGACCGCCGCCGCCCTGGAGAACCTCGCCGTCGCCGTCTACCGGGCCGCCGCCGGCCTGCCCTTCGCCCCACCGGGCAGCCGGCTGCGCGAACTGACGGACCGCAACCAGGCCCACCACGCCGCGCACGCCCAGGCCTTCAACCAGGCCCTCGCCAAGGCCGGCGCCGCCCAGCAGCACGCCGTCGACCCCCGCTACGGCTCCGTGCCGCAGCGCGCCGCCGCGACACCGGACCCGGTCTCGCTGATCGGCCTGCTCACCGAGGTCGAGGGCATCCTCGGGCAGAGCTGCGCCCGCTACGCCGCGCTGGCCGCCGACGGCGCCGTCCGCTCACTGTTCGTCAGCGTCGCCTCCGTCGAGGCGCAGCACGGCTCGGAACTGCTGCTCGCCCGGCTGCTGCCGACCGATGGCGCCACCGCGCTCGCCCTCCCGGAGTCGACCGGCACCGCCGGCATCCCGCACACCGCCTACCCCACCGCGCAGGCCTCCGCCATCGGCGAGGGGGCGGTGCGGTGAGCGGGCCCACCCGGCGCACGCTGCTGCTGGGCCTGGCCGGTGCCGGCACCGGCATCGCGGGCACCGGCCTCGGCCTGTACGCCTTCGGCCGGGCTCCCGGCCCGGGCGGCTCGGCCCGAGCCCCGCAGCGCTACTCGGGCGAGCTGCGGACCGTCGCCCTCGCCGCCGCCCTGGAGAACCAGGCGGTGAGCGTCCATCAGGCCGCCCGCGCCGCCCTGCACTCCGGCCGGCTCGGCCCGCTGCCCCCGGCGCTGTCCGCCTTCGTGCAGGCCGCCACCGCCCACCACACGGCGCACGCGGCGACCTGGAACGCGATCCTGCGGGCGGCCGGCGAGCCCCCCGTCACCACCGTCCCGCTCACCACCCACGCGCAGGCGCTGGACGCGGTCCGGGCGGCCCGGAGCCCCGCCGAGCTCGCCGCCGCCCTGCAACGCACCGAGGCCCAGGCCGCGCAGACCCACACCCTCGCCGCCGCCGGCCTGCCTCCCGGCACCCCCGCCCTCACCGCCGCCGCCACCATCGCCCCGGTCGAGGCGATGCACGCCGCCACGCTGGCCTGCCTGCTCGGCGGCCGCTCCACGGTGGCCGACTTCCTGGCCACGGAGGACGCGGTGCCGGTGACGGCGCTGACGGTGTGACAGCCCAGCACCACCTCCGCCCAGGAAGGGAACCCATGAAGCAGGAGTTCGTCCCCGCGATGCGGGCGTTCAAGAAGGTCATGACCGAGCAGCCGACCGCCGACGCGCTGCGCCTCAAGCAGCAGCTGGCCGGTCCGGTGTTCGGGGGCGACACGGGGTGGACCACCCGGCCCGACGACTGGGTCGCCGAGCGCGTCTCCGACTGGGCGGACCGCGGCGAGAAGGGGAACACGGCGGCCGTGCAGGCGTTCGCCTTCCTGCTGGGCGCCAACGGCAGCGCGGCCGGCGAGGCGCGCTTCGTCGAGTTGTTCGCCGGCCTCGCCAAGAACTGGCGCGCGCGGGCCGAGCCCGCCGGCGGCGACAAGGCCACGGCGAAGCCGACGGCGGCCACGGACGCCGACCTCCAGAAGCAGGCCGAACAGCTGCGCAAGGAGATAGCCGAGGTCTACCTCCAGACCATCAAGGACACCACACAGGTCCTCGTCCAGATGCTCGACCACATCAAGAAGTACGAGGAGCTGGAGTTCGTCCGGAGCACCGTCGGGATCGCGGACTTCGGCTTCCTGCTGCACCGCAGCGCCCTGAAGGACCTGGGCAAGGCCATGGTGCAGCACGAGGCGGCGCTGGGTGCCGCCGTCAAGGAGCTCCAGGACTCCGCGGCCGCGGGGAAGCCCCGGCTGGAGAAGGCGGTGGCGGCGGCCGCGCTCGCCCTCAAGAAGTACCTCGCCGACCGGGGCGAACTCGCCAGGGCGACCAACGCCGTGCAGGGGCGGATGACGGCCACCATCACCGGCAAGATGCTCGACGCCCACGCCTTCGGCGAGGTGCACGAGATCCGGAAGAACATCAAGGAGGCCCAGGCGGTGGCCGGCTTCGGCCTGCAGCTCACCGAGACGCTGGCCAAGTCCAGCGTGCACATCGGGACCTTCGTGCGGCTCGGGGAGTTCCTGAGCGTCCTCGTCGGCAAGGTCGACACCGAACTCGCCGTCCGCAAGGCCGAGAACGCGTTCGACCGGGAGAAGCCGACCGTCGCGCTCTTCCAGGCCTTCGACGCGAAGCCGGAGCTGCTCTACAAGCGGATGCAGGCCAACCAGCGGGTGGCGCTCGAACTGTTCGTCTCCGCCCTGGGAACCACGCTCTCCGGTGCGCTGTCCGTCGTCCCCGGGGCGGGCGAGATCGGCATGGCGGTGTTCGACGGGCTGTCCGGCCTGGTCACGGCGGCCGTCGACGGCTACCTGGCCAAGCGGGCGGACCTCGCCATGGAAGCGATCAAGAAGCTGGGCGACTCCAAGTACAAGGACCAGGAGAAGGCCGGGAACGAGGGCTTCTGGGCTGACGCCGGCGCCCTGTGGGACGCCGGCCTCCAGTCGGCCGGCGACGTCGTGAAGGCGAACCTGGTCGACGGCATCGACAAGCTCGTCCAGCAGGAGGCCCCGGACCACCTGGAGATCGCCGGCCTGCTCCAGCAGTGGGCCGTGCCACCGGTCACCAAGTTCGTGCTGCGCTTCATCCAGATCAAACCGGCGGAGTTCTTCACCGGCGAGCAACTCGCCAAGAAGATCTCGGACATCAACCTCGCCATCCTGCCCCCGAACATCACCGTGGCGGCCCCGGGCGCGAACAAGGTCGCGCCGCCCGTCCCCGTGCGGCGCGAGGGCGGGATGCCGAAGACCGTCAAGGACTGCCCGGTCATCGCCACCGACCGCAACCGCAGCCGGGTCGACGGCGATCCGCGGACCCATGTCGTCCGCGTCGCGCTGCAGTTGAAGAGCGGGGACAAGATATGGGGGGACTGGGCGCCGCACACCGACACCTGGGAGGCCGTCAGCCCGTACGAGTTCGCCGACTGGAGCCGGATCTCGCTGGACGGCAAGACCCAGATCAGCCTCGGCGCCACCAAGCTGACCGGCTCCTGGCACGGCGTGCTGGGCCAGGACGGCGTCGTCTCGGTCGGCTTCAAGACCGCGGGCGGGCGGTGGCTGATGGGCCACCGCGGCGACAAGGTGCAGGGTGGTCCCAGCGGCGCGAACTACCTGCTCGGCGCCCAGACCGAGAAGTTCTGGGGACAGCCCAAGGACATCAGGAACCTGTTCCGGATCTGACGGGCGAGAACGGCAGGGAAGGAGGAGCAGCCTGTGCTGCGCGACGCGGACCTCTCGCTGGCCGCCTGGCTCGCCGGTGTGCTGCCGGCCGGGACGGGGGTCAGGTTCGACGCGCCGGGTGCCGCCTGGGATTCCACGGGGCCGGCCGACGGCCCGTGCATCAGCGCGTTCCTCTGCGAGGTGCGCCGGGACGGGCGGGACGCGGCCCCGGCCGGGTGGTCACAGGTGCGGGACGGGGCGGGACGGCTGGTGGGCCGTCAGCTGCCGACCCGGCACTACCGGCTCCGGTACGCGGTCACCGCCTGGGCGGGCGCCGCTGACGATCCGTCACAGCGGGCGCTCGCCGAGCACGGCCTGCTGGGCCTGCTGATCGACGCCTGCGCCGCCGCCGACACGCTCGGCGACGAGCAGCTGACGGGAGCCCTGGCCGCGGCCGGGCTCCCGGTCCAGGTGCGCTGCGCGGGGGACGAGCCGGGCGGGCCGACGGCGCAGAGCCTGTGGGCCGGGTTCGGGATCGCCCCGCGCGCCGTCCTGCTGCTGGAGCTCGCGGTCCCCGTGGTGCCGCCACTGGTCACCGACCTCGCCGCGCCCGTGCGCGAGATCGTGCTGGGCGGGCACCTGCTGCCGGGCGGCGCAGGGCCACGGGGAACGGTCACCGAGCACTGAGCAGTCGAACAGCCTGACGTGCCGACAGGAGGCACCCCAACCGGGGCGCCTCCTGTCGGCACGTCAGCCCGCCGTCACCACCGTGTTCGTGGTGATGAACCGCGCGGTGCCCGGCTTCTCCAGCACCGGATCCGGCACCGGGCCGGCCGGGGTCGGCTGGGTGGCCGGCGTCTCCACGGTGAACAGCGCGGGAAAGCTGCCACCCCGGACCAGCAGCGGCTTGCCCCCGTTGCGGGTCTGCACGGTGAGGTTGTCGGGGAGCACGGTGACGGTCAGCGTGCCCGTGCCGGGGATCGTGAACGGCGGTGCGGTGTACGGCATCGGCTCGCGCAGTTCCGGCGGCAGCTCGTCGCCCGCGAGGCAGGCCGGCAGGCCGGCGACGGTCACGTCGGTGCTCGACCCCGTCAGCGGGACCGGCGCTTCGAGCAGCGGGACGATCGGCTCGGGAACGATGACCTCCAGCAGGTCACCGGTCCGGATCAGGTAGTCGGGCACGCGGCGGGACCCCTCTCCTAGCTGTTCCGATCGTCAGATCTTCAGGCCGAAGAACTCGACCTCGGCGACGGCCGCCGTGGGGTCGGCGCCGACGGTGTCCGGGTAGAGGCCGTCGACTTCCAGGGTCAGGCTGCTCACCGGGGTGAGGTGATCGATGTGGATGGTCTGCGCCTCGCCCGTGTTCTGCGGCGTGATGACCCGGGAGTTGCCGTCCGAGTACCTCAGCTTCAGCACGCTCGGCCGCGCGCCCGGCTGGCAGGCGCCGTCCGTGCGCAGCGTCAGGATCAGGTCCTTCACCACCATCCGGGACGAGAAGGTGAACGTGAGCGTCGGCTTCGGCGCGTCCGGCGCGGCGGGCACCGGGGCCAGCCAGCAGGTGGTGCTGATCCCGTCCGTGGCGTTGGCCGCGGGCCCGGCGGGGAGCGAGGAGTTGGCGGTCGTGGTGGCGGCGTAGAACTGGCCCGGCTTGACCAGCCACTCGGTGACCCGGGTCTGCAGAGCGCGCTCACGGTGGTCGACACTGGTGCGGAAGGCCGGGTAGACGCCGTAGAGCGCGCCGCTGGCGAGGACCAGGACCCCGACCACGACGCGGGCCTTGCGGTAGAACTGCCGGAGCCTGAACCTCAGATCGAGGCGGGACCGCCCGAGCCGGGCACCCTTCGCGCCGTCCTTCCCACCGCCCTTGCCGGCGCCCGGCGCGGCCTGGTCGAGGCGGACCACCTTCGGGCCGCGCCTGGGCACGAGCCGGCGCAGCAGCCGGCGCCACCACCGCTCCCTGACCACCGCGGCCCGCACCAGCGAGGTGCCGCAGCGGCTGCAGAACTTGCGGGCGCCCGGGTTGCCCTCCCCGCACGCGTCGCACACCAGGTCGCCCGGCAGCAGCCGGCGGCTCGGCGCGGTCCTGGTCACCGGGACGGCCCGGGCCCGGGCGGCGCGCGGCGCCTGCTCCTGGATCTCCACGGGGGCGCGGAGCTCGGCGGGTTCGTCCAGCGGCTGTTCTGGCGGCTCCGACGGCTCCGGTTCGCCAAACTCCTCGACCGGCGCGACCAGCGCCGCGGCGTCGCTCAGCCGGGGCGGCGGCGGATCCTCCGCGAACCCGGCGGTGTCGACGGGCTCGGCCGGCTGCGTCAGTTCGGCGAAGAGCTTCGCCAACTCCGCTTCGCTGTCGTCGGCTTGACCTTCCTCCCGGGTGACGTCGGCCGGCTCGGCGTCGTCGGACCCGAAGTAGTCCAGCTCGAACGCCGGCGGCGAAGGCTCGGGCGCCGCCGCGAAGAAGTCCTCCAACGGCTCCCCCGGCTCGTCCTCCTCCTGCTCCGCCTCCGTCTCCACCTCCTCCTCAGCCGGCTCGGCATCAGCTGACTCACCGTCAGCTTCCGCCTCCGGCTGCGGCCCGGCGATCAGGTGGTTCGCCGCCTGGATCGCCCGCTGGACCAGGCCGGCCCGCGGCGCGGCGGCCGCCGCCCGCCGCTCCTCCTCGACCTGCTCGACGACCTTCCGGGCGACCTTCGCGGGCTGCTTCTCCCCGGTCCATTCGAGGAAGCTCCCGCAGGAGCCGCAGAACGCGTCGTCCTCCAGGTTCCGGAACCCGCACTTGCGACACACGATCACTGTTTCACGACCTCCAACCGGTGCGGGACGTGCGCGGGCTTCTCCGCGCTGATCAGCTCCTCCAGGGCCGCAACGTCGACGGCCGAGGGGTCCGGGACCGCGACCTTGACGGAGAACCAGGCCCGGTCCTCGCCCGGCAGCGGGGTGTTCGGCGCGGCGGACCAGCGGATCCCGCCGCTCTCGGCGAGCTCCACCCGGCCCTCGGTGACCAGCTCGATCAGGGCCCGCAGGCCCTCGACGGTGCCGCGACCCCGGTACAGCCGCACCGAGTGCGCGACGGCGGCCCGTTGTCGCTCCAGCGGCCAGTTCTCGTCGAGCACGGTTCCGAGCCAACCGGCCAGCCAGCGCACGAAGTCGGCGGGTGCCAGCAGCGGGTCGGTGTAGGCGTCCAGGCAGTCCAGGGTGGAGATGACGGGGGCCAGCACCTCGTCGAGGGCGGCGGTCCACCGCATCGCCAGCCGGTCCTCCTGGAAGACCGCCGGCAGCAGGCCGCCGATCGGGTAGGGCGTGTCCAGGTCCGCCACCGCGCGGCGCATCAGTGGGCCTCCACCCTGACCTGGTGCTCGTAGGAGAAGACCAGGCTGTTCGGGTCCAGGTCGATCCGGCCGACCTCCCGGCCGCGCGCGCCGGTGACCGGGTCGGCGGTGAACAGCCGCACGTCCTCGACCAGTTCGACGCCGGACACCTGCTGGAGGCGGCCGAAGACCTCGCCGGCCTGCACCGGGCGGCCGAACGGCCAGCCTGCTCCGTCGGGCCCGCCGCCCGGCAGCGGGCTGAGGTAGCGGTAGAGGGCGCCGAGCGCATCCTCCCGCACCCGGTCGGCGTTCACCCGGGGCCGGGCGACCAGCCGCGCGACCACGGTGACGCCCCGGTAGAGCGGCGGTTCGAGCACCACCCGGGTGCCCACCACCCGGACCCGGTCCAGGCCGGCGGCGATCCGTTCCAGCGTCCGCTCGGCCGGGACCAGGTTCTCGAACGGGATCCGGCCGTCCACCACGGCCGCGGCCGGCACGATCAGGATCCGCACTCCCCCGGCTCCGACCCCGGCCCCCTCGCCGTCGCGGCCGGCCGGCACGCAGCGCGCCCGGGCCAGCTCCGGCGCCACCTCGCGGACCAGCACCTCGTAGTCCTCGACGGTGACCGCGCGGCTGCGGCTGCGCACCAGCAGCGGCCCCCGGGCCTTGGCCTCGGCCAGGCTCTCGCCGTCCACCCCGCCCTGGGCCGGGCGCCGGTTCTCCACCGAAGTGACCGACGGGACGGACGACTTGAGCCGGCACAGGGCCCCGGCCGGCACGTTTCCCCGGGCGCCGCCGCCGGTCGCGTAGCCGCGGATCCGCACCTCGGCGCCCTTCTCGGGCGCGGCCCCGTAACGGCGCAGCGCGCCGTCCGGCTCGCGCACCGCCGGGCCGAACAGCACCAGGCCGGAGACCGGGTCGAGGCCGAAGTGCCGGTCCTCGGGCCCGCTGCCGGCGAAGCTGTCGACCAGGGTCCACTCCTGCCAGCCGTCCGCCGAGCTGGTCTCCACGACCGGCGGCCCGTAGCCGGCCAGCACCGGGGCGTGCCGCAGCGGGAACCGCTGCCCGGGCACGCCCTCGCCCTGGCCCAGCACCTCGCGGTCCACCGGCTCGGCGTGCACGGCCTCGGTGCTGGCGCCGACCGTGCAGGCGGTCAGCCCGTCGACCACGGGCGAGTCAGTGTACGGGGGTTGGCCCTCCTCGGGTTCGGTGACGACGGCCCGCAGCCAGCCGGCGCGGTCGCCACCGAGCACGCTCGCCGTGTGCGCGGGCGGGACGTGCAGCACGATCGCGCCGGAGGCGTTCAGCCCGCCGGTCCCGTCCAGCCCCACCTCGCACGCCGTCCAGCCCTCGCCGGTCCAGGCCTCCCAGGCCAGCGGCGGGTGCTTCGGGTTGACGCCCACGCCCTCCACCCGGCCGCGGAAGCCGATCCGGACGGCGCAGCCGGGCACCGGGTCGCAGAGCCCGAGCAGCAGCGCGTCCCCGGGCCGGGGCCGGGGCCCGAACGCCGGGAACGGGCGGCCGTCGGCGAGGTGCCGGGAGCGGTCCGTGCCCTCGGCGTCCGGCCCGTCCCCGGCCGGGTCGGCTGCCCGCGCCGGGTCCGGCGGGCCGAGCCTGACCCTGGCGAGGGTGCAGGGCACCACGTCCAGGTCGGCCACGGTGCTGAACACCACCGACTCGGCGGTCGCGGTGCGCTGGGTGCCGACCCGGGTGCCGGCGGCGATGGTCAGCCGGGCCCGGGCCGGGCTGGACAGCCAGAAGGTGACCGGCGCCCGCGCCGGGGTGGGCGGGAGCACCTGGAGCCCGATCAGGTTGAGGAAGCTGACGTACAGTCGGTCGGGCACCTGGTTGAGCCGGAACAGCAGGTGGTCGGTCAGGTGCGCGAAGGTCTCGATCAGGGTGACGCCCGGATCGGAGACGTTGTGGTCGGTCCACTCGGGGCAGCGCCGCATCACGAAGCGCTTGGCCTCGTCGACCAGGTCCTGGAACCGGCGGTCGTCCAGATCGGGGGCCGGCAGCGGCATCAGTACTCGCCTTCCTCGCGCTCGGGGATGGTGTAGAAGGGGAAGACCAGGTTGCGCGGGCTGTTGGTGCCCGGGACCTCGTAGCGGATGTCGATGTACAGCAGGCCGCTGCGCTCCCCGTCCGGGTACACGGCCACGTCGGTCACGGTGACCCGCGGCTCCCACTGCTCGATCGCGTCGCGCACCACGGCGGCGATCTCGGCGGTCTTCTCCGCGCTCGCGCCGTCGAAGACGTAGTCGCGCAGGGTGCTGCCGAAGAGCGGCCGCATCGGGCGCTCGCCCGGGTACGTCCGCAGGATCAGCGCCATCGCCTGCTCCAGTCGGGCCTCCCCGGAGACCATCGCCACGCCGCCGGCCGGCTCCACCGCGAACGGGAACGCCCAGCCGGTGCCGATGAAGTCGGCCGTCACCGGGCCCTCACCCGCCCAGCGCGATGGACGGGGCGGAGACCGAGACGGTGCCCTGGCTGCGGATGGTGAGCGAGGCCGCCGCCGTCAGCGTCAGCTCGTCGCCGCCGTCCACCGTCACGGTGCCGCCCGGGCCGGTGACGATGTTGACCGTGCCGGCCTCGCCGCACCTGATGGTCAGTCGGCCGCCCGGTTCCGGGGGCGAGCAGCTGAGCTCCAGCGAGCCGTGGACGGTGTCGATGCCCAGGCCGAACGCGCCGTCACCGGAGCCGAGCAGGATCTGCGCGCCCTCGGGCTCGGGCGCCTCCCCCATCTCGTCCAGGAACACCAGCCGGTTTCCCGAGGCCGACACGAAGCCGCGCCGCGCCACCGAGGAGTCCGCTCCCCCGGGCCCCCGCCGGACCGCCTCGCCGCCCAGGCTGTAGCTGCTGTCCTCGGTGACGATGCCGCCGAGCACGTACGGGCGCCGCGGATCGCCGAACTCGAAGCCGACCAGCACCTGGTCGCCGACCTCCGGCAGGAACATCGCCCCGCTGCGCCGGCCGGCCCCGAACTGCACCACCGGCGCCCAGTCGGTGCGCACGTCCGGGGAGAGCCAGGGCAGGGTGAGCCGCACCCGGGCGTGGCCGTCGCCGATGTCGTCGACCAGCGCACAGACCAGGCCCGGGATCCGCACGGGCTCGCCGCCGCCCGGGGCCGAGGCCGAGGCCAGCCCCAGCAGCGAGCGGTCGCGCACGCCGCCGGCGGCGAACTCGGTGCGGTAGCCGCCCGAGGTCAGGTCGAACACGTGCCGGGAGCGGTTCACCAGCCAGACCTCCGGGAAGCGGTTCGGGATGCCGGAGATCCGGACCGAGGCGCCGGGCCGGATCGCGCCGTCGCCGAGCGCCTCGCCCTCGGCCTCGGCGAAGGTGCCGCCGACCGAGGCGGCCAGCGCCGCGGCGGCGGCCTCGGGCCCGGCCACCGGCAGGGTGCTCACGACGTGGGCGGTCGGGCTGGGCGGCGGCGCGGTGTCCGGGCCCGCCGGGTCCGACGGACCGGTCGGGACCGCCGCCCGCTCCTCGCCCGGGTTGCCGTCCCGGCCGGTGCGGAACAGCTCGGTGACCTCGGCCAGTTGCTGCCGGCGGGGCGCGGATGCGCCGGTCGCCGAGGCCGGCACCGGCGCGGCGGCCGAGAGCGCGGCCCGCAGCGGGTCCCAGACCCGCACCTCCACGTCCGGGGTCAGGTTCCCGGCCGTCACCCGCGGCTCGAAGCGCAACAGCGAGCCGGGGACCGTCAGTTCGGGCAGGTCCTGCGCCGACTGCGCGAGCACGGCGGCCCGGCGGTAGTGGAAGCGCCCGTCGGCCATGCCGAACTCGAACCCGGTCTCGGCGGCCCGCTGGGCGAGGAACTCCCAGTCGGTCTGGTTGCACTGCAACAGGTGCTCGTGCACCACCTCGGTCTCGGTGATCTCGCCGACCGGCAGCCGCGCCTCGGCGGCGATCCGCCGCGCGATGTCGGCGTCGGTGGCGTCGTCGAACGACCTGGTCCGCCGGGCCCGTTGCAGCCGGTGGCAGAGGTCGTAGCCGCGCACCACGGTCTGCCCGGCGAGCCCGTGGTACGAGCCCTCGACGGCGGTCACCTCGCCGACCACCAGCCGCTGGTCCCGCCCGGCGCCGACCGACACCTGGACCCGCGCGCCGATGTCCAGCCCCGCCTCGTCCAGCGCCCTCCCGGTGAGGTCCTCGAAGCAGAGCACGAACATCGCCGGCAGCAGCAGGTGGGTGTCCACCTCGACGTGCGCCAGGCACCTGGCGGCCACGCCGGACAACGGCCGGCCCGGGCCCTCGCCGACCGACACCGTGGGCCACACGATGCCGCCGTGGAGCTGATTCGCCGTCATCCTTCGCTCTCCTGAGTGCTCGGCAGGTACAGGCGGGTCCCGGGCGGTACGCGCAGCGGGTCGTGGATCCCGTTGGCCGTGGCGATCTCGCGCCACCGGCTCGCGCTGCCGTAGGTGCGCAGCGCGAGCTGGGGCAGGTTCTCGTCGCCGGTGACCAGGTGGGTGCGGCGGCCGGCGGGGCCGCCGGAGGTCGGGTTGGTGCCGGGGCGGTCCTGCGGGATCACGTGCATGGTCAGGTCGACGGCCGCCCGCACCGGAGTGCCGGAGCTGGTGAACCTGGTGAAGTTGACCGTCACCCGATCGAGCAGGACGTCGTGGCCGAGCAGCACGTCCGGGCCCTGCGCCCAGGTGAAGCGCAGGAACGGCAGGACGGCGTTCTCCGGCTTCTCCGTCCGCTCCTTGACGGCGTAGCTCCAGTTGAGCAGGCGCAGGCAGTCGCGGGGCACGGTGTCGCCGTTGAACACCGCCCTGCTGATGGTGATGATCGTCTTTCCGTTCAGCAGCTCCAGGTCCTTCGGCCCGCCGAGGACCGGCGAACCGTGCGGCTCGGCGAGCTTCGAGGCGGACAGGTCCCGCCCCGTCATGCCGTGCACGATCGAGACCGCGCTCGGGTTGTAGCGGAAGACCACGCACTCCGTCATGCCCCGGTCCGAGACCGGGCCCAGTTTCGCGTTCCCCGTCGGCTGCTCCTCCGCCGTGGGCAGCGCGGGTCGGGGGATCTCCACGGTCATCGCGCCGCCTCCTCCTGCCCGACGGGGGCGGTCGGCGGCAGGAAGCCCATGTGCCGGAGCGTCAGCGTCTCGGTGGCGACGGCGTTCGAGGTGGCCCCCAGCTCCGGTCCCTGCCAGGAGACCGGGAGGGCCTCCCGCAGCACCCACGTCGCGACGCGTTCCTGGTGCACGTCGTGCAGTTCGATCTCCACCGTCCCCGCGAGCTTGGCGAGGGCGTGCTCACCGCCGTCCGCCCAGGCGGCGACCAGGCTGTTGAGCCACACCTGGAGCCGGTGCGAGTCGGTCGTCCCCACCGCCCGCTTCAGCACCACCGGGGAGTACTCCACCCGCAGCGGCAGTTGGACAGCGCCGTCGTAGTGGCCGCCGACCTCGATCGGCTCGGTCTTGAACTGCACGTCCAGCCCCGTGCACGAGGCCCACTCACCGAGCCGGCTGCTGATGCCGCCGGCCGTGAACGTGACGGCGAAGCGCATGGCCAGGCCGAGGCGGTCGAACGACCCGTCACCCGCCGCCCGGCCGCGGAGCGCCGACACGCCGGTCGACAGACCGGTGCCGACGGCCGGTGCCAGGGACTGCGCGAGCGCGCCGCCGCCCTGGCCGTCGGCCGCGACGAAGGACGCGATGCTCATGGGTGGACCGCCTTTCTGGCTTTCTGGGTTTCTGGTTCTCGGGAACTGGGGTCCGCCCGGTCAGATCGGGGAGAGCATCGACAGGTCGTCGTCGAGGAAGCCGTGGTGGGCGAGTTCGAGCGTCTCGATCGCCGGACGGCCGCCCTCCGCTCCGAAGTCCTCGACGGTCCACGCGATCGGGAAGAACTCGTTGAGCCGCCACTGCACCAGCGGGGTCCCGGCGAAGTCGACGAGCTGGATGGTGCCGCTCTGCGGCTGCGGCTTCTTCGCGGTCTGCGCGAGCCAGTGCTGCACGACCCGCGAGTACGGGCCGGCCGCCCGGCTGAGCTTGATCGGCTGGTACTCGGTGAGCCCGGGGAACAGCCGGACCTGGTTGCCCTGGCCGCCGACCCGGTACTTGATCGGCTCCCAACGCACCGTCAGGCCGCTCACCTTGGCCCAGTCCCCGAAGTGGTACTTGACGTTGTCGATGAGCACCGCGTACCGGTGGCTCATGGCGACGCCGACCCCGCCGGCGAGGCCCTGGGCGTTCTCCGCGGTGTCGAGCGCGTCAGTCATGGCGTGTTCCTGTTCCCGTCCATCTCGTCCATCTCGCCTATCGCGTCTATCGCGTCCAGCCGAACGGTCCGCCCGCGCCGAGCCGGCCCGTGCGTTCGCGGTGGACCAGCAGGTCGCTCCGCAGCCAGCGGTGGACCCGCTGGTACACCTGGATCGCCAACTCCTCGATCTGCTCCTCGTCGTCCAGGTCCAGCGGACGCCGGGCGCCGGGCGCGGTGGGCCGCTCCCCGGACGGGGTCGGCTCCGGGTCGCGGGCCACCGGGGGTGCTGCCGGCGGTAGTTGGGGCGGGTCCGGGGTGCTGTCGGGCAGCGCGGGTGCGGGCGGGCGCGGTGTCGTGCCGTCCTGTTGCCGCTGCGCTCCGCCTGTCGACGGCCCTCGGACCGTCGGCGGGGCGGCCCACGGAGCGGTCCACGAGGTCGTCCGCGAGGTCGTCCGCGAGGTCGGCGGTGGCGCGCCGACCTGCTGCCGCTGTGCTCCGCCCGTCGACGGCTCCGGGACCATCGGCGGGGTAACCCACGGGGCGGTCCACGAGGTCGGCGGTGGCGCGTCGGCCGGTGTCGGAGCCGCTCCCGCCACGCCGACTGGTGCCCGGCTCGGCACGCCCAACTGGCGTTCTGCGGCCTCCGTCTCAGCAGGGTGGGGACGTTGCGGCGCCAACCCGATCGGCGCGGCGTCGAACGGTCCGACCAGCACTGGCGGGTCCACTCCGAGGTCGACCGCCTGCGCCGCTGCCGGAACCGGCAGCGGCTCTGGCGGTGGCGGTGGCGGGCTGGTCGGGACAGGTGAGGTCGGCAGCGGCAACGCCACCATGGGTGGCTGGGCGCTCGGTTGAGCGGCCGGTCGCGGATGGATCAGCGGTGCCTCCGCCGGGCGCCGCACGGACCGCGCCGTCACCGACGCCAACCGGGCGCGGGAACGGGGATGAGCTCGGACCGGCGATGCCACTGGCCGCAGCGGCGCCGGGGCCCGGGCCGGCGGTCCGGTCGCGGGTGCCGCCGGCTCAGGCAGCGCTGGTGCAGGCACCGTCGGGACCGGGGCAGCGGCACGATCGGTAGCCTCCGGCTCGGGTGCCTGCCGCACACCAACCTGCGGACGCGGTTCCGGCACCTTCGCCTCGACCGGAACCACATCCGTCCGAACCGGCTCGACCGGTTCCAGCTCCGCTTCCCCCTCCGCGTCCGGTTCCTCCTCATCAGCCGCCCCCGGAGCGGTCCGGCGGATCGGGGTGCCGAGTCCGATCCTGCGGCTCTCCGCCAACGAGGCTCGCCTTGGAGTTTCCTGACGATGCGTCGGCTGCTGTCGCGGGGGCGGCGGGGCGGTCACCTCGCTCGCCCATGACCCCCCTTCAGGAAGCAGCGGCGGAAAGCCCACCGGTGCCACCGCGCCGTCCGCAGCACCGTCGTCGGCCCAAGGCGGACGGTAGGACTCGATCATGCGCAGCCAGGCCGAGGACGCGTACTGGTCCGGCTCCGCGACCGGCTCCCCCACGTACTCGGCGTCGGCCCGGACCAGGCTCGGCCGGGGCGCCGTGGGCCTCGCGAGGACGCGCGGAGTGCGTCGCGCAACGACGGGCGGCAGCACGGGCGTTGGCGGCTCGGGCTTTGGCACCTTGGGCATTGACGGCTCGGTCACCGCCGGCTCGGGCCCTGTCGGTTCGGGCCCTGTCGGCTCGGGCGACACCGCGGGCGCCGCCCCCTCAGGAACCGCCACTCGCTGCGACGACAGGCGCCCGCCCCACGCACTCACCTCCTCCCGCACCACCGCCAGACCCACCACCCGCCCCACCGCCGGCGCCACACCAGGCACCGCCCCGCCCTCGGCAGCCGCCCGACCGGCCCTCCGCCGCCGCAAGCGCGGCGCCAGGATCAGCGGTTGGCTCGCGGCGTCCGTGAGCACGCCCAGCGAGGACCCCATGGTCAGCCTCGCCTGACGGACGGTCGGCGACACCGGCGACAGCCGCCGCCAACTCCCATCATTACCTGACGACTCATCAGCCACACCAGACTGCCTAACACTTGACGACGGCACGGGCCGACCCCGGCGCCGCCATCGCGACAGCCACCGCATCTCGCTCTCCTCTCCGTCCGTCCGTCCGTCCGGCTCCGGTCACGTCACGGGCTGGTCAGCGGCCCCGGCCGGCCGCCGCATCCGTCTCCAGGCGCTGGTGGATCCGTCCGACCTCCGCGATCACCCGCGCCCGGACCGGGTGCGCGAGGTCGAGCAGGTCGCCCGGCGACCAGTGCAGGTAGTAGGCGAGGTACACCACCTCCTCCCACAGCCGGTCGGCCGGGTAGGTCAGGATTCCCCCGGGGCATCACCGGCGACGTCCACCGCGAACTCGTGCCCGCACGCGGGGCAGTTGACCTCGGCCTCGGTGTGCCCGTCCTGGTTGATCCGCCGGTAGAGGTCCTGGAGGAAGGCCAGGTCGGAGGCGAAGAGGTTCTCGATCACCAGGGCGTCCACGGCCGGGGCCGCGCCCAGGCGGGTCACGGTCCGGGAGAGCAGCAGGACGCTGAGGTACACCGGGTTCTGCCGGACCCGCGGGTCGCTCTGGCTGCTGATCTCGTCGCGCGCCGTGGCCAGGCGCATGACGCCGTCCCGGTGCACCCGGCCCTGCTCGTCGACGTAGCCTCGGGGCAGCGTGAACGGGTAGGTGGTCGTCAGCGCGGCCGGTTCCGCCGGCGGGGCGCCGGGCGGGGCGGCGGGTACGTGCTGCGTCGGCATGGGTCCCTCGTTCCTCATCCGGTCGGCTGCATCAGGATCTGGTCGCAGTACAGCGTCACGGTCTCGTTGATCACGTCCGTGGACCCGGCCCGCATCGCGCCGATCTCCAGCCGCGACGGCCAGGCGTTCTCCAGGACGTAGGTGATGATCGGCGTGGCGGACTTCGGGGAGGAGCCGGCCGCGAAGAGCTGGAGCGAGCAGGTCTTGCGCGCCGCGGGGTCGCCCATCAGCACCGCCTGGTGCCAGGCCCACATGTAGGTCTGGGTGTCGAGGCCGCGCGCGAGGGTCACCGCGGGCGGCTTGGTCTTGCCGTACTGCTTGGTGTGCACGATCCCCCCGACGCCCGAGGAGATGTACTCGACCGGTTCGACCTCGGTGTTGATCCCGCTCAGTTCGCTGAACGAGGCGACCTGGATCCCATCCACCTGGATCACGAAGGTCGACGCGCTCATCACGGTCGGGTTGCCGTCGGCGTTCGCCATCTGGCCCATCACTCCTTCCTGTTGGGGCTGCGCTGCGGCCGCTCTGTGTCACCGCGTCGGCGGCAGGGTCGGCGGGGGCGCGGTGAGGTGCGCCGGGCCCCGGCCGTCGCCGTGGCCCTGGGCGATCTGGTCGCAGACGATCGTGACCTCCTCGGTCACGATGCCTTCGCCCGCCTGGGCCGATCCGATGGCGATCCGTGAACACCAGGCGTTCATCAGGGTGTAGCTCGCGATCGGCGCCGTCGGCTGGTACTTCTGGACGCCGGGGAGGTTGCTGGTGCTGGTCGGGGCACCCGGGCCCCAGGCGGGGTAGATGTCCAGCCCCACGCAGTCGACGCGCGCCTTGGGGTTGCCGTCCAGGGCGAGTTGGTGCCACTGCCAGAGCGCCAGGTTGTTGTCCAGGCCGCGCCGCAGCGTCACCGTCGGCGGCTTGGTCATGCCGAACTGCTTGGTGTGGTTGACGTATCCGGTCGGGTCCACCGAGATGTACTGCTGGACGTCGATCTCGCTGTTGATGCCTTCGAGCTCCCGGAAGGCGATCTTCTGCAACTGGCTGCTGCCGAAGGGGGCGGCCCAGGAGATGATGAAGACCGGGGCTGAGGCGAGGACGGGGGGAGCTGAATCCGGGTTCGACATGTCACTCCTCCAGGGCCGTGCCCTGCGAGTACTGCGAGACCCGGAAGACGATGAACTCGGCGGGCTTGACCGGGGCGATGCCGATGTCGACGGTGAGGATGCCGGCGTCCCGGTTCTCCGGCGGGTTGTTCTCCTCGTCGCACTTGACGAAGAACGCCTCCTCCGGGGTGCGGCCGAACAGCGCTCCGCTGCGCCATACCCGGCGCAGGAACATCGTGATGGTGCGGCGCACCGCCCCCCACAGGAAGCGGTCGTTGGGCTCGAACACCACCCAGTTGGTGCCGTCGAGGATGGACTTCTCGACGTAGTTGAAGAGTCGTCGCACGTTCAGGTAGCGCCACTCGGGGTCGCTCGACAGCGTCCGCGCTCCCCAGATCCGGATGCCCTGGCCGGGGAAGGAGCGGATGCAGTTGACCGCGATCGGGTTGAGCAGGTCGTGCTCACCGCGGGTGATGTTGGTCTCCAACTGGAGCACTCCGCGCAGCACTTCGTTGGCCGGTGCCTTGTGCACGCCCCGGTTCGCGTCACTGCGCGCCCACACCCCGGCGACGTGGCCGCTGGGCGGCATGGGCGCCGGTCGGCCCTGGGCCGGGTCCATCACCTTGATCCAGGGCCAGTACAGCGCCGCGTACTTGGAGTCGTACCCGGCGAAGTCCGTGCGCCACTCCTGGACTTGCTGGGCGCCCAGGCCCGGCGGCGGGTCCAGGATCGCCACCCGGTCGGCCATCAGCTCGCAGTGCGCGATCATCGCGAGCTGCACGGCCTTGACACCGTCGAGGTCGACCGAGCCGTTCTGGTAGGCGGCCATCAGGTCGGGGACGCAGAGCATGGTGACGTTCTCGACCGCCTCCAGGCCGGCGAAACCGGTGCGGTCGGCGGTGTCCCCGACGTAGTCGGCGGGGGTGATCCGGGCCGGCGCCGCCCCGGTCGCGGCGGGCGCGACGACGGCCGCCCCGGGCACCGCGACCCGGACGCCCTTGGCCGGGACCAGCGCAGCCGCGCCCTTGACCTCCTCCAGGGCGAGCAGCCGGGAGGACTCCTTGACCACCGTGGCGGCGTGCCGGGGGCCGCGCCGCAGCGAGAGGTTGTCGAACACCTCGGCCTCGCGCTCGCCCTGACGGATGATCAGCTTGAACAGCCCTTCGTCCGGCTCGCCGGCGTCCGCGACCTCGACGCTCAGCTCCGCACCCGGCTGCCCCGGGGCCGCCGGCAGCGCCTTGGCGCGCAGCACCGGGCGGTCGTCCGCACCGGCGGCGGGCAGTTCGCCGTGCGCGGCGACGGGCGGCGCCGCGCCGTCCTCGCCCGGCTCGGCCCCCACCCGCACCACGTACGCCGCACCGCCCCCGTTGAGGAAGTACCCGTAGACCGCCTGCGGCAGGTAGGCGCCCTCGACGAAGCCGCCGAAGGCCTTCGTGTACTGCGTCCAATTGGTCACGAGCGTCGGCTGGTTGGACACCCCGCGCTCGGCGAACCCGACGAACGCGCACACCGCGGTGCCCACGCCCTCGATCGGCCGGGAGCCCGAGGAGACCTCCTCGACGTAGACCCCCGGGGATTGATACGTAGCCACCTGTCCTCCTTCGCGACCGCCCCGCACGACGACGTCGGGCCGGCGCCGATCAGTCTCGGCCGCCCGCACCGGCGCCGACTGCGCGGTCCGGTGGCGAAAAGCGCACCCCGGACTGCGTGATCGCGCAGCTCGCTCATTCGATGATCGCCTGGAAGAAGACCACGGCGCCCGCGAACGCGGCGCCGGCGGTCAGGAAGCCGGTGGCCGGGGCGGCGCCCGCGAGGACGGTAAGGATCCCGGCGGCGGCCGCGCACAGGACGCCGAGGAGGAGGATCACGGCGGCGCGCTGGCCGAGGAGGGGGCGGGCCGGTTTGTTGCTCATGTCGACTCCCGGTGGATGAGTGGCTGAGTGGATCGGTGGGGCGGTGCGCTGGTGCGCGGTGCCCGTGCATCAGGGGTCTAGGTGGTTGACTGGCCATCACCCCTCGCGTGACGTAGGTCACTTGGGAAAATCGGTGTCGGGGCGCGGGGCGGCCGGGGTCGGGGGCCTAGAACGGGTGCGAGGGGCCGTCGGGGGGTCGGCACAGGACCGTCGAGGAGGAGCAGGTGTGGAACACGAGCTTGCGGGGCCCGGAGGCCCCCGGTCTGCCTCGGGCCGTTCGATCATCCGGCCCGGTGCCGCCGCGGAGCACGGGGAGCGGCTGGCCGCGCTCGACGAGGAGCTCGTCCGGGCCGGCGGCGGAACGGCCGGTGACCGTGCGGCCAGGCTCGCGGCGGACGCGGAGGTCGTGCGGCGGCTGCGGCAGGTCGGGTTCGCCGGGCCGCTGTACCAGCAGGTCATGGGTCAACTGATGCAGTACGGCTGGAACGTGCTCACCCCGTGGTGCGGCTCGGGCATCGTCTTCGCCCAGGCCCGCGCCGCCGGGCGCCCCGTGCCGGAAAGCATGATCGTCACGCCGTGGGAGCGCGACGACCGCCACGAGGTCGCCACCGAGACGATCCTGGCCGGCGCCCGGCTGTTCCACCGTCAGGCCCTGGTCAACGGCCGGTGGAGCCCCACCGGCGGGGCGAGCCTGACCACCTTCTACCTGGGTGCGTGCCTGCTGTCCTTCAAAGGCGAGTACCAGCGCTGGCACCGCAGCCGCACGGCCGCCGCCCGGCAGGTGAGCGAGGACGCCGACGAGGTGCTGGCCGCCCTGCCGGACCAGCGCGCCGTCGATCCACTGGAGGCCGTCGTGCTGCGGAGCCAGGTGGCGAGCGTGCTCACCGCCCTGCCCGACCCGAAGCTGCGCGAGGCCCTCGTACTGCGGGGCGCCGGATACAGCCAGGCCGAGGCCGCCCACCGCGTCGACCTCAGCACGAAAGCCTTGGAGAGCCGGGTCGGCCGGGCCCGCACCAAGCATCGCAACGACAATTCCGACTCCGTCACGAACTGACGAGGGGGGACGATGACCATCCGGAAAGACCTGACCCCGGCGGGACCCGCCGCCGACCCGGCCGTCCCCGACCCGGCCGAGGGATTCGCCGACCTGCTCGCCGCCTCCAGCCTGGGCGCCCCGCACGTGCGGCCCTTCATGGCACCGCTGCCCGAGGCGATCGGTGCGCGCGTGGCCGAGCACCTCGGGCTCGACGCCGCCGGTCCGCCGTGCGAGGCGGCGCTCCCGGAGCAGGCCCACGCCCTGGTGATCACCGTCGCTGTCCAGGGGGGCGACGCCGACGACGAGGCCACCCGGGCGCGGACGCGCGCGGAGCTCCGCACGGTGCTCTACGGGGCCTTCGCCGACGTCGGCGTCCCCGAGGCCGCGCTGTATTGGGAGGAGCGCGGCGACGGCGTGCTGCTCGCGATGCACGGCGACGTGCCGCCGGGCCGGTTGCTGGGCTCCTGGCCGGCCGCGGTGCACGAGCGCCTGCGTCGCGCCAACGCGGGGCGACGAGCTCCGCTGGCCTTGCTGATCGGGATGGACGCCGGCCCGGTCTTCTTCACCATGACGGGAATCCACGGGACCGCGGTAGCCATCAGCTGCCGACTGTCCATCGCGCGCCCGACCTGGGAACTGCTCGACCGGGAACGGGCGGACATCGCTCTGGCCGCCTCCAATCAGCTCTTCGAGGAGGCAACCCGGTACGGCGGGCCTTCCTTCGACCCGGACGCCTTCACCTGCGGGCGGGTGGGCCGGCGAACGGGGGCGGCCTGGTTCCAGCTGCCCGGACGCCCGCGCCCACTCCTGGACACCCGCTGGACGCGCAGCACCGCAGTGACGGCCCATCAGCCCGGCACCAGCATCCACGCGGCCGCCCGCATGTTCACCGGAGCGGAGCACTCCCGACCCTGGTAGACGCCGCCGGACCGCACCCCACGCACAGCACACCCCACTGACTCCTCGTCACCCCCTCCCACCTCGCCAAACCCCCTCCCCCCGCCGGTCACGCCACCGGTCGACTTGACGTGCCGTCATCCCCTGCATCACCATTCCACTAATGCCTTAGTGGAATGGTGATGCAGGATGGACTACCGCATCGACCGGCACAGCGGGGTGGCGACGTACCTGCAGATCGTGCAGCAGACCAAGCACGCCCTGCGGCTGGGTCTGCTGCTGCCGGGAGACAAGCTGCCCACGGCCAAGGAGGTGGTGGCGGCGACCGCGATCAACCCGAACACGGTGCTCAAGGCCTACCGCGAGCTGGAGCGCGAGGGCCTGGTCGCCCCGCGCCCGGGGCTCGGCACCTTCGTGCTGCGCTCGCTGGCCCGCGAGGAGGGCGCGGCCGACTCGCCGCTGCGCGCCGAGCTGGCCCAGTGGGCGGCCCGGGCCAGGCGGGCCGGGCTCGGGCGAGAAGACGTCGCGGCCCTGGTGGCCTCGGTGGTGGAACAGGAGTTCGCCGAGAGCGGCGGCTCCGGGAGGGGAAACGATGACTGAACCAGGGACAGCCCTGGCCGTGACAGGGTTGGGCAAGCGGTACCGGCGCGGCTGGGCGCTGCGGGAGTGCTCGTTCGCGCTGCCCGCCGGGCGGATCTGCGCCGTGGTCGGGCCGAACGGAGCGGGCAAGTCCACGCTGCTGGCCATGGCGGCCGGGTTGCTGGCACCCAGCGCCGGCACCCTGGAGCGGGCCGCCGAACGGGTCGCCTACGTCCCCCAGGACCGGTCGCTCTACCCGCGCTTCACCGTGGCCGACGTGCTGCGGCTGGGCCGGGAGCTCAACCCCGCGTGGGACCAGGCCAAGGCCGAGCAGGTGCTGGCCTCGGGCGGCTTCCCGACCAGCGCCCGGATCGGCTCGCTCTCCGGCGGCCAGCGCACCCGGGTGTCGCTCGCCCTGGCGCTGGGCAAGCGGCCCGACCTGCTGCTGCTGGACGAGCCGATGGCGGATCTGGACCCGCTGGCCCGGCACGAGTTGATGGGCCTGCTGCTGGCGGAGGCGGGCGAGCAGGGGACCACGGTGGTGATGTCCTCGCACGTGATCGCCGAACTCGCCGAGTCCTGCGACTTCCTGGTGCTGCTGTCCGGCGGCCGGGTCCAGCTGGCGGGCGACGTCGAGGAGTTGCTGGCGCTGCACCGGATCGTGGTCGGCCCGGCCGACGCGGCCGGCACGCTGGCCGACCATCTGGTGGTGGCGCGGCGCGAGTCGGGCCGGCAGCTGACCGCGCTGCTGCGCACCGGCGCTCCGGTGCCGCCGCCCTGGCAGGCCACGGCGCCGAACCTGGAGGAACTGGTGCTGGAGCACCTGCGCGCGCAGGGCGCCCCGCCCCTGCTGACCGACGAGGCACGTGTCGCGGAACTGGTGGAGGTGGGCGGATGACCGCCGTGCTGGAGGCGCCGGTGCGCCGCACGTTCGCACCGAGCGGCCTGCGCTGGCTGATGTGGCGTCAACTGCGCCCGGCCGTGTGGGGGGCACTGGTCCTGCTGCTGGCCGCCGGGGTCGGCGCGCTGTGGTTGCACGGCCAGGAGGTCGACTTCATCCGCAGCCACGGCATCGCCGGCTGCGCCGAGATCAGCCTGGACCCGAACTGCCAGCAGCCCGGCGTCCAGGAAGCGGTGCTGGAGTTCCGGAACGGCTACGGGCGCCTGCTCCAGCTGACCGGCATGCTGCTGTTGCTGCTGCCGGCCGTGCTGGGCGCGGGTCTCGGAGCGCCGCTGCTGGCCCAGGAGTGGGAGCAGGGCACCTGGAAGCTGGTGCTGAGCCAGTCGGTCACCCGGCGCCGCTGGGTGCTGGCCAAGCTCGCGGCCGCCGGGCTGCTGGTCTCGGTGCTCGCGGGGGCGCTCGCGCTGCTGTACCGGTGGGCCTGGCACCCCTCGGCCAACGACGTCTCCGGCATCGCCTGGTACAGCAAGTTCTTCTTCAGCACCGGCGGCCCCGACCTGGCCGCGACGGCTCTGCTGGCACTGGCCGTGGGCGCCCTGGCCGGAGCGCTGCTGCGGCGCACGCTGCCCGCGATGGCGGTCACGGTGGTGCTGGTCGGCCTGCTGCAGGCCGCCCTGACGGCGGTGCGCCCGCACCTGTGGGGCTGGCACACGGTGATCGTCCCGCGCTCCGAACTGCCCAACAGCACCTGGGGCTTCGCCCAGGGCTTCATCCGTCCGGACGGCACCAAGCTGCCCTACGACGGCTGCGGGCTGCCGGCCCCGGCCGACTGCGCCGCCAAGTACGCCGGCTCGGCCGAGTACACCGACCTGCACCGCGCCACCGACTACTGGCCGTTGCAGGCGGTCGAGACCGCCATGTGCCTGGGCCTGGCCGTGCTGCTGGCGATGGTCACCGTCGCCTGGGTGCACCGCCGGCTCGCCTGACCGACCTGCCCGGCGCCACCACGCGCCCCCGCCGCCCGGTGTCACGCACCGGGCGGCGGGGGCGGCGGCGTGCCCGGTCTCAGGCCACCAGGTCGGTGTGGTGACGGCGGGTCACCTCGGGGTGGGCCCGGGTGTAGCCCTTCCACTCGTTCAGGCCGAAGTCGGCGAAGAGCGGGTTGTCCGGGTCCTCGGTGACACCGGGGGCGTGCTGGGCGTGCGGGAAGTCCAGCGGGGCGATGTGGGCGTCGAGGCGCGGGTTGTAGAAGAACGGGACGGAGTAGCGCTCCCGGGCCCCGGCCGGGCTGACCACCCGGTGGCTGGTGGCCTTCAGGTAGCCGTCGGTGGCGACCTCCAGCAGCTCGCCGAGGTTGACGACGAAGGCGCCCTCCATCGGCGGGACGTCCAGGTAGCTGCCGTCCGCGCGCTCGACCTGCAGTCCGCCCACGGTGTCCTGGAGCAGCAGGGTGATGAAGCCGTAGTCCTTGTGGGAGCCGACGCCCTGGGCGGCGCCGTCGGGCGCGGTGCCGGGGTAGCGGACCAGCTTGAGGCGCAGGTGGGGGTTGCCCTCGAAGGCGTCGTCGTAGAAGTCGGGGCGGGCGCCGATCGCGCCGAGCAGCTCGTGCAGCAGCCGCTGGGCGACGTCCGAGAGGCGGTCGATCCAGCCGAGCGCGGCGGTGCGCAGCTCGGGGAGCGCTTCGGGCCACTGGTTGGGGCCCTCCAGCCACCAGTAGGCGGGCTCGCTGGCGCCGGGCACGTGCGGCGGCCGTTCGGCGCCGATGTCCAGCTGGTCGCGCCAGTCCCGGCTGCCGGCCGTGCGCTCGTCGCCCGTGCGGGTGTAGCCGCGGTAGTGCGGGGAGTTGAGGTTGCTGACGGCGAGTCGGTCGGCGTCGGGGAGGGCGAAGAAGGCCCGCATGGCCGCGCCTAGCGCGGCGGTCTCCTCCGGGGTGACGCCGTGGCCGACGAGTTGGAAGAAGCCGACGTCGGTGGCCGCGGCGCGCAGCTCGTCGTGCAGGCGCCTGCGGTCCTGCGGGCTGCCGTCGGCGAGCGTGAGGTCGATCACCGGGAGGGCGTCGGCCTCGGAGCGGGGGGTGTGCTTCTGCGTCATGTGTGGCATCCGTCGGGTCGCGTCCCGACCGGTCCCGGTGGTCGACCGGGGTGGCCGGAGCTGCGCCTGGTGCGGCGGGTGCTCCGGGGTCGGGAGATGGGGGCGGTCGCGTGGGGCCGCCGTTGAGGGTGGGTTGCGCGAGGTTCAGCCGGAGCGTCGACAGGACATGCTGGTCACGCGGAGCAGGTCCACGTGGCGGCGGCGAACAAGGATGAGCACGTCGCCCACCATAAATGACCCGTTCGGCGGCCGGTAGCCTCTCGTTCGGACTCGTGATCGAGGAGACAGGAGAACGCTGTGCACGCGCTGGTGGCTGAGGTGTGGCGGGGGGACTTCCTGGAGTCGGTGCACCACGGGACGGTGCTCGCCGTCGGCCCGGACGGGCGGACCGTGCTGGGCGTCGGGGAACCCGACCGCCCCATGTACCCGCGCTCCTCCAACAAGCCGCTCCAGGCGCTCGGCATGCTGCGCGCCGGACTCGGCCTGGACGGCGAGCTGCTGGCGCTGGCCTGTGCCAGCCACTCCGGCGAGGCCTTCCACCTCGACGGCGTGCGGGCGGTCCTGCGCGGGGCCGGCCTGGACACCGGCGCGCTGCGCTGCACGGCCGCGCTGCCGATCGGCGAGGCCGCGCTCCGCGCGCACCTGGCGGCCGGCGGCGGCCCGACCGCGCTGACCATGAACTGCTCCGGCAAGCACGCCGCGATGCTCGCCACCTGTGTCGCCAACGACTGGGACACCGCGAGCTACCTCGATCCCCGGCACCCGCTCCAGCAGGCGCTGCGCGGGACCGTCGAGGAGCTGGCCGGCGAGCGGGTCGCCGCGACCGGCGTGGACGGCTGCGGGGCGCCGCTGTTCGCCCTCACCTACGGCGGCCTGGCCCGGGCCTTCGCCGCCCTCGCGACGGGCCCCGACGGCTCCCCGGAGCAGCGCGTCGCCCGGGCGATGAACCGGCACGCCGAGTACGTCGGCGGGACCGGCCGGGACGTGACCCGGCTGATGCGCGCGCTGCCCGGCTCGGTCGCCAAGGACGGCGCGGAGGGCGTCTACGCGCTGGCGCTGCCCGACGGCTCCGCGGTCGCGCTGAAGATCGCGGACGGCTCCGCCCGGGCCCGCCCCGTCGTCCTGGTCGCGGCGCTGCGCCGGCTCGGCGTCGTGGTGGACGCCGACGCCGTGCTCGCCGAGCTGGCCACGGCGCCGGTCCTCGGCCACGGCGAGCCGGTCGGCGCGGTGCGCCCGGCCCGAACCCTGCTGGACGGCTAGCCGGCCCTTCGCCCTGCGTAGTCGCTGCGCCCCGGGCGGAGCACGGATCCGACGGTCCGTCAGCCGAGCCGGAGTCAGGCCCGGCCGGGGCCGTGCGGGCCCGTACCTGACTGGCCGACACCGGGCGCCCCGCCCCCGCCGGAGCAGTCCGAGCGGCACGAACGCGATCAGTCACTTAGCGTCGCCTCAGGTGCACCGGGGTGCACCGCGGCACCCCCGGGTGCTCGGGTCCGGCCGATCGACGGAGACGTGGGGCATGACCGGGAACAGCGCTTCGACACCGCGACGGGGCTCCCCCGCGCCCCCCGCAGTGCTGCTCTCGGAGCTGGCGCGGCTGTGGCCGGGCGCCGAACTGCGCGGGGGCGACGCGGCGGTGGTCGACTGCACGCACGACAGCCGCCAGGTGCGGCCGGGCTGGCTGTTCTGCGCCATGGTCGGCGCCCGGCACGACGGCCACGACCACGCGCCGGCGGCGCTCGCGGCCGGCGCCTCCGCGCTGCTGGTGCAGCGCTTCCTCGACCTCGCGGTGCCGCAGCTGCGGGTGCCGAACGTGCGCTGGGCGGTCGGCCCGGCGGCGGCCGCGATCCACGGCCGCCCCGCCGACCGGTTGGCGATCGTCGGGATCACCGGCACCAACGGCAAGACCACCACCAGCTACCTGCTGCACTCCGTGTTCGTGGCCGCGGGTCGCCCGGCCGGGCTGCTGGGCACGGTCGAGACCCGGATCGGCGCGCACCGCTGGAGCTCCCCGCTGACCACGCTGGAGGCGCCCGACCTGCAGCGCGCGTTCGCCCGGATGCGCCGCGAGGGGGTCCGCTCGGCGGTGATGGAGGTGTCCTCCCACGCGCTGGACCAGCACCGGGTCGCGGGCGTCACCTTCGACGTCGGGATGTTCACCAACCTGTCCGCCGAGCACCTGGACTACCACGGCACGGTCGAGCAGTACTACCACGCCAAGTCGCTGCTCTTCACGGCCGAGCGCTGCCGGCGGGCGCTGATCTGCGTGGACGACGAGTGGGGGGTGCGGCTGGCCGCCCAGTGCGACGTGCCGGCGCTCACCTTCGGCCACAGCGGCCGGGCCGAGGCGCGGATCACCGCCGCCGTCACCGACCGGCGCGGCACCCGGATCCGGCTGCGCTGCCCGGACGGCCCGGTCGAGCTGACCGCCCCGCTCGTGGGCCTGTGCAACGCGGCCAACCTGGCCGCCGCCTACCTCGCCGCGCGGGCCGTGGGCGTGCCGCGGGAGGAGGCGGTCTCCGGGATCGCGCTGTGCGACTCGGTGCCCGGCCGCTTCGAACCGGTCGACGCGGGCCAGCCGTTCCTGGTGGTGGTCGACTACGCGCACACCCCCGGGGCGATCGGCGCGCAGGTCGCGACCGCGCGCTCGCTGGCCGGTCCGGCCGGCTGGGTGCACGTGGTGGTCGGCTGCCGGGGCGGCCGGGACCGGTACAAGCGGCCCGAGGCCGGGCGGATGGCGGCC
The DNA here is from genome assembly GCF_007829815.1 of Kitasatospora viridis. Lineage (NCBI taxonomy): Bacteria > Bacillati > Actinomycetota > Actinomycetes > Kitasatosporales > Streptomycetaceae > Kitasatospora > Kitasatospora viridis. The sequence goes on along the minus strand of NZ_VIWT01000002.1, from coordinate 85,458 downwards.
ACCGCCGACGTCGCCTTCCTGACCAGCGACAGCCCGGGCCACGAGGACCCGGAGGCGATCGTCGCCCAGATGCTCACCGGCACCCTCGGGCTCCCCCGCCGGCAGGTGGTGGTCGAACTCGACCGGGCCGAGGCGATCCGACTCGCCGTCACCGCGGCGCGCCCCGGCGACGTGGTGCTGATCCTGGGCCGCGGCCACGAGACCTGCCAGCAGGTGGCGGGCCGCGCCCTGCCGTTCGACGACCGCGGCCGGGCCCGCGCCGCGCTGCGGGCCCTCGGCTGGACCGGCGCGCGGGCACCGGCCCGCTCGCGGCGCCGGCCGTCCCCGGCGACCGCCCCGGTGCGGCCGTCGTGACCGGCGTCCTGACCGCCCCGGCCGAGCGCACCCGCCGGCCGCGCCCCGAACTGCTGATGGCGGTGGGCACGGCGCTGTCCCGGCTCACCGGCCTCGGCCGGGTCTTCGCCCTCTCCTACGCCCTGGGCATCACGCCGCTGGCGGACGCCTACAACATCGCCAACACCACGCCCAACATGGTGTACGACCTGGTGCTCGGCGGGGTGCTCTCCGCCACCCTGGTGCCGGTCTTCGCCGCCCTGCTGCACCGGGAGGAGGAGACGGAGGCCTGGGCGGGCGTCTCGGCCGTGGTGACGGTGTGCACGGTGCTGCTGGCCGTGGCCGGGCTGCTGGTCGCGGCGGCGGCCGGGCCGGTGATGCGCGGCTTCACCGCGGTCAGTCCGCTGGCGAGCGCCGGGGCGCAGCGCGCCACGGCGGTGCTGCTGCTGCGGCTGTTCGCCCCCCAGGTGCTGGTCTACGGCCTGGTCGCGCTGGGCACCGCGGTGCTGAACACGCTGCGCCGCTTCGCCCTGGCGACCTTCGCGCCGATCGCCAACAACCTGGTGCTGATCGGGCTGCTGCTGGCGCTGGCCGGGCCGCTGCGGCGGGCCGCCCAGGCGATGGCGAGCGGCCCGGGCGCGCCGACCGGCCTGCTGGTGCTGCTGGGCGTCGGCACCACGGCCGGGGTCGCGGCGCAGGCGCTGGTGGTCGCGGCCGGGGTGCGCGGTGCCGGTGCCCGGCTGCGCTGGCGCTGGGCGCCCCGGGACCCGGTGGTGCGCCGGGTGCTCAAGCTGTCCGGCTGGACCTTCGGGATGGTCGCCGCGAACCAGGCGACGGTCTTCGCCGTGCTGCTGCTGGCCAACAGCCGGCCCGGCGGGGTGAGCGCCTACACCTACGCGTACACCTTCTTCCAGGTGCCGTTCGGGGTCGTCGCGGTGTCGATCACCGGCGCCCGGCAGCCGGGCTGGGCGACCGCCTGGGCGGCGGGCGAGGTGCGGGCGCTGCGCGAGCGGGTGGCGGACGGGCTGCGGCTGCTGCTCTGGCTGATGGTGCCGATCGCGGCGCTGATGGCGCTGCTGGCGGACCCGCTGGTGCGGCTGCTGCTGGGGCACGGCGCGACCAGCGGCTCGGGGGCGCTGCTGACCGGCCAGGTGCTGGCGGTGCTGGCGCTGGGGCTGCCGGGGTTCTCGGCGTACCTGTACTTCGTGCGGGTGTTGCAGGCCTTGCAGGACCTGCGCTCGGCGTTCGGGCTGTACCTGCTGAACAACGGGGTGACGGTGGTGCTGGCCCTGCTGGTGTACCGCTCGGCGGGGGTGCAGGGGATCGCCGCCGCCGTGTCCGCGGGCTACCTGGCCGCCGCGGTGGGCGCGGCGGCCGTGGTCCGGCGCCGGCTGGCGGTGGCGCCGGTGACGGTGGCTCAGCCGGACGGGGTGTCAGGGCTCCAGTAGCCTGCGGTGGGGCGCTGACCTGCCGAAAAGGGTCGCACGCAACCGGATTCGCCATCCTCGCGTCTGGGCTATGGTCGTACTCCTGACTCGGGGGATGGGGGAACTGCCATGGCGATCGAGCTGCCTGGCCCGGTGGTGACGATGCTCCAGTTCATCGGCGTGAACTGGCCGAACGTGAACGAGGACAAGGTCCGTGAGCTCGCCACGCACGTGCGCGAGTTCGCGGACAACGTGGACGGCACCCACCAGAAGGCCACCACCACGGTCAACAACATGGCCGACCACTACCAGGGCGGCTCCTACGACGCGCTGGTGGCCAGTTGGGCGCACCTGTCGTCCAGTCACATGACGGACCTGGTGAACACCTGCCACACGGTGGCCACCGCGCTGGACGCCGCCGCCGACACCATCGTGGCGATGAAGTGGCAGGCGATCGGCGAGCTGGGCGCGCTGGCCGTGACGTTCGCGGCCGACCAGGCCGCCTCGGTGATGACCCTGGGCCTGGCCGAGGCCGGCATGGCGCTGATCGTGGACGGCGCCGAGCAGATCACCGACTACCTGGAGCAGCAGCTTGAGCAGTACATCATCGGGCAGGTGATCGAGGCCGCGATCGGCCCGCTGGTCGCGGTGGTGGAGAAGGCCGTCGGCGGTCTGGCCTTCGAGGAGGTCGCCGGGCTGCTCGGCGTGAACGGCACGGCCGGGCCCGGCGACTCGTTCCTGATCGACCCGAAGGCCCTGGAGGACCACGCGACGACGATGGCCGGCCACGCGCAGGAGGTCTCCGACCACGCGCGGGCGCTGGGCGGCAAGGTGGCGGGAGTGGACTTCACGTGAGCAACCGGATCGTCAAGGCGATGGAGGACGCCGCGAAGAAGATCGGCAAGTCCCTCGCCCAGGACGCCGGCAAGGCCGTCAAGGACTTCTACCACTCGGCCGGCACGAAGCTGAAGACCGTCGCCAAGAACACCGCCGAGGCCGACGCCAAGCACAAGGGCGCGCTCGACGACATCCTGAACGGCGCGGAGAAGGACGCCGGCAAGGACCTGCCGCACGACCCCGAGCTCCCCGGCCAGAGCCTGCCCGGTGAGACCGGGCCGAAGCTCGCCGGGGCGGACGAGGGCGGCCAGCCCTCCGAGGGCAACGGGGGCTGCACGACCGCCGGTGACCCGGTCGATGTGATCTCCGGTCAGATGATCATGTCGGTGGTGGACCTTGAGCTGCCCGGGCTGCTCCCCCTCGTGCTCGGCCGCTCCTACGCCTCGGGCTACCGGCACGGACAGCTCTTCGGTCCGGGCTGGGCCTCCACGCTGGACCAGCGCCTGCGGGTGGACGCCTCGGGCATCCACTACGCCGGCGAGGACGCGCAGCTGCTGCGCTACCCCCTGGCCGTGCCCGGCAGCGGGCCGGTGCTGCCCGCGTACGGCGCGCGCCGGCCGCTGGTCCGGGACGAACACACGGACGAGATCCGGATCGAGGACCCCGAGACCGGCTGGACCCGGCACTTCGCCGCCGCCGACGGGGCCGCCTCGCCGACCCGCTCGCTGGACCGGATCACCGACCGCAACGGCAACCGGATCGACTTCCTGCGCGACGAGAGCGGCCTGCCCACCGAGATCCGCCACTACGGCGGCTACCGGGTGGCCGTGGACGTGGTCCACACCGCGGCCGGTCCGCGGATCGAGGCGCTGCGGCTGCTGGACGGCACCTGGCACGGGCTCGGCACCACCGTCCTCGGCTGCCGCTACGACATCCGCGGCCGCCTCGTCGAGGTCAAGAACTCCTCGGGCCTGGCCGAGGTCCTCGCCCACGACGCGGCGGACCGGATCACCTCGTGGACCGACCGCAACGGCTTCTGGTACGCCTACGAGTACGACGCCGACGGCCGGGTGGGCCGCGGCCACGGGTCCGACGGCGTCCTGGCGACCGCCTTCGAGTACGACGACGCGGCGCGGGTCACCACCGTCACCGACAGCCTCGGCCGGCGCACCCGCTACCACTACGACGAACACCGCCACCTCACCGAGGTGGTGGACCCGGCCGGCCACACCGTGCACACCGAGCACGACCGCTACGGACAGGTCCGCTCGGTCACCGACCAGCTCGGCCGCACGACCCGGTACGACCACGACGCGCACGGCCGGGTGGTCCGGATCGACCACGCCGACGGCGCCGTCACCGCCGCCGAGTACAACCGGCTGGGCCTGCCCACCGAGATCACCATGCCCGGCGGCGCCACCTGGCGCTACGAGTACGACGAGCGCGGCAACCGCCTGGCCGTCACCGATCCCGCCGACGCCACCACGCGCTACGCCTACGACGACGCGGGCCGCCTCGGCACCGTCGTCGACCCGGCCGGCCGGACCACCACCGTCGAGTCGAACCCGGCCGGGCTCCCGCTCGCCGTCACGGACCCGCTCGGCCACACCACCGGCTACGTCCGCGACCCGTTCGGCCGGATCACGGCGCAGACCGATCCGCTGGGCGCGGTCACCCGGTACGAGTGGACGGTCGAGGGGCGGCCGACCCGCCGCGTGCTGCCCGACGGTAGCCACGAGCTGCGCCGCTACGACGCCGAGGGCGCGCTGGTCGAGCACCGGGACGCGGCCGGCGGCCGCACCCGGTACGAGGTGGGCTGCTTCGGGCAGACCACCGCCCGCGTCGACGCGGCCGGGCGGCGCTGGGAGTACCGCTACGACTCCGAGCTGCGGCTGGTCGAGGTCGCCGACCCGGCCGGGCGCTCCTGGCACTACCGCTACGACCCGGCCGGCAACCTCGAATCCGAGACCGACGGCAACGGCCGCACCGTGCGCTACCAGCACGATGCCGCAGGGCAGTTGACCAAGCGGACCAACGGCGCGGGCCAGAGCGTGGCCTACGAGTGGGACGCGGCCGGCCGGATCGTCGCCCAGACCACCGGTGCCGGTGCCCGCGCCGAGTTCCGCTACGACGCGGTGGGCAACCTGGTGCACTCCCACAACGGCGAGGTCGTCCTGGAGTTCACCCACGACGCGGCGGGCCGGGTGCTCACCGAGGCCGCGGACGGCCTGACCCTGGTCAACCGCTACGACGAGGCGGGGCGGCGGGTGGAGCGCCGCACCCCCGGCGGCACCGTCACCCGCTGGGAGCACGACGCGAACCACCAGGTCACCGCCGTGGACACGAGCGGCCTGCGGCTCCTCTTCGGCTACAGCCCGGCCGGCCACGAGACGGTCCGCGCCATCGGCGCGGACCTCGCGCTGACCAGCATCCGGGACAGCCGGGGACGGCTGACGGCCCGTCAGCTCCGGGTGGCCCCCGGACGCAAGCCGGTCGGCGGGCCGACCCCGCTGCCCGAGCGGCACTGGACGTACCGCGCCGACGGCGCGGTGACCTCCCAGTTCGACGGCGACGGGGTCCGGCACTTCGAACTCGACCCGCTGGGCCAGGTCACCGCCTCCCGCTCGGCGGAGTGGACCGAGGAGTACTCCTACGACAGCACCGGCAACCTGCTGCACGCCGCGCCGGGCGAGGAGCCCGCAGCCGACTCCTCGGGCGACCGCACGCTCGACGGCATGCTGCTGCGCCGGGCCGGCCGCTGCAGCTACGAGTACGACGAGCAGGGCCGGTTGACCCGGCGTCGGGAGCGGACGCTGTCCGGCCAGGAGCGGAGCTGGCAGTTCCGCTACGACGCCCACGACCGGCTGACCGACGCCCGGGTGCCGAACGGCGACCGCTGGCACTACGTCTACGACCCGCTGGGCCGCCGCACCGCCAAGCGCCTGATCGGCGCCGACGGCACGGTCCGCGGCGAGACCCGGTTCTGCTGGGACGACCAGGTGCTGGCCGAGCAGGGCGAGCACGTCGTGGGCCGGACCACGGTCACCACCAGGACCTGGGAGTACGAACCGCAGAGCTGGGCACCGGTGGCGCAGGTCGAGCGGACCCGCGACGCCGACGGCACGGTGACGGAGCGCCACCACGCGGTGGTCACCGACCTCGTCGGCACCCCGACCGAACTGGTCACCGCGGACGGCACCGTGGTGTGGCAGCGGACCGCGACCCTGTGGGGCGGGACCGTCCGGATCGCGGGCGACGGCTCGACCGACTGCCCGCTGCGCTTCCCGGGCCAGTACCACGACGACGAGACCGGTCTGCACTACAACCTCCACCGGTACTACGACCCGCAGAGCGCGCGGTTCACCGCGCCCGACCCGCTCGGGCTGGCCCCCGCCCCCAACCACTACGCCTACGTCACCAATCCGCTGGACGAGATCGACCCGCTCGGGCTCGCCAAGAAGAAGAACTCGGGCGGGGGCGGCGGGTCCGGCGGCGGCAACAGCGGCGGCGGCACACCGAGCACTCCGGCCCCCGGCAGCCGGGCCATCCAGCCCCGCCAGCCACCGCCCAAGGGCGGCCTGCCCGGCTTCCCCAACGCCCGCCGGGTCCCCCCGAAGACACCGGTGCAGCGCGGCGGCGGCCTGCGGCCGCGCTGGGAGGACAAGAACAACATCTACGAGTGGGACTCGCAGCACGGCGAGATCGAGATGTACGACAAGCAGGGGAAGCACCTGGGAGCGTATGACCCGAACACGGGGCAACCGCTCAAGGGCCCCGTCAAGGGAAGGACGTGTGTGAAGTGATCTGGGTGGTGCTCGGCTTCGACCGCAGCGACGACACGTTGGCCGTCGAGTGGGAGCTCCCGGCCGACTTCACCGAGGCGGACGCGGCCCGCCTGGTCGGACCGTTCCCGGACTTGATCGGGTCGAGTTTCCCGCTCTCGGACGCCCAGTTGGCCGAGGTCGAGCGCCTGCTGTCGGTCGAGGCGGACTCCACGGGGTACTCCTACTTCCTGGAGGCCCAGGACGACTCCTGAGCCCGGTGGCGGGGTGCGGGCACGAGACCCGCACCCCGCCGACGGCTAGGCACCGGGTCGCAGGCGGCGCAGCGCGCGGCCGCCGAGGAACGGCACCAGGTGGCGGACGGTGGCGGCCGGCACGTGCCGCAGCAGTCCGGCCAGCCGCAGCTCGCGCGCCACCTCCCCGACCTGCCGGTGCTGCCCGGCCAGCACGAACGCCACCGCGAACCGCAGGTGGTGCCAGGCCATCACCTGGGCGAAGGCGCCCGCGGTGAGGGTGTCGCGGGTGCGCGGGCGGGCCTGCTCGCGGTGGAGCATCGGCAGCATCCGCCGGTAGAGCCGGACCAGGTCCTTGCTGTAGCCGGTGGGCTCGTCCCGGTAGACCACCAGCGGGACGTCCAGCTTGAGCACCGGGCCGAGCCGGGCGCAGCGCAGCCACAGGTCCCAGTCCTCCGCCCCGTCGAGCGAGGGGTCGAAGCCGCCGGCCCGGTCGAGCACGTCGGCCCGGACCAGCACGGTGGAGGTCTGGAAGCGGTTGAGCAGCAGCACGTCCCGGTAGCCGGGCCGGCTGACGGGGCCGGCCGGGACGGCGGTGGCCGCCCGTTCGTCGCGCACCCAGTCGCCCGCCAGCAGCACGGCCTGCGGGTCGCGTTCCAGGGCGCGCAGCTGGCGGTCCAGTTTGCCGGGCAGCCAGAGGTCGTCGGCGTCGAGGAAGGCCACCCAGGGCTGGGTGGCCCGGGCGATGCCGGCGTTGCGGGCGGCCGACGGGCCCTGGTTGCGCTGCCGCAGCAGCTGGACGCCGGGGTGGGCGGCGGCGATCCGGGCGGTGCCGTCCAGTGACCCGTCGTCGACGACGATCACCTCGGCGGGCCCGGGGTCCTGACGCAGCGCCGACTCCAGCGCGGCGCCGAGGGTGCGTTCGGCGTTGTAGGCGGCGATCACCACGCTGACGGGTGCCACGCGGTCGGCCATGCTGTGCTCCTCACCTGTGCCCTGACCCGTACCCCCGGCCATCGTGGCAGTCCGGACGGCTGTTCCCGGGGAGCCCGGGCCGCGTGGCGTGCCCCGGGCGCGCCGGGGCGCCGATACCGTCGGCCGCATGGTTCCCATGACGCTGCATCAGATCGCGCAGGCCGTCGGGGGCCGGCTCGTCGACGTCGCCGACCCGGCGGCGACGGTGGACCGGCCCGCGGTCATCGACTCGCGGCTGGCCGAGCCGGGGGCGCTGTTCGTGGCGCTGCCGGGGCAGCACACCGACGGCCACCGGTTCGCCCGCCAGGCGGTGGCGGCGGGCGCCGTGGCGGTGCTGGCGGCCCGTCCGGTCGGGGTGCCGGCCGTGGTGGTGCCCGACGTGCTGGCGGCGCTGACCGTGCTGGCGCGCACGGTGGCGGCGCGGCTGAAGTCGGCGACGGTGGTCGCACTGACCGGTTCGGCCGGGAAGACGAGCACCAAGGACCTGCTGGCCCAGCTGCTGGCCCCGATGGGCCGCACGGTGGCGACGCCGCTGTCCTTCAACAACGAGATCGGCCTGCCGCTGACCGTGCTGCGGGCCGACGGGGCGACCGACTACCTGGTGGCCGAGATGGGCGCCAGCCGGGCCGGCCACATCGCCCACCTGACCGGCGTCCTGCCGCCGTCGGTCGGGCTGGTGCTCAACGTCGGCACCGCGCACATCGGGGAGTTCGGCGGCAGCAAGGAGGCGATCGCCGCCGCCAAGGGCGAGCTGGTCGAGGCGCTGCCGGCGGACGGGCTGGCGGTGCTCAACGCCGATGACCCGTACGTGATGTCGATGGCCGTACGGACCGCCGCCCCGGTGCTGACCTTCGGCCTGGGCACGGGCGAGGTGCGGGCCGCGGACGTCGCGCTGGACCGGGCCGGGCGCCCGTCGTTCACGCTGCGCCGCGGCGGCGCGGCGGCCCGGGTGCGGCTGGCGCTGCACGGCGAGCACCAGGTCGCCAACGCCGCGGCCGCCGCGGCGGTCGCCCTGGGGCTGGGCGGCGAGCTCGGCCGGATCGCCGAATCGCTGTGTGCGGCACGGCTGTTGAGCCCCGGTCGGATGGCGGTGACGGAGCGTCCGGACGGGGTGACGATCGTCGACGACGCCTTCAACGCCAACCCCGACGCGATGGCCGCCGCCCTGCGCACCGTGCTCGCGATGGCCGGCCCCGACGGGCGGCGCGTCGTCGCGGTGCTCGGCGAGATGGCCGAGCTGGGCGCCGACTCGCCGGCCCACCACGCGGAGGTGGGCCGGCGGGCCGCCGCCCTCGGGATCGGCGAACTGGTCGCCGTGGGCGGTGCGCAGGCCGAACTGATGCACCGTCAGGCCGAGGCCGGCGGCGTCCCCAGCACCCTGCTGCCCGACGGCGGCGCGGCGCTGGAGCACCTGCGGGGGCGACTGCTGCCGGGCGACCTGGTGCTGGTCAAGGGCTCGCACAGCACCGGCCTGGCGGAGACCGCCCGGCTGCTCGGCCAGGCGGGGTGAGGCCGACCGCTCCGACCTCGCGTCAGCCCTGGGTGACGCAGCTGTCGGTCGCGTTGGACCACAGGCCCTGGAGGTCGAAGGTGCCGGTGGAGAGGGTGACGTAGGCGTCCATGTCCTGGCACTCGTCGCCGATCTCACCGTTGTTGCCGTTCCAGCCGATGCTCGGCCAGAAGTCGGTGACGGTCTCGGCGTACTCGTGCGTCTCGGTGGACTCGATGCCGGAGAGCAGGCGGCCGTCGGTGAAGGTGGTGCAGGCGCCGGCGCCGCTGTCCGGGATGTACGGCATGTTGGTGTAGGCGAGCGTGCCGTACGGGCTGGAGGTCTGGTCGTGCCAGGCGCAGAAGCCCGAGTCGGGGAAGCCGTCGGGGTGGGTGCCGGTGGGCGAGAGGATCACGTACTGGGCGTCGAGGTTGGGCGTCTGGGTGGTGTTGCCGAAGTGGGCGGCGGCGTTGGCGGCCTCGCCCGCGAGGTCGCTCGCGGCGGCGCTGTCCGGGGCGGCAGCGGAGTTGTCGAACCAGACGCCGGCCAGCGGGCTGCTGCTCGGGTGGCTGATGGGGGTTCCGCCGCCGGCGCAGTCGGTGGTGCCGGTGGGGACGCCCTCGCAGTACTGGTCGAGGATGGTGCCCCAGGTGTCCTGGCTGCCGTAGAGGCCCTTGAACATGGCCTGCATGTCGGGCGCCACGCCGGCCGGGTCGTTGGCCCACTGGGAGCCCCAGAAGACCAGGTACACGCGCGGGTTCGGCGAGACCACGCCCTGGCTGCCGCTGGACTGGACGCTGAGCGTGTTGTCGTCCTGCGGCGCGCGGGCCAGCCGGCCGGCGGCGCCGGCGCCGGTGGTACGGCCGAGCGGCTTGACGCCCGCGTGCTGGTGGGCGGCGTGCTGCTCGGCGGCCGGGGCCGGGCGGGCCTCGGCGCCGGGCGCGACCAGGGCGGTCGCCAGCGCGGCGAGGGCCAGCGCGGCGGTGAGCCGGGCGGGGGTGGCGGGCCTGAGGATGCGCATGAGTTCTCCTCGACAGAGGTGGGGGTCAACTGCGTGCGGCGCACCGGGGCATGACTGAGACGGCCCTGACGGGTTGTGGGGCCCCGCCGGATGACCGTGGACAGACAAGTGCGCGGAGCCATGATGGCCCCCACCGGAGCCCTTGGGAACCCCGCGTGCGGCCTACTTGCCGCCGTACCGCTTCGCCAACTTGGGGTCGGACTCCCACCAGAGACCGGACCCGGTAGCGGCGGAGGCCTCCTCAGCAGCCGCGACGGACTCCGCGGCCGGAGCCTCCGACAGCGGACGCAGCCGGTAGATCAGCCCCGGGATCAGGCCCAGCAGACCCAGCACCGGCAGGATCGCGCCCATCGTCGACAGGCCCGTGCTGAACACGGCCAGCCGCACGGTGCCGCCCTCGGCGACCTCGACGGTGCTGGTGTTCGAGCGCCAGCCCCGGGCGCCGACCCGCACCGTGTGCCGGCCCGGCGCGAGCGGGAACGGCGCCGCGGTGCCCTGCATGACCGTGCCGGCCTTGGCGCCGTCGATGACGACGGTCAGCTCGCCCGCCGTGCGCAGCGGCGGGGCCTCCGCCCACACCATCAGTTCTCCGGCCACCAGGCTCCCTCTCGGTCCACACCCAACGAATACCGGACGAAGCGTACGTGCCGATCGCCCGCCGCCGATCGGCGGGGCGGGCTGCGCCTCGCCCGGGTCCGCGGCCACGATGGGTGCCGCCAGCGACCTCCGGACGAGGAGCGCACCGTGAACCCCAGCGTCGCCGACCTGATGCGTGCCAACCTGCTCGACGTCTTCAACGAGCCCGACCCCGGCCGGCTCGCCGCGGCCGTCGCCACCACCTACGCCCAGGACGTCGTCTGGTACGAACCCGACCGCGTCGTCCGGGGCCGCGAGGCCCTGCTGCTGCGGGCCCTGGAGCTGCGCGAGCAGTCGCCGGACTGGACCTTCCGCCCGGACGGGCCGGTCTCGGTCAACCACGACCTCGGCCACCTCGGCTTCCGCTACGGCCCGGCAGGCGGCAACCCGGTGGTGCGCGGGATGGACATCGCCCACTGCCGGGACGGCGTGATCGTCGAGCTCTACACCTTCGTCACCGAGGGCGGCCCGGCCGCGTAACGCCGCCGAGAGCGCTACCCCTGCGGGTAGAAGACGAACAGCGTGCAGCCCGTGCTGGTCGAGGGCAGGTGCCAGGAGCCGGCGGGGGCGTGCAGGAAGGTGCCGGCGGGGTGGTCGACGGCGCCGTCGTTGAAGGTGCCGGAGACCACGTAGACCTCCTCCGGGCCGGGCTCGTGGACGTCGCGGCGCGGCCAGCCGCTGCCGGGCGCCATCTCCAGGAGGTGGGCGTGCGCGCCGGTCGGACCGCGCCACAGGTCGCGCAGCTGGATGCCGGGGAAGAGCTCGCGGGTGGGGGTCCGATCGGCGCGGACGGCGGTGTAGCCCTGCTGGGCGAGGATCTCGGGGTGCATGCCCACCACGGTGCCGGGCGCGGGCCCGGGCCGGTGAGGGCCCGGGCTGACAGCATGGGGTACTTTCCTGCCATGCATCGTGTGGTGGCCCTGGTACGCCCGGTGCAGTCGACGTTCGAACTCGGCTGCGCCGTCGAGGTCTTCGGCACCGAGCGGCCGGGCATGCCGCGGCACTACGCCTTCGAGACCTGCACCGAGACGCCCGGCCAGGTGCCGACCACCGGCGGGTACGCCATCACGGTGGCGCGCGGGCTGGAAGCTCTGGAGACCGCGGACACCGTGATCGTGCCGGGCTGGCTGCCGGTCGAGGAGCCGCTCCCCGAGCGGGTGCGGGAGGCGCTGCTGCGGGCGCACGCGCGCGGGGCGCGGCTGGCGGCGATCTGCTCCGGGGTGTTCGCGCTGGCCCGCACCGGGCTGTTGGACGGCCGCTCGGCGACCACCCACCGGGCGCGCGCCGAGCAGTTGGGGCGCGAGTTCCCGAACGTGCGCGTCGAGCCGCGGCACCGCTTCCTGGACCACGGCGACGTCGCCACCAGCGCGGGCGCGGGGGCCGGCCTCGACCTGTGCCTGCACCTGGTGCGCAGCGACCACGGCGCCGCGTTCGCCGACCGGCTCGCCCGGCACATGGCGGTGGCGCCGCATGACGAACCCTCACCAGTGCTGGACGACGGCCCCGACGACGGCCTGGCCGGCCTGCTCGCCTGGGTCGAGGAGCGGCTCGGCGCGCCGCTCTCGGTGGACCTGATGGCGGGTCAGCTCAACGTCTCCCCCCGCACCCTGGCCCGGCGCTTCGCCGAGCAGCTCGGCACCAGCCCGGGCGCCTGGCTGCTCACCCGCCGACTGGCCGCCGCCCGCACCCTGCTGGAGCGGACGGACCTGCCGGTCGAGGCGATCGCGACCCGGGTCGGCCTGGCCTCCGCCGTCAACCTGCGCCGCCGCTTCCGCGCCGCGCTGGCCACCACTCCCGGTGCCTACCGGCAGGCCTTCCGGGGCCGCTGATCCGCCGACCCGGCGCGGTCCGCCAGGTCACGCCTCGTTCCCATCCGGCGCTGCTTCGTCCACCATCGGTGGGGAGGACTGTCACGCGACGGAGGGACCCCATCGTGTCCATGACCTTCAGTCACCGCACCCTGGGCCAGCGGGTGCTGTCCGGTTCGGGGCAGGCGGCGGCGCACCTCGCGGCGGAGTGCGAGCGGCTCGGCGCCACCCGGGTGATGGTGCTGGCCTCCCCCGGCCGGCGGCAGCTCGCGGAGCGCGTCTGCGCGGGCATCGAGGTCGCGCTCCGGTTCGACCGGGTGGTCGAGCACGTGCCCGTCGAACTGGCCGAGGCCGCGCGGGCCGCCGCCGCGGCGCACGGGATCGACCTGCTGGTGAGCGTCGGCGGCGGGTCGGCCACCGGGCTGGCCAAGGCGGTCGCGCTGACCACCGGCCTGCCGATCGTGGCCGTGCCGACCACCTACGCCGGGTCCGAGGCCACCGACGTGTGGGGCCTGACCGAGGGGCGGACCAAGACCACCGGCAGCGACGACCGCGTGCTGCCCGTCAGCGTCATCCACGACGCCGAGCTCACCCGCACCCTCCCCGTCGGCCTCTCGGTGGCCTCGGGCCTCAACAGCCTGGCCCACTGCGTCGATTCGCTGTGGGCCCCGCGCGCCGACCCGATCAACCGGGCGCTGGCCCTGGAGGGCGCGCGGGCCCTGGCGGCCGCCCTGCCCGCGATCGTGGCGGACGGCGGCGACCTGGCCGCGCGGGAGCAGGCGCTGCACGGCAGTTACTCGGCCGCGGTGGCGTTCGCGTCCGCCGGCTCCGGCCTGCACCACCGGATCTGCCACGTGCTCGGCGGCACCTTCGGCCTCCCGCACGCGCAGACCCACGCGATCGTGCTGCCGTACGTGCTGGCGCTCAACGCGCATGCCGTGCCCGCGCTTTCGGCCCGGCTCGCCGCCGCCCTCGGCCACCCCGGCCCGGCGGACGGCGACCCGGCGGTGGCCGCGGTGGCCGCTCTTGAGCGCCTGCGGGAGGCGCTCGGCGCCCCGCGCCGGCTCGCCGATCTCGGTCTCACCGAGCGGGACCTGCCCGAGGCCGTGCGCCGGATCCTGGCAGCCGCACCCGCCACCAACCCCGTGCCCGTCACCGAGCAGGACCTGATGGCCCTGCTCACCGCCGCCCTGACCGGCAGCGCCCCGGCCGCCACCGACCGCGACCAGAGCGCCCGTGAACAGGAGCTCCGCGAGAGCGAGTTGGCCGACCGCGCGGTCGCCGGCTTCGCGGCCTGCCCCGACCCGCGGCTGCGCCGGCTGCTGGAGTCGCTGACCGGGCACCTGCACGCCTTCGTCCGCGAGGTCCGGCTGACCGAGCGGGAGTGGCGGGGTGCCGTCGAGTTCCTCGCCGAAGCCGGGCACCGCACCGACGACAAGCGCCAGGAGTTCGTCCTGCTCTCGGACGTCCTCGGCGTCTCGATGCAGACCGTCGCCGTCAACAACGAGGCCTACCGGGACGCCACCGAGGCCACCGTGCTCGGCCCGTTCTTCGTCGCCGACTCCCCGGAGGTCCCGCTCGGCGGCGACCTCGCGGGCGGCGCGCCGGGCACGCCCTGCTGGGTCGAGGGCACCGTGACCGACACCGACGGGAAGCCGGTGGGCGGCGCCCTGATCGAGGTGTGGCAGGCCGACGAGGACGGCCAGTACGACGTCCAGTACCCCGACGGCCGGGTCGCCGGCCGTGGCCGGCTGCGCGCGGACCGGGACGGCGGCTACCGGTTCTGGGCGCTCAAGCCCACCCGCTACCCCGTCCCGGACGACGGGCCGGTGGGCCGGCTGCTGGCCGCGGCCGGCCGGTCCGCGATGCGGCCCGCGCACCTGCACTTCATGGTGACCGCGCCCGGCCACCGCACCCTGGTGACCCACATCTTCGTCGAGGACGATCCCCAACTGCTTTTCGGCGACGCGGTGTTCGGCGTACGGGACGGGCTCGTCAAGCGCTTCGCCGACCAGCGTCCCGGCACCCCGGCACCCGACGGCCGGGAGCCGGGCAGCCTGCAACCGGGCGGTCGGGCCTGGTCCCGGGTGCGCTTCGACATCGTCCTCGCTCCCGGGGAGTGACCTCAGGCCGGACCGAGCAGGGGCAGCCCCAGGCGCTCGGCGAGTTCCCCGACGGTGGTACCGAAGGTCTCGTGCACCCGCACGCCCCGCGGCGTGAGGTCGAGCACGGCGAAGTCGCTGTAGACGCGGTCGACGCAGCCCGCCCCGGTCAGCGGGTAGGAGCAGCGCGGAACCAGCTTGGGCGCACCGGACTTGGTGAACAGCGTCATCATCACGAAGACCCGCTTGGCGCCGATCGCCAGGTCCATCGCCCCGCCCACGGCGGGGATCGCGCCGGGTTCGCCGGTGTCCCAGTTGGCGAGGTCGCCCGCCGTGGAGACCTGGAAGGCCCCCATCACGCAGATGTCCAGGTGCCCGCCGCGGATCATGGCGAAGGAGTCGGCGTGGTGGAAGTAGGCCGCGCCGGGCAGTTCGGTCACCGGGGCCTTGCCGGCGTTGATCAGCTCGGGGTCGGCCTCCGCTCCCCCGGCGGCGGGACCCATGTGGAGCATGCCGTTCTCGGTGTGCAGCACGACGCCGGAGTCTTCCGGCAAGTGGTCTGCGACCAGGATCGGTTGGCCGATGCCGAGGTTGACGAAGGAGCCGGGCGGGATGTCCTGGGCCAGCCGGGCAGCGATCCCTTGCTTGGTCAGCGGGCCGTTCGCGGCCTCCCTGCAGGGGTGTTCGGGCTTCACTCGGCCGCCTCCAGGACCACTCGGTCCACGTAGATCCCCGGCGTCACCACGGTCTCGGGGTCGATCCCGCCGGCGTCGACGACCTCCCGGACCTGCGCGACCACGGTGGTCGCGGCGGTCGCCATCACCGGCCCGAAGTTGCGGGCCGTCCTGCGGTAGACCAGGTTGCCCGCCCGGTCCGCCCGGTGGGCGCCGATCAGCGCGACGTCGCCCCTGATCGGGTACTCCAGCACGTGACTGCGGCCGTCGATGACCCGGACCTCCTTGCCTTCGGCCAGCGGCGTGCCCGCCCCGGTCGGGCAGAAGAACGCGCCGATGCCGGCCCCCGCCGCCCGGATCCGCTCGGCGAGCGTGCCCTGCGGCACCAGCTCCAACTCGACCCGGCCGGCCCGGTAGAGCGCGTCGAAGACGTACGAGTCGGCCTGTCGGGGGTAGGAGCAGACCACCTTGCGCACCCGCCTCTTGGCCAGTAGCGCGGCGATCCCGGTGTCCCCGTTGCCCGCGTTGTTGGACACCACGGTCAGATCCTTGGCGCCCTGGCGGACCAGCGCGTCGATCAACTCGACCGGCAGGCCCGCCGTTCCGAAACCGCCGACCAGCACCGTGGAGCCGTCGGCGATCCCTTCGACCGCCTCGTCCGTGGTCGCGCACAGCCGCGCGGTCATCGACTCACCTCCCGTTGGAATCCGGCCATCATCCACCGTACGGCTTCTGACGGTCCGTCACTCGCCTTTCACCAACGCAGCAGTCGGCCGGTGGCGGCGAGCCGGTCCAGCACCTCGCGGGTGGTGGCGCTGGTGCGCAGGCGGTCGCCGTGGGTGAGGTGGGCGATCTCGGCGATCTCCCCGCAGGGGGTGGGCGTGCCGCTGTGGTCGGCGGTGAAGCAGGTGGTGCGGACCAGGGTGCCGGCGGGCTTGCCGTCCGCCGGGGCCTCGATGCACACCACCGGCAGGACGGTTGCCGGGTCGAGGGTGACGCCGAGTTCCTCCCGGATCTCCCGGACCAGGGCCTCGGGGTGCGTCTCGCCGGGCGCGGGCTTGCCGCCGGGCAGGTAGAACAGGTCGCGGCCGTGGGTGCGGGCCGCGAGGAGGCGGCCCGCGTCCAGCTGGATCCAGGCCACCTTCTCGATCACCCGGTTCACGAGACGGTCGGGGAGGTCGGGGAGGTCGGGGAGGTCGGGGCGCCGGCCACCCGGCGCTCGCCGCCGTTGCGCTGCTGCCAGGACCGGTAGACCTCGACGGCGTCCTCGCTCGGCCGGTGCCGCATCGGCAGCCGCCGCTCCTGCCAGGGCTTGGCGAACTCGTCGTAGAAGGTCGCGAGTTCGAAGTACCTGCGGTCGTCCACGTAGTGCGGCTCGTAGGCCTCGCGGGTGGTGAGGAAGACGACCTCGTCCGGCGAGCAGTAGTACAGCGCGCCCAGGCACATCGGGCAGGGGTGGGCCAGCACGTAGATGGTGGCGCCGGTCAGGTGCTCGGTGCCGAGCCTGGTGCAGGCCTCGCGGACGGCGAGGATCTCGGCGTGGGCGGTGGGATCGCCGGTCTGGGCGACCCGGTTGGGGCTCTCGGCGAGGATCTCGCCGTCCTTGACGATGACGGTGGCGAACGGGCGGCCGCCCTCGGCGACGTTGCGCCGGGCGAGGTCGATGGTGCGCTGGGCGAAGTCCACGGGGGCCTCCGGAATCGGGAGTGAAGGAGTGAAGGGGTGAAAGGTGCAAGGTGCAGGGTGGAGCGGGCGGCGGCGGGGTGGCCGCCGCCCGGCCTGACCAAGCCTCAGAAGGGCTTGGTGGGCAGGTACTTGCCGTCCAGGGTGATCACCGCGCGCTCGCCGCCCTCGGGGTCGGCGACCTTCTGCACGTCCAGCCTGAAGTTGATCGCGGAGATGATGCCGTCGCCGAACTCCTCGTGCACCAGGGCCTTGAGGGTGGTGCCGTAGACCTGGAGCATCTCGTAGAAGCGGTACATCGTCGGGTCGGTCGGGACCCGGTCGGGCATCGAGCCGCGGGCCGGGATCGTCTGCAGCAGCAGGGCCGCGTCCTCGTCCAGGCCGAGCAGGTCGGCGACGGCCTCGGCCGACTCGCGCGGCAGGGCGTGCTGGCCGAGGACGGCGGCGGTGGTGAAGGCCACCGACAGGCCGGAGGCCTCGGCCATCTGGCGCCAGGTCAGGTCCTTGCGGGTCTTGGCCTCGACGGCGGCGGTGGCGAGGGCCTGGCGGGCGGCGGGGTCGAGCTGGGCGTGCACCATGGGAGGGGCTCCTGTTCGGGGTGGGCCGCCTCACGGGCGGCGAATCGAGGGGTGGCGGTCGGGTCGGGTCAGGCAGCGAGCGCGGGGTCGGCCGGGGTCAGGTCCTCGACCCGGCCGGTCGGGATGTCGTAGACCCAGCCGTGCAGGGCGATCCGGCCCTGCGCCAGGGCTCGGGCGACGGCGGGGTGGGTGGCGAGGTTCGCCAGCTGGGCGAGCACGTTCTGCCGCACCAGGGCGGGCACGTCGCCGTCGGCGGTGGTGCGGGCCAGGGAGGCGTCCGCGTGGCGCAGCCAGGCGGCGACCGCCGGGGCGCCGCTCAGGTCCTGCCCCCGGGCGAGGGCGGTCATCGCGCCGCAGGCGGAGTGGCCGCAGACGACCACGTCCGTCACCCCCAGGACGGCGACGGCGTACTCGATGCTCGCCGTCACGCCGTCGGCCTCGGGGCTGTGGGCGGGCACCAGGTTGCCGGCGGTGCGGATGACGAACAGGTCGCCCGGCTCGGTGCCGGTGAGCAGTTCGGGGACGACGCGGGCGTCGGAGCAGCCGATGAACAGCGTGTGCGGTGCGTGGTGGGTCGCCAGGCGGGCGAAGAGCTCCGCCTTGGCCGGGAAGACGTCCCGCTGGAAGCGGGCGATGCCCTCGGTGAGGTCCTGCATGGTCCGGTCACTCCCTCCGGTCGGCCCCTGTGGGCTGGTGAGATCCACCATGCCTGAGCTGTGCCTATAGCGTCCAAGAGTTGCTGGGCATGCGAGCCATTGGTGCCATCTATGGTTGCTCCATGGCCGCTCTCGAACTGCGTCACCTGCGCTACCTGCTCGCCGTGGCCGACCACGGCAACTTCACCCGCGCCGCCGAGGAGCTGCACGTCTCGCAGCCCACGCTCTCCCAGCAGGTCAGGCAGCTGGAACGGACCCTGGGCGTGCAGCTGCTGGACCGCAGCGGCCGCACGGTGCGGCTCACCGACGCCGGCGCCGTCTACGCCGACCACGCCCGGCGGGCGCTGCGCGACCTGGCCGCCGCCGAGCGCGCCGTCCACGACGTGCGGGAGCTGACCCGCGGCCACCTGCGCCTGGGCGTCACCCCCACGTTCACCGCCTACCTGGTCGGCCCGCTGGCGGCCGCCCTGCACGCCCGCCACCCCGGCGTCGGCCTGACCCTGGTGGAGACCACCCAGGACCGGATCGAGGCGGCCCTGCTCGCCGACGACCTCGACCTGGGCATCGCCTTCGCCGGCCCGCACCCGCCCGGTGTCGCCGCCACCGCGCTGTTCACCGAGGCCCTGGGCCTGGTCACCGGCCTCCCGCGGGCCGGCCGGGCGCCCGGCCCGCTCCCGGTCAGCTCCCTCCAGGACGAACAACTGGCACTGCTCAGCGGCGACTTCGCCACCCGCGGCCACGTCGACGACTACTTCGCCCGGCACCGGGTCACGCCCCGCATCGCGGTCGAGGCCAACTCCGTGCAGGCGCTCACCGAGATCGTCCGGCGCACCCCGCTCGCCACCGTGCTGCCCGACGCGATCACCCACGACCACCCGCACCTCACCCCCGTGCCGCTGGATCCGCCGCTGCCCACCCGCACCGTCACCCTGTTGCACCGTCAGGGCGCCTACCGCAGCGCCGCCGCGCTCGCCGCCACCGAGCTCGTCCACGAGCTGGCCCGCACCCGCGGCTACACCCCACCCCGGTGATCCGGAAGCGTCGGCGGGGTGTGGCAGAGTCTGCGCATGCTCGACATCGTGGTGGAGACGGAGAACTGGCAGCGGCACGTCCGCGCCTCGGCGGAGGACCTGGCCGCGCTGGTCGGGCGGATCGGCGGTGCCGACGACCGGTACCTGGTGGTGCAGCGGGTCCCCGACCTGCCCGACGACTACGCCCAGGTCTGGCACGCGGACGGCGAGGCCTACACCCTGGAGTACCGCGACGGCTCCGCCGACCGGCACTTCCAGGCGCACACGGACCGGCCCGAGGTGGTGGCCGCGGTGCTCACCGGCTGGGCCCGCCGCCAGGACGGCTGGCAGGCCGACCTGGCCTGGTCGCCGCTGGACACCGGCCCCGCCCCCGAGGTGCCGCCGATCGACCTCGACGACACCGAGCGCGGGGAGTTGGAGGCGCGGCTGCGCGCGGAACTCGCCGTCGGCTACACCACCCGGGCCCAACTGGCCGAGCTCGCCGAGGAGTACCCGGCCACCGCCGACCGGCGCCCGCTCTCCCGCGCGCAGGCGGTGGCGCTGGCCGACCGGCTGTGGCTGGAGCGGGTCGCCGCGCAGTCCGAGTGGCAGGGCGGGACCGACCCCGAGCGGCTCACCCGCGCCTTCACCGCCCTCCAGGACTCCGGCATCACCGCCCGCGAGCACTTCACCTGCTGCCACAGCTGCGGCCAGGCGGAGATCGGCGGCGCGGGCGAGCCCGACGCCCGCGGGTTCGTCTACTTCCACACCCAGAGCACCGACCACGCCGCGGCCGGCCACGGCCTGACGCTCCATTACGGCGGGTTCGACGGCACGGAGGCGACCACCGCGGCCATCGGCCACGAGGTGGTGGCCGCCCTCGCCACCGCCGGCCTCCCCGCCGACTGGGACGGTGACCCGGGGCGCTCGATCACCGTCACCCCGCTGGACTGGCGGCGCCGCCTGGTGGGTTAGAGGCGGGCGCCGTCCGGGACCGGCATGGCGCGCCAGTCGTCGGCGAGCACCTCCAGGGTCACCAGGCGCATGGTGGTGTCGGCCTCGGGGAAGTAGCGCTCGGTCTCACCGGTCGGCCGGAAGCCGAACCGGGTGATCGCCCGGACCGCGTCGGTGTTCTCCACCGAGGCCATGCTCCGCACCCGGGCCAGCCCGAGGTCGGCGAAGGCGAGCTTGAGCATGAGCCAGCCGATGTCCGGCGCGCACCCGGAGCCGCGCAGGCGCCGGGCCATGGTGAAGACACCGGAGTACCCGGTGTCGGCGTCCTCGACCTCCAGGCGGATGCCGCCGACGGGCCGGTCCTCGCCCTGGAGGCAGGCGGCGAGGTGGTAGTGACGGCGCGGCAGCTCGGCGGCGGTCGCCAGGGCCTCGTCGAGCTTGCGCCGGATCCGGCCGTCGTCCATGACCCCGGTCGACAGGTGCCGCATCCCTTCGGCGTCGCCCCAGACCAGGCGCAGCGCGTCGAGGTCGTCGGCGCGGTGGTCCCGCAGCCGGACCCGGGCGGTCTCCAGGACCGGCAGCCTCGCGGGCGGGGGTACGGGTGTGCGATTCATGATCAGCAGTCTACGAACCGGTGCGCGGCCACCGCGGCTCGGGCCCGAGCCTTACCGGTGGCCGCGCCTGTCGGCCCGTCAGTCGGTCGGCTCGTCAGGTCAGCGTGCCGTCAGGTCAGCGTGCCGTCGTGGATCTCGGTGACGAACCCGCCGGGGAACCGGACCACGGCGCTGTGCCCGCCCGCACCGACCTGGCGCACCGCGCCGCCTACGGCGAGCCGCCCCGTAGTGCGCGAAGGGGGCCGGCCTGAACCAGCGTCAGGCCGTGCGGATCCGGTCCCCGATCTCCGGCCTCGCCTCGAACCCGGCCGCCTGGTACGTGGCGATCCCGCCGACGTTGGAGCTCAGGGTGCACACCCGGACGCTCGACGAGCCCAGCTCCCGCAGCGCGGCCGCCCCGGCGAGGGTGATCGCCCGGCCGTACCCGCGACCGCGGTGGTCCTCGTGGACGCCCATCGGCTCGACCAGTCCCGGCTTCCCCGGGCCCGCCGACCAGACCGTCACCACCGCCGCCGGCCTGCCCTGGTCGTCGTAGGCGCCCAGGCAGCGGGCGTCGGAGGAGAACGGCCCCGCCGACATCGCGTGCCGGTACGCGCGCGTGGGCCGCGTGGTCTTGAACGCGGACCGCAGCACGTCGGCGAAGTCCTGGGCCTGCTCCGGGCCGATCACCCTGATCGGCACACCGGGGTCCTCCACCGCGTCCGCGAGGTCGCGGAAGAGCGGCGTCCACGGTTCGTCGACGCCCCAGCCCTCCTCGGTCAGCAGGTCGTGGAGCAGCAGACCGACCGGCGCCTCGATGGAC
The DNA here is from genome assembly GCF_007829815.1 of Kitasatospora viridis. Lineage (NCBI taxonomy): Bacteria > Bacillati > Actinomycetota > Actinomycetes > Kitasatosporales > Streptomycetaceae > Kitasatospora > Kitasatospora viridis. Next base: position 63,844 of record NZ_VIWT01000002.1, on the reverse strand, counting down.
ACCGCTCCGCCCGGCAGCACCCCGCGCTCGGGCAGCGAGAAGTCCTCGACCAGCCGCCGCGCCAACTCCTCGTCCTGGAAGGCGTCGGGAGCGACCGTCATCCGCACCACCGTCGGCGAGTCCAGCATCCCGACAGCGAGGATCCGCCCGCCCCGGCTCCAGGTCCGCACCGCCGCGGCCGTCTCGGCCGTGCCGAACCGGTAGTTCCAGCCGATGTCCCCCGCATGCAGCTGCATCGGCGCCCCGTCGTCCTGCCACTCCCGCAGCGCGCCCATGGCCTCGCGCACCCCGGCCGCGGTCGGCGTTCCCAGCACAATCGTCATAGCCGGGATCTGACACCCCGCCCGGGAGCCCCGCAACCCATTAACCGGCTGGGCGGGTCAGCCGCCCCGGAGGAAACCCTGGGGCCGACCGGGCCTGCGCTGCGACACAATCCCAGGATGATCGGCAAACGGATCACCCATCGCACCGCGGACGGCGTCCGCATACCCGGAACCTGGCGGCACGTCTTCATCCGCAACGGCGGCCACTACTTCCTCACCGACCTCTTCATCTACGCTGACGGGCTCATCAACTGCTGGGGCCTGGTGACCATCGAGGAGTTCGAGGAGAAGCTGCGCACCGGCTGGGTGACCACCAGCATCCCCGAGGGCGCGGAGGCGTCCGCGCACGACCTCGCGGAGTGGAAGTTCAGCGAGCCGCGGAGCTGGCTGACCCCCGAGCTGCTGCTCGCCGAAGTCCGCGACACCATCGACCAGCTGAACCGGCGGCCGGACTCGACCGGCCGCTGCCTGGCCGCCGTCGACGCCTTCCTCGCCGACCGGACCGAGGAGAACCGGGCCGCCGCCCATGCCGCGTTCCTGGCCATCCCGGCCTCGCGGCGCCGCTACGCGCTGGGAGACATGGATCGGAAGGACGCGCCGCTGCGAGTGCTGCTGGCAGGGCCCGGCGGCCGAACCTACGTAGCGGCCGATCCGCCGATCACGCAGGAGGTCTACGACAGCGCCCTCGCGTATTTCGAGGAGCGGGCCCGCCGGCGCGCCGAGCGGGCCGAACGCGTCCCCACCGACGGACCGGCGGCGTCCCACGCCCCTGCGGTGCACCTACACCAGACGTTTCCGAAGGAGCCGCTGGACGATCCCGGCACGGTCGGCCTGCGCACCGAGTACCCCGCCCCGATCACCATCGGAGAGGCCGACTACCCCTCCGTCGCCCATGCCTACTGGGCCCTGTCGGTTGCTCAGCCCGAGCTCCGGGCCGCGATCGCAGCGGCGGATTCCGCCTTCACGGCGCGCAAGCTCGCGGCCGGGGCGCCTCGCCGCGAGGGCTGGGAGCAGGCCCGGACCGCCGTCATGACGCGCCTGCTGCGCGCCAAGTACGACCAGCACCCCGAGCTGGCCGAGATCCTGCTGTCGACGCAGGACGCCACCTTGATCTACGACGACCTGGAGTCCGCCTTCTGGGGCGACAACGGTGGCCGGGGCCGCGGCTGGACGGGGCGCCTGCTCGAACTGGTCCGCTCCGAGCTGCACGCGCGGCGGACCGGGATCCCTGAGCTGTGACGGGATCGGGCTCGCAAGGGGCGGGCCCGGCTTGGTGCGGACCCGCCCTCCCGGTCAGGGCCCGCACGAGAGGCGAGGCCGGGATCAGCTCGGCTGGTCGCCGGTGTAGCGGTAGATCTCGCCGGCGCTGTTGACGTGCCACACGGTGCCGTCGGCGCCGGCGGCGATGTCGCTGGCGGTACCGGGGATCTTGATCCACGGGTTGGCGTCGTGGTTGGTGTAGCGGTAGATCGCGTCGGCGGAGTCCACGCCCCACACGTTCGTCCGGGATCCGGCGTCGATGCGGACGAGGACGAGGGGAAGTGCGGCCGAACCCCCTTGGCCACAACCCGCGTCCCACCCACGCGGGATCGAAAGCTGCCGCGAACTGTGCATCCGGGCCGACAAGGTGACGGTGCGGCAGGCCGGACACCCCTGGCAACACTGCCACCCTGGACCCCGGACGACGAGTCGAGCCCGCCCGCCCCTCGACCTGACGCACCGTCAGGACAGCAGCAGCGCCGGCCGTTCGGCGTCGAGGCTGCCCGGCGCCGCCGTGCCCACCAGGAGGTGGCGGCCGGGGCGGCCTGGACGTCGAAGGTCTGGTAGCTGAGCGTCAGTTCGCCCACCCGCGGGTGCCGGAAGGCCTTGCTCCGGCTCCCCAGTCGGCCCACGTCCTGACGGCTCCACAGCTGCGCGAACTCCGGGCTGTCCGTCAGCAGGCCCTCGATCAGGGCGGCCGTGCGCGGGTCGTGCCGGTCCCGGCCGTGGGCCGCGCGCAGTGCCGCGACGGTGTCCCGGGCCACGGCGGGCGGGTCGACGTGCTGGTCAACAACGCCGGGGTGATGCCGCGGTCGCGGCTGGATGCGCTGCGGGTCCAGGAGTGGGACCGGATACCTGCACGGCATCGCCGCCGTGCTGCCGGTCATGCGGGCGCAGGGCAGCGGACACCTCGTCACCGTCTCGTCCGTCTCGGGCCTGCGGGTCGACCCGACGGCGGCCGTCTACAGCGCCACCAAGCACGCCGTCCGCGCGCTGTGCGAGGGGCTGCGCCAGGAGAGCCGGGAGCTGCGGGTCACCGTGGTCAGCCCGGGCCTCACCCGCAGCGAGCTGACCGGGACCATCGCCGACGGCGCGGTCCGGGAGGCGGTGGAGGCTCGGATGGGCATCGCGATCCCGGCCGCCGCGATCGCCGAGGCGATCCACTTCGCGCTCACCCAGCCCCCCGAGGTGGACGTCAACGAGATCGTCGTCCGCCCCACGGCGCAGGACTGACAGTGAGGATGGGCGGTGGCAGTCTGGCAGTGCACCCGACCCACCGCCGGCCGAAGGGCACGCACCCATGAACAGCACCCCCGCGAGCGTCATCGAGGCGGCGTTCCGCTGCTACCGGTCGCAGGACCTGGCGGCGGCCCTGCCGCTGTACGCCGAGGACTTCACCTTCACCAGCCCGCAGGACGACCGCATCGACAAGGCCGCGTTCTTCGAGCGCTGCTTCCCCACCGCCGACCGGTTCACCCGGCAGCGCCTGCTGCACGTCACGCCCGCCGACGGGGAGTTGGTGTTCGCCTACTACGAGTACGAGCTCGCCGGTGGCGATCGGTACCGCAACGTCGAGGCGATCACGGTGCGCGGCGGGCTGATCCGCGAGGTGCGGGTGTTCTTCGGGGGCCGCGAGTAGCCGGGTTGAGGAAGAACTCATCCTCGTCTTACGCGAACGGTACCGACCGCTGGGCATCATGGAGTTGAAGGCCGCCCGACCTGCACGATCAGGGCCGGGGCGGCGCTGGGTCAGCTTCTCGACACGCACCAGAAGCGGGACTGTGATGAGCGCACACGAGGAACCCGGGGCCCCGTCCCCGTCCGACAGGTCAAACAGCGGCGGCCAGGACGGCCCGTCCGGCGGCTGGGGTCCGCCGCCGGTGCCCGGACCGCCCCCGGCCGGGCCGTACGGCCCGCCGCCGTCCGACCCCTACGGTCCGCCCCCGGCCGGGCCGTGGGGCGCGCCGTCCGCCGGCCACCACGGGTCGGTGCCGCCCGGGCCGTACGGTTCGATGCCGCCGCCGCTCCCCCCGTACCCGCCCTACCCGCCGCACCTCGGCTACGGTCCCCCGCCGCCGCACCGGCACCGGGCCCGCAAGTTCCTGGTGCCGCTGGCGGTGGCCGCCGTGGCGCTGGCCGCCGGCATCGGCATCAACCGGACGTTCTGGCAGCCGAACGGCTCCCAGCCCGCGGCCGGCCCGGCCGCGCCGATCGCGCCCTCCGGCAGCGGCGGCGGCAGCACCGGGGCCACCGACGTCTCCTCCGAGGTCGACCCGACCCTGGTGGTGATCAACACCGTGCTCGGCTACCAGGACGCCCGCGCGGCCGGCACCGGGATCGTGCTCAGCTCCACCGGCGAGATCCTCACCAACAACCACGTGATCGACGGCGCCACCTCGATCACCGCGACCGACCTCGGCAACGGGCGCACCTACACGGCGAGCGTGGTCGGCTACGACAGCGCCAACGACCTGGCCGTGCTCAAGCTCAGCGGTGCCTCCGGCCTGGCCACGGCCAAGACCGCCGACTCCTCGAAGGTGCAGGTCGGCGACCAGGTGACGGCGATCGGCAACGCGGGCGGCACCGGCAGCGCGACGCCGGCCTCCGGCACGGTGACCGGGCTCGACCAGTCGATCACCGCGAGCGACCCCGGCGCCGGCACCTCCGAGCAGCTCAGCGGCATGATCCAGGTCAACGCCGACGTGCAGGCCGGCGATTCGGGCGGCTCGCTGGTGAACTCCAGCGGCGCCGTGATCGGCATCGACACCGCCGGGTCGGACGCGGGCAGCGGCGGCGCCGGGCAGCAGGCGGACCCGCAGGGGTTCGCGATCCCGATCGACACCGCCCTGCCGCTGGCCAAGCAGATCATGGCGGGCAAGTCCGGCCCCGACGTGCACATCGGGCAGACCGCCTTCCTCGGCGTGCAGGTGGCGACCGGTTCGGGCTACGGCTCCGGCTCGGGCGCACCGCTCGCGGGCGTGATCACCGGTTCGCCGGCCGCCCAGGCGGGGCTCGCCGCGGGCGACGTGATCACCGCTGTCGACAGCCAGTCGGTCAGCAGCCCCGCCGCGCTCACGGCCATCATGGCGAGCAGCAGTGTCGGCCACCCGCTCACCGTCGAGTGGACCGACGCCGCCGGCACGCCGCAGAGCGCGACGATCACCCCGATCAGCGGACCGGCCGGCTGACCCGGCCACACCTGCTGGTTGTTCTGTGGCAGACAAAACTTCTGCTTATGCAACGGACTGTGGCGTAGCCACGACTCCACGTGACGCCTGTCCCGCCCGGGCCGCCGCCCCACCGCCCCGCCGATCCATAAGTCCCGCTTGGTCAATGGCTTATGAATCATCGTTGGACAACAGGGCACGGTCGGCTCGATGTTGGCAGCATGACGCCTCCCCCTGCACCCGAAGCGGTGATCGCCCGGGTCACGGCACCGATCGGCGAACTCATTGCCGGCCTCCGTACCGTGATCCGGCGCGGTCTGTCACCGGAGTTGACGGCCCATCTGGTCGGCGAGCTGCTCGCACCCACGCTCGGCAGCGCGGACCTGCTCACCGCCCCGCAGCGCGAGGGCGACCCCGACACCTACCGGCAGCACGTGCTGCACGCCGAACCGGACGGCAGCTTCTCGCTCGTCGCCCTGGTCTGGCTGCCGGGCCAGCGCACCCCGATCCACGACCACGTCTCCTGGTGCGTCACCGGCGTCTACGAGGGCCAGGAGCACGAACGCCGCTACCGGCTGCTCGCCGACGGGCCGACCTCCCGGTTGATCCCGATCGGCGACACGGTGAACCCGGCCGGCTCCGTCGCCGCCTTCGCACCGCCCGGCGACATCCACCGGGTGAGCAACTGCGGTACGGACAAGGCGATCTCGATCCACATCTACGGCGCCGACATCTCCCGCCTCGGCACCAGCATCCGCCGGACCTACCACGCGCCCGAGGGTGAGCGGTGAACCAGCGCGACACGGTCCACGACATCGCCGTCGTGGGCGGCGGCGCCGCCGGCACCCTGACGGCGCTGCGGCTGCTCCACCACGCGGCGGTGCCGGTGCGGATCTGGCTCATCAACCCCGGGCCGGCCGGCCGCGGCCTGGCCTTCGGCACCGAGGCCCCGCACCACCTGCTGAACGTCCCGGCCGGGCGGATGAGCGCCCACCGGGACGACCCCGGCCACTTCACCCGCTGGCTCGGCGACCGGGCCGGCGAGCACGACTTCGTGCCCCGGGGCCTGTTCGGCCGCTACCTCGCCGACAGCCTGGCCGAGGCCGGCCACCGCGCCGACGCGCCCGACCTGATCCGCGTGCACGACCGGGTCGTCGGCCTCACCCACCGCCCGGCGGCGACCGGCGCGCCGCTGCGCCTGCGACTGGCCGGCGGACAGTCCCTCGACTTCGCCGCCGCCGTGCTGGCCCTCGGCAACTTCGCGCCCGGCACGGCCTGGGCGCCGCCCGCGCTGCGCGACTCCGCCGCGTTCCTCGCCGACCCCTGGACGCCCGGCGCGCTCGACGCGGTGCCCGAGGACCGCGACGTCCTGCTCGTCGGCACCGGCCTGACCATGGTCGACATGGCGCTCAGCCTGCGCCGCCCCGGCCGGGTGGTGCACGCGCTGTCGCGGCACGGCCTGGTCCCCCAGCCGCACGCCACCGTCCCGGTGCCCACCGTGGCCGCCCCGGACCTCGACGCGCTCGCCGCCGGCGCCGGGCTGGCCGGGCTGCGCCGGGCCGTGCTGTGCCACATCGCCCGCTGCCGCCGGGTGCACGGCGACTGGCGGGCGGGGGTGGACAGCCTACGGTCCGTCACCAGCGCGCTCTGGCAACAGCTGCCGCCCGCCGACCGGGCCCGGCTGCTCGCCGAGGACCTGCGCCTGTGGGAGACCCACCGCCACCGCATCCCGCCGGTCAGCGCGAACGCCCTGCGCGCCGCCGTCGACGCCGACCAGGTCCGCACCGGCCGGGGCACCGTGGCCGGCGCCGAACCGGCCGGCCCGCCCGGCGGCGGGCTCGACGTCCGGCTGGACGACGGCCGCCGGCTGCGGGTGGGCGCCGTGCTGAACTGCACCGGCTCCGAGGTCAACCTCACCCGGGTCGACGACCCGCTGGTCACCGAGCTCCTCACCACCGGCCTCGGGACGCCCAACCCGATCGGCGGCGGCTTCCTCACCGACCCCGACGGCCGCCTGCGCCCCGCCGACTCCCTGACCCCGGCGCCGCTCTGGACGCTCGGCTCGCTGCGCCGCGGCAGCCTGCTGGAGACCACCGCCATCCCGGAGATCCGCTGCCAGGCCGACGACCTCGCCCTGCTCATGCTGGACCGCGCCGCGCTGGCCCTGGCGGGCGAGGGGGCGCCGGCACGCTGAGGCTCGCGGGAGTGGTCGGGGTGCCTGGGGTGCGGAAACGTCGCGCCCGAGGCGCCCGTCGAGGTACGGCACGCTCCGGCCGCCGCGGAGCGCGCCACGGCGGCATCGGCGGGCCAGGCAGCGCCGGCACGCTGAACCCCGTTGGCGTGGCCCGGCGCTGCTCAGGCGGCGCCGGGCACGTCGACGTCGCGCCTCAGCCGCCCGTCGAAGTACGTCACCCGCCAGCCGCCTCCGAGCTCCTCGGCGAGCCGCTCGGCCAGGGTGCGGCCCAGGGCGTAGAACGCCTCCTCGGCCTCCGGCTCGGCGAACGCGCTGGACGCCGGGTCGTCCCAGTCGAGGATCGCGTCGTACTCGGCCGCCCAGTCGGCCAGCCGCCCGGCCAGGTCGGCGCTGAGGCCCAGCGACGGATCCTCCGGGGAGAGGTCGCCGGCGTCCGGGTGGACCAGCCACAGCGGGTGGCACTGATAGTCCGCCAGGACCCGGATCCCGCGCGGCTCGTGCTGGTCCGTCATGCTCCACTGCCTCTCGTGTCGTGCCCTGATCGGCGTCGATCCTAGACCGCCCGGCAAATGGGGAGCGGGTGAAGGAGCGGCTCCCCCGCTCTCCGGCCGGGGACCCCCGCCCGGCCGAAGGCCGGGGCGCGTCGCGACGCCGCCTCCCGAGTGCCGGTCGGTCCAGGACGGAGGATGGGGGCATGGAGGAGCGCGCGGGGCTCGCCGCCGACGGGCCGGCGCCAGAGGCGGGGGCCGGGTCGGAGCGGGGCTCCCTGCGGCGTGACCTGGCCGGGCCGCTGCGCGGATTGCTGGTGGGGCAGTGCCTGGGGCAGTGCGGCGACGGGCTGGCCCAGATCGGGTTCGCGCAGTTCGTGCTGTTCGACGTCGGCCGGGGCGCCAGCCCCGGGCGGATCGCGGCGGTGCTGGCGGTGACGCTGCTGCCGTTCAGCGTGGTGGGCCCGTTCGCCGGGGTGCTGCTGGACCGGCTGGACCGGCGGCGCACGCTGGTGCTGGTGTCGGTGCTGCGCGGGCTGCTGGTCGCGGTCGGGGCCGTGGTCGTGGCGGAGCGGTGGACGGCGCCGGCCTACCTCGCCGTGGTGCTGCTGCTCTCCTCCTCGCGTCTGGTGCTGACCGCCAAGGGCGCCGCGCTGCCGCGCACGGTGCCCCGGGCGCGGCTGGTGCCGGCCAACGCGTTCTCGGCGCTGACCGGATCGGCGGCGGCGTTCCTCGGTGCACTGGGCGGCTCGCTCTTCGTCGGCCGCTCGGTGGTGGCCGCCTTCCTGGGCGCGGGGGTGCTCTACGCGGGGGCGGCGGCGGTGTTCGCCCTGCTGCCCGGGCTCGGGCCGGAGCTGACGGTGCCTCGGGGTTCCGCGCTGCCGGCCGTCCGGCGCACGGTGGCCGACCTGGTCGAGGGCGTGCGGCTGGCCGCCCGGACGGCGGCGATCCGGCGGCCGCTGCTCGCGGTCGGGGCGCACCGGCTGCTACTGGGGGCGGGGTTCGTGGTGCTGGTGCTGGTCGCGGACTCGCAGTACCGGCTGCGGGCCTCGGGCTACGCGGTCGCGCTCGCCGCCACCGGCATCGCCACCTTCGCGGCGAGCGCGGTCGCCCCGCCGCTGGCGGGCCGCTACGGGGCCCGGGCGCTGGTGCCCGCCGCGTTCCTGCCGGCCGCCGCGGCGGCGTACGTCGGCGGGCTGTTCCCCTCGCTCTGGGTGCTGGTGCTCTGCCTGGCGGTGGCGGCGTTCGCCTTCCAGGTGCTGAAGGTCTGCGCGGACGCGCTGGTCGGCGGGGCGACTCCGGACGCGGCGCGCGGGCGGGTGTTCGCGCTGTACGACCTGCTCTACAACCTCGCCTTCGTGCTGTCCGCGCTGGTGCTGGTGCCGTGGTGGCAGGCGGGGCGCGAGCGCACGCTGCTGTGGTGGGTGGCGGCGGGGTTCACGGCCGGCTGGGTGGTGTTCGGCTCGGTCGGCCGCCCGACCCGCGACGGCGGCGGCCGGTGGTGGCGGCGAGGCCCCCGCCGCCGGCACCGCCCGCACCTGCGCGGCCCCCATCCGCACCTGCGCGGCCGCGCCACGGCCCTGGTCGCGGGCGCACTGCCCGCGCTGGCGTTCCCCGCGCCGGCCTGGTGGTGGTTGGCGCCGGCCTTCACCGTCCTGGCCGCCGCCTGCCAGGCGACCTTGCGGCGCGCCCCGGCGGACAGCGACGGCACGGGCAACACCTGACGGCTCGTCACCTGCCGCCGAAGGCCGCCAGCGCCGCGCGGGCCGCCGGGTAGAAGTCCGCCGGGAAGCCACGTTCGGACGTCAGGGCCGCTTCGAGCAGCGGCGCGGCCGCGACGGCGGGGGTTCCGATCCGGGCGATGGTCCGGACCGCCTCGCGGCAGGGCTCGTCGGCCTCGCCCGAGCGCAGCGGTTCCAGCGCCGCCAGCAGGACCGGGAGGGCGGGGTCGGGGTCGCCTGTGATCCGCCACCAGGCACCGGCGGCCTGGACCCGGGTCCACGGGCCGGCCGAGGTCAGCAACTGCCGGACGGCGTCCGCGTACGGGAGCGCCAGCGGCCCCAACTCCCCCAGCCGGCCCAGGTCGGCGTACCCCAGGCCTCTGGTCGAGGTGTCCGCGAGGAAGGCCAGGAAGGTCTGCGGGCGGCCGGTGATCCGCCAGTGCGCCCACGCGGCGTTCTGCGCGCCGTGCCAGCGCCGTCGGCCGGTCGACTGCAGGGTGCTGCCGTCGTGGCGCGGCGGTTGGGTGCGGCCGCGGACGAAGCCGTCGAGGGTGTCCACCGCGGGCCCCGCCGCCGGGCCGATGCTGCCGAGCACGTCGCAGGCCCAGCGCACGTTGCGGGTGGTGAGCGTCGACAGCAGCTCCGGAACCGCCGCGCTCGCGGCGGGGCCCCAGGCGGCGAGCGTGGTGAGGACCGGGCGCAGCCCCTCCGAGCCGGCCGCGTCGAGGAGCATCCGGCGGATGCCGGGCAGCAGTTCGTCGGCGGAGCCCACCAGCGGCCGCAGCACCTGGCCGAGCGAGGTCACCTGGAAGAACGGGGTTCGGCTGCTCGACGCCAGCCACCGGTGCACCGGCTCCAGCACGCCCGGGTGGCCGAGCCGGGCGAGGGCCAGCGCGGCCGGTCCGGCGATCCGGTCGTAGGAGTCGGCGGCGGCCGCGAGCAGCGCGGGCACGGCCGGGGCGAGGTCCTGGGTGGAGTCCGCCGACACCAGGCCCGCCAGCGCCAACGCCGCGTCGCCCCTGGCCAGGGAGCGGTCGGACGCCACGCACCGGACCAGGCCGGCCACCAACTCGGGCCGGGGCGTGCGCCATCGCCGCAGGATGTCCGAGGCCATCGAGACCGCGCCCTCGACCAACTGGGCGTCCTTGGAGTCGAACCCGCCGAGCGCGATCTCGATCCCGCGCTCCACGTGCTCGGCCTCGTCCAGCCGCAGGTCGTTCGGATCCACGCCGATGGATTCGAGCAACTTGCGCGCCCACCAGCTGTGTTCCGTCCCGCGCCCGATCGTCATGATCCGCAGGCTACCGGCCGTCCCGGGTGATCAGCCGACAGGCCCCTCGGCCGGGGCGACAACGACCGCCCGCAGGGCGCGCACCAGCGCTTCGGCGTCCGCGTCGGCGAGCGGGGCGAGGAAGCGCCGCTCCATCTCCGCCCGGGCCTGCTCGGCCTCGCGCAGCCGGGCCCGGCCGCCGGCCGTCAGCTGGACGATGTTCTTGCGCCGGTCCGCCTGGCTGCGGCGGCGCTCGACCAACGCCTTGCCCTCCAGCGCGTCGACCAGGGCGACCATGGTGGTCCGGTCGATGCCCAGCACTCCCGCCGCCGCCAGCTGGGACAGCTCGCCGTGCGCGTCGAGCACGGCCAGCACGGCGAGTTCGCGCCCGTCGAGGTCGTGCGGCGCCAGGGCGCGCGCGGATTCCTTGGTCAGCCGCAGGTAGGCGTGCTTGAGCAGGTAGCCGAGCCGGGCGGTGAGGACCTCGGGCGGTGCGTCGTGCGTCATGGCCCGAATCCTATCCGCGAACTGATGGTCAGTCATACTGACGATCCGCTACGGTGACGAATGCCGACCGCCGATCCGGCGCGCGGCAGCACACCCACGCGAAGGGCGCCTGGCACACATGTCCGACCAGCACATGTCCGACCAGCACATCCCCGCCGTCACGTTCGGCCTCAAGACCACCCCGATGCGGGTCTCCTACCAGGACGTCTTACGGGTCTGGCAGGAGGCCGACGAGCTGCCCGAGATCGCCGACGCCTGGCTCTGGGACCACCTGATGCCGATCGCCGGACCGGCCGACGGCCAGATCCACGAGGGCTGGACCCTGCTCAGCGCGCTGGCCGCGAGCACCCGACGGCTGCGCCTGGGCCTGCTGGTGACGAGCAATCGGATCCGGCCGCCCGCGCTGCTCGGCAAGATGGCCAGCACGGTCGACGTGATCTCCGGGGGCCGCCTGGTCATGGGCCTCGGCGTCGGCGGCACCGTCCAGCCGGCCAGCGCCGGCGGCATCGCGGGCGACAACCCGGCGATCGCCGAGTACGCGGCCTACGGCCTGAGCCTGGTGCCGCCCGGTGAGGGCCTGGCCCGGCTGGCGGAGACCATCGCCATCCTGCGCGGCATGTGGACCCAGGAGGTCTTCGACTTCCACGGCCGCTACTACACGCTGACCGGCAACCGGAACGAGCCGAAGCCGGTCCAGCGCCCGGGCCCGCCCCTGCTGATCGGCGGCTGGGGCGACCGGACGCTGCGCCTGGTCGCCGAGCACGCGGACATCTGGAACATCCCCGGGCCGCCGCACAACTCCCTGGAGCGCATCGCCGAGCGCAGCGCCGTACTGGACCGGCAATGCGCCGCCCTCGGCCGCGATCCGCGCTCGATCACCCGCTCCGTGCAGTACATCGTGTCGTACGACGATCCGGCCGCCGACCGCAAGGCCGTCGGGGAGCTGATCGCCGCCGGCCTGACCCACATCGTGCTGAGCCTGCGCAGCCCCTACCCCCCGGGCGCGGCCCGGTGGCTGGTGGACGAGATCATCACACCGGTGCGGAGCACGCTGGCCGTCTGACGGGCAGCCACTTGTTGGGCCCTCAGCTCCCCGCCGCCGCGCGGGCGCCCGTCACCCGCTCGGCGGCGGCACTCACGAAGTGCCAGCGGGGGCGGGCGACGCCGTACTTGCGCTCCCAGCGCTCCCCGGCGGCCGCCACCCGGGCCTCGCGGGCCAGCGCCGCGTCGTCCAGGGTGTCGAGCAGGCGGGCCCGCCGCTTGATCCGGGAGGTGACGGCCTCCTCGATCCACCGCTCCAGCTCGATCCGTTGCAGCAGGCTCAGCCGGTTCGAGTAGGAGTAGACGGCCCACCGGCTGGTGTTGCGGCCGAGCGCGGAGAGCCAGCAGCTGCGCAGCCGGCCCCGGCGGTCGCAGAAGTAGAGCCGCTCCGCCCGCATCCCGACCACGTCGGCCAGCGCGATCCGCCGGCTCCGCAAGGACCCGCGCACCAGGATCCCGTCCTGGTCGGCGTGGACCATCGCCCGCTCGGCGCGCACGGCGGTGGCCACCCCGGCCCCCAGCAGCAGCACCCCCGCGACGCCGCCCCCGGCCGCGACCACCAGGGCGCCCGGCAGCAGCCCGACCCCCACCAGCGCGGCGCCCGCCGCCCCGTACCGGCTCGGCGCGTCCCGCCTGATCAGCAGAGGTTCCATGCCCGCTCCCATCCCCCGGCACCGCCCTGGTGCCGGGGACAGCATGGCACCCGTACCGCGCAGGTTTACCCCCGGCTACCGCCACGGTTTGACGATCCGTCGGCGGCCGGTGGCTAGCGTCGGGAACCGCGCCGTCCCGCAGCTGCGCCGGGCGCACGACACTGATCGAGTCCTCGGGGGATCCATTGGCATTCACGGGAGCGTCCGCGCTCGTCCGTCCACTGCTCGCGGCGGGCTGCGCCTGCCTGCTGCTGACCGGCTGCGGCGGCGGAACCGCCGGCCGGCCGGCGAGCGCGAGGCCGGTCACCGCGCCCCCGTCCGGCGCCCCGGCCACGCCCTCGCCCTCGGGCTCGACCCCGGCGTACAGCGGCCCGGCCCTGCCCGGACTGGCCGCGCACCCGATCGCGCTGGTGAAGGCCCCGCTCGCCGGCGTCCCGTACCCGGTGGGCGACTCGTTCGTGACCATCGACTTCACCCTCGCCGCGACCGGCACCGGCAGCTCCAACCCCGGGCAGCTGACCTTCTACAGCGCCGCGACCGGCCGCCAGATCGCCACCGCCCAGGTCCCGTTCTACGGAACCGCCCAGGTGGGCGACTTCAACGGCACGCCCGCGATCTTCGTGCACGGCACCGAGGTCACCGCCTCGGACGGGCTGAGCACCGCCGGCTCGGTGGAGCACGAGGTGGGCTTCGACGCGAGCGGGCACAAGGTGACGGACCTGTCCTGGCCCACCTCCGAGGCCCGCACCGGCCTGGCCGGCTGGAGCGCGACCACCGCGAAGTCGCCCGGGGCACCGCAGTTGGTGATCTATGACCAGGACGGCTCGGCCCGCCTCACCCTGCCCGCCGACCAGACCGGCTACGTCCCGCTGGAGCCCGAGCTGCTGGACATCGTGGACGGCGTCGCCCTGGTCGACCACAGCCGCCCGTCCGCCGGCGGCAGCGGCACCGACCACTACCTGGCCGCCTACGACCTCACCCACCCCGGCGACCCGCTCTGGACCAGCGACTCGGCGCGCCCGGCAGGCATCACCTCCGCCACCCCGAGGCTCTGCTTCACCTCGGGCGCCACGATCGGCCTGCTCTGGCCGGCCGGTGGCGGCAAGGACGTGCTGGCGGTCCAGGACGTGCACACCGGCGCGGTCAAGGGCGCCACCCCGCTGATCGCGCCGTCCTCGACGCTCGACGGCACCCCGCCGGAGGCCGACAACGTCCAGTCGGACGAGGCCGTCCTCGCGTTCGCCGAGGGCAACCCGGCGAGCAGCGTCGCGGTGAGCCTGACGGACGGTCACGTGATCTGGCAGCAGTCCGCCGGCCAACAGGCCTTCACGCCCATGGTGGTGGTCGGCGGCGTGGCCTACGGCAGCTCGCCGAGCAGCCCGACCAGGAGCAGCGGCGTCTACACCCGCGCCAGCCTCGCCGTGGACCTGCACACCGGCCGGGTCGCGGCGGACAACCTGCCCACGGCCCCGCTCTCGGCCACCGACAACGGCTACGCCCTGGTTCCTGACGAGCCGTCCGACCGCCCGGACGACGGGGACCCGATCGGCTACTGGATCTTCAAGGCCGCCGCCCACGGCTGACCGAGGGCGCGAAGCGCACCCCGGGCGCCCTGACGTGCTCTCACATCGAGTTCGCACGCCTCCCGGAAGGCATCCTCGGACAATAAGGTATGTATCCGAACAGCTTTAGCCGACCGGGGAGCACACCATGCCCGACCACAGCCCGAGGGCGGCCGACATCCACTTCGACGCCAGCTACGACGGCGACTCGCTGTACGGCCCCGAATCCCCCCTGCACGAGATCTACGGCGACATCATCCCCTGGGACATCGAGGGTCCCCAGCCCGCGCTCGTCGAGGTCGAGGCAGCCGGCGGGTTCCGCGGCGAGGTGCTCGACGTCGGCTGCGGCCTCGGCGAGAACGCCCGCTTCCTGGCCGGGCGCGGCCACCGGGTCACCGCCCTCGACGTCTCCCCCAAGGCCATCGCGCGCGCCGCCGAACTGACCGCGGCGCTCGGCCTCGACGTGCGGTTCCTCGTCTCCGACGCCGTCACCCTCGACGGGCTGGCGGCGGACGCCCGGTACGACACCGTGATAGACAGCGCCCTCTACCACGGCCTGCCGCCGGACCAGCGGCGGCAGTACCTCGCCGCACTGCACCGCGCCACCACGCCGGGAGCCACCCTGCAGGTGATCTGCTTCTCCGACCAGGTACCCAGGGAGATCGCCTCGCCGAACCGCTGCACCGAGCAGGAACTGCGCGCCACCTTCGCCGGAGCGGGCTGGTCGATCAGCAGCCTGCGGCAAACCACCTACACCACGTCCGCGCGCTTCACCCTGGACGTGCTCCACCAGGTCGTCGACGCACTGGACGTCCCCGGCGGGCGGGAGTTCGCCGACGGCCTGCCGACCGACGAGCAAGGCCGGCTGCTCATGCCGGTGTGGGCTGTCACCGCCGACCGCGCCGGCTAGACCGCGTCGTCGGGGTCGTCCGGGCGGGTCCGCCACAGTCCCTCGAAGGCACGGCGCAGCGCCGCCGGCCGCGCCGGGGTCGGAGAACCAGGCCATCGCTCAGTCGGTCTGCCGGGCGGCCGGGTCCGGGGTCCGCGCGCTCTGCTGCGGGAGCTGCCAGGTCGCCGAGACCTTCATGCTGGCCTCGCCGCTGCCGCCGACGATGCCGAGCTTGAGGTCGGCGCCGAACCGGACGCCGAACTCCACCGACACCTCGTGCGGGGGCTGCGGCACCTGGGCGACGGTGTCGTGCACCTCCTGCAGCAGCGGCACCAGCGGGCTGAGGGCGGCGCGCAGCGCGTCCTGGGTCACCTTGGCGACCCGGCCCGGCTGCTCGCCCGGGCCGCGCGAGACCGGGCGGCCGCCGGCCAGCCCGGGCGGGAGCAGGTCGAGCTCGTCGTCGTCCTCGTCCGGCGCCGGCCGGGCGGGCGCCGGCTCGACGGCGGGGAACGCCTGGAGCAGAACTGACGAACCGTTGGCGAACTGGAATTCAAGAAACTCCGACACAGCGGCGATTGTGCCAACTCGCCCGCCCGCCCGCAGCGAGTTCACGAGATCACCCGGGCTTGTCACCGGGGCGGGCGCAGGCGACGGCCGGGGCGTCCGCCGGGGCGGCTTCGCAGTGGTAGGCGCTGTCGGCCCGGTCCTGGCTGAGGTAGCGGGCGGAGCACTGGTCGACGCCGGCGTCGGCGCAGAACGTCAGGGCGGCACCGCCGCTCGCGAACTCGCCCGGTGCGCGGACGATCCAGTAGCCCGACGGCAGCGAGGCCCAGGCGTCGCCGTCCAGCAGCACGGCGCCGGGCACCTGCTGCTGGGCGTCGGCCAGTGCCTGGTCGCGGTCCTCGGGGCCGGCCGAGCGCGGGACGGCGGCGAGCTGGGCGATCCAGCCGGTACCGGCGGGAGACGGCGGTGCGGTGGGGGACGGCAGGGCGGCGCTGGGCTTGGGTTGCCGTCCCTGGCCGGCCAGGCCGATCGCGGCGGCCGCGACGAGGCCGGCGCCGGTGACGGCGACCACGGCGGCGACGGCGGCGGGATGCCGGTGGTGCGGGCGCCGCCGGGGCTGGGGCCGCCCGCCGTCGGGGAGCCCGTCCAGCGCGGCCACCAGGGTCGGCGTCTCCCCCGGCCCCGGCCGAACCGTGCTGACGACGACGGTCTCGCCCTCGCTGCTCAGCACGGCGGTGAGCAGCGTGCGCAGCCGGCCGGCCGACGGGCGGTCCTGCGGCTCGCGGGTGAGCAGGGCGTCGATCACCGGCGCCAGCGGGCCGGCCCGCGACGGGGAGGGCAGCGGGAGTTCGCAGACCGCCCGCAGCGTCTGCCACAGCGAGTCGCGCAGCACCGGGTTTCCGCCCTCGACGCAGGCGTAGAGCAGCATGCCGAGCGACCACAAGTCGCAGGAGGGCCCGACCGGTTCGCCGTTGATCCGCTCCGGCGCCATGTACTCCGGCGAGCCGATGATGTCGCCGGGCGCGGTGAGCGTGGTGGTGCCCTGGAGGGTGGCGATGCCGAAGTCGGTGAGCACGGCGGTGCCGTCGGGGCGGATCAGCACGTTGCCCGGCTTGACGTCCCGGTGCAGGATCCCGGCCGAGTGCGCGGCGTCCAGCGCGCCCAGCACGTCCAGCCCGATCCGGGCGGCCCGCACCGGGGTGAGCGGGCCGTCCTCCAGCAGGACCTCGCGCAGGGAGCGGCCGGGCACCAGCTCCATCACCAGCCAGGGCCGGGGCCGTCGGTCGAGCACCTCGTGGATGGTGACCACGTTGGGGTGGCCGATGCCGGCGAGCGCCCGGGCCTCCCGCAGCACCCGCTCGCGGCTCCGGGCGGCCTGGTCCGGGCCGTCCTCGATGACGGCCCGCACCTCCTTGAGCGCCACCTCGCGCCCGAGCAGCAGGTCGCGGGCCCGCCACACCGTTCCCATGCCGCCGGCGCCCAGGTGCGCCAGGAGTTCGAAGCGTTCGGCGACGAGGTCGCCGACGGAGTGTGTCGCCGCCTGGGCCATGGACCTCTTCCTCGCCGTGCACCTGTTCGGGGACTGCTCTGCTGTGCCTTCGAGGAGCCTGCCCGGCGGAACGTGAGGATTCGATGAGGTTCGTTGAGGCTCGGTTCGCCCGGTCAACCGCCCTGGGCGCGGAAGGTGGCCCGGTACTCCGCGGGCGAGGTGCCGACGCAGCGGTGGAAGGCCGCCCGGAAGGTGGCGGGGCTGCCCAGGCCGCTGAGCCGGGCGACCTGTTCGACGGGAACGGCGGTGGTCTCCAGGAGTTCGCGGGCCCAGTCGATCCGGGCGGCGGTCAGCCAGGCCATCGGCGAGGTGTCGGTCTCCTGCTGGAAGCGCCGAATGAAGGTGCGTCGGGACATGTGCGCGCGCTCGGCCAGTTCGTCCACGCTCTGCGGGCGGGCGAGGTGGTCGAGCATCCAGGCGCGCACCGCCGCGAGCTCCGCGCCGTGCGCGGGCGGCCGGAAGCGCTCGATGAACTGCGCCTGGCCGCCTGCCCGTTGGGGCGGAGCGACGAGCGCCCGGGCGCGCGTGTTGGCCGCCGCGGCGCCGTGGTCGCGGCGGATCACGTGCAGGCACAGGTCGATCCCGGCGGTCACGCCGGCCGCGGTGAGCACGTCGCCGTCGTCGACGTAGAGCTCGTTCGGGCGGACCTGGATCCGGGGGTAGTGGCGTTGCAGGTCGGCGGCGTCCTGCCAGTGGGTGGTCGCGGGGCGCCCGTCCAGCAGCCCGGCGGCGGCCAGCGCGAACGCCCCGGTGCAGATCGACACCAGCCGGGCGCCGCGGGCGTGCGCCGCCCGGATCGCGGCCAGCGCGGCGGCGGGGGGCGCGCTCCGCACGCCCTGGTAGCCGGGGACGACGACGGTGTCGGCCTCGCGCAGCGCCTCCAGCCCGGCGGTGGTGCCGACGGTGAACCCGCCGCTGGTCACGGGCCCGGAGGCCGGGTCGGTGCACACCGTGACCCGGTAGTGCGGGTCCGTCCCGAAGGTCTGCACCGGGATGCCCAGGTCGAGCGGGAGGACCCCGGGGAGCGCCAGCACCACGACCCGGTGCCGTTCGACGGCCGACATGGCACGATCTTAGCGATGCATGGCCTGCGTGCCACTTCCGGCGGTGCGGCCGCGGCTCGTAGCCTGCCGCTCATGGAGTTCTCCCTCGACCTGCCGACCGGGCCACTGGCCGACGCCGTCCTCGCCACCGCACGCGCCGGCGAGACCGTGCCGGTGTTCAACCACAGCGTGCGCAGCTTCCTCTTCGCCGACCTGCTGGCCGCCCACGAAGGGTGCCGGACCGACGCCGAGTACGACCGCGAGCTGCTGTTCGCCGCGACCGTCCTGCACGACCTGGGCACCGGCGGCCTCGCCGAGGGCGCCGCCCGCTTCGAGGTGGAGGGCGCAGACCTGGCGGCGGAGCTGCTGCGGCGCCACCGGGTGCCGGAGGCGGACGTCGACCGCGTCTGGGAGGCGATCGCCCTGCACGCCTCGCCCGGCATCGCCGAGCGCCGGGGCCTGCTGTGCCGCCTCACCCGCGCGGGCGTGTGCATGGACTTCGGGCAGGACGCGCAGATCGCCGCCGGGTGGCAGGAGCGGATCCACACCGCCCACCCCCGCCTGGGCATGGTCCGCGCCCTGGTCGACGCGATCGTCGAGCGCGCCGCCCGCTCCGACGCGGCCGCCGCCCGCTACACGCTCGGCGGCGAACTGCTCCGCGAGCGCCGGGCCGACGGCGTGACCGGCCTGGAGCTCACCGCCGCCCGCGCGCCCGCCCCCTGGTCGGAGTGACCGACCGGGCGGCCTGAGACCCTGTCAGGCCGCCGCGTGACGACGACGGGGGCGGTCGCGCGAGGCGATGGTCTCGGTCAGGGATTCGACCGCATCGACGGTGGCGGTACTCAGAGCGAGGGCGCGGCCGGGCGTGCCGCTGTCGGAGCTGTCGGGGCCGTCGGAGCTGTCGTCGCTGCCGGAACCCTCGGAGCCCTCCGAGCCCTCCGAGCCCTCGGAGCCCTCGGACGTCTCGGCCAGCAGGCCGGAGCGGGCGGTGAACGAGTCGAACACCGAGCGCAGTGCCCCCGGAGCCACCGTCTCGGCTCCGGCGGCGGCGCGGGCCAGGGCGGTGAGGTGTTCGTGCAGCGGATCGACCAGCTCGGTCAGCTCCGGCACGGTGTCCTGCGGAGTGAGCGGCAGGTGTTCGGCCAGCAGGGTGGCGCACCCGGCGACCGCGGACACCTGAGTGCTGATCAGCTCCAGCTGCGCACCCGACCAGGGGCAGCGCTGCTCGGCCGGCTCGGCGTGCGACTGCTCCACCGCGACCGCCAGCTCCTCCCTGACCTGCCGTGACCGCGCCCGCAGCGCGTCGACGGCCGCCCAGTCGGTCGCCCCGACATCGGCGTAGCCGGTCAGCAGCTCGGGCAGCAGCTGCTCCTGCACCCGCAACCACTCCGCGAGCAGGCCCGGCACCCGCCGGGCGGACCAGGTCGGCCAGACCAAGAAGATGAGCACGGCGAGCGCGGCGCCGACCACCGTGTCGGCGGCGCGCGCCCACGCCGTGGGCCCCGGCAGCCCGCCGACGTGGTGGATCAGGAAGACGATCCAGCAGGTCAGCCACAGATTGAGCATCAGCTGCCCGGTCCGCAGGGTGGCGAACGACACCGCGGCCAACACCACCGACGCGACCGCCAGGCCGCCCGGCGACCAGTGCGGCTGGGACAGCGCCCAGGCGAGGAGGCTGCCCAGCACGGCCCCGGCCGCTCGCCCCCAGGCCCGGGCGACGGTGTGCCCGTACTCGGGGAAGAGCACCAGCATGGTGGTCAGCGCCACCCAGAAGCCGTGCGCGGAGATGCCGAGACCGCCCCACCCGCCGATCGACCGGCCGATGACCTCCGCGACCACCACCCCGACGGCCAGCCGCACCGCGTGGCGGAAGATCGGTGACTGGGGCCGCAGTTGGGCCTGGATCCGCCGGGCGGTGCGCGCCACGGACGAGGTGCCCGCGTACAGACCCGGCACCTCGGCGGGAGGCTCCAGTACGTCCCCCAGCCGCTCGTCGGTCGAACGCTGCGCCAACTGCTCGGCCTGCCGCAGCCGCGCGACCAGGTCGCGCGGGCCACGCACGGGCGAGGCGGCCGCCCACGACTCCAGGAGGGCGCCGACTGCCTCGGGCGTGCGGTGCTCGCGCCCGGTGGCCACCGTGCGGGAGATGTCGCCCAGCACCTGCGCGGTGGCGGCCAGCGCCTCCCGGTTCCCGTCCGCGGGGGCCATCAGCCGGACCGTGTGCAGCGCCCGGCGGATCCGCTCGGCCTCTCCCAGCAGCCCGAACATGGCCGCGGCCACCGGCCGGCTGAACTGCGGCAGCAGGTCCAGCGCCTGCCGGGCCGCCGTGAACGGAGCCGACCCGCTCAGGGCGGCCGGACCGGCTGCGACGGAAGCCTCGGCGAGCGACCGGTAGAGCGCCGCGAGGGCCCGGCGCTGGGCGGCGAACCGCGAGTCGTACGGCGGGAGCAACTGCACCACCACGACCAGTCCGGTCCCGGTCGCGATCCACCCGGCCATCACCAGCCCCCCGTGCACGCCGGGAGCCAGGTCAGCCGTGATCATCAGCCCGACGACCGCGAGGCAGCCCCGGATGCCGGACGCGACGCCCAGCGTCCGCCAGAGCCCGGCAGCGAAGGCCGCTACCCCGAGCAACAGCAGGAACAGCCAAGTCCTCCCGTGCACCAGCGCCCCCACCACCGCCATCGCACTGAACGCCACGGCCACCCCGAGCGCGGTCACCACCGGGTGCCGCAACGGGCCCACCATGGTGCCGATGGCGCAGATGAACGCGCCGACACTGGCCATCGACCCGGCGATCGGGTCGTCCAGCACCAGGCCGAGGACCGCGGCGAACAGCACGGCCAGAACGGCCCGCGCAATCGCCGACGGAGCCGCGAACGCCCGCTGAACCCGCAGCCCGTCCCGCCCGACCTCGATCCACGACGACCACCAGCCCATGCCCGGGCCTCCTTCGCGACACAGCGCGTCACCAGGTCTCTCATCCTCAGCGCGCCCCGCCACGGCTGCCACTCACTGCCGCTGGAGTGCCAAGCGGGCTACCACGGAACCGACGGCCTGACTGCTGACCTGGGCATCGCTGTCGGCGTCGTTGTGGCCTAACGCACCTGGCACCGATCGGAGTGATCGTTGGTCAGCCGAACCTCCGGGTCTGGAAACAGGCTGGGCATTACGACTGGATCACCGACGCGACGTCCCGTGACAATCGATCATCCCGCAGGCCGAAGGCGATCGTTCCGCCGACACTGATCGTGTGACTCGAACCAGTGATCCGCCGGCCCGGGACGGCCCTGCTGGTCTCAGCACCGTACGGCGCTTCGCCGAGGGGGATTCGGTGGAGCAGCTGACCGGATTGCTGCATCGCGCGTACGCCGACCACGCGACCGCCGGGCGGGTGTTCTTCGCCTCGTACCAGTCCACGCAGGACACCGCCTACCGGCTGGGCAAGGGTGAGTGCTGGGTGGCGTTCCGGGGAGACGCGATGGTGGGGACGGTGACGGTGGCGGATCCCTTCGTGGCCCCAGCGGGGTACCCGGCTCCGGTGGGCTCGGGGTCGTTCTGGCAGCTGGCGGTGGAGCCGTCGCAGCGGGGCACCGGGCTGGGGCAGCGGCTGCTGACGCTCGCGGAGGAGCGGATTGCCGCGTTGGGTTGCGGGCAGGTGGTGATCGACACGTCGTCCCAGGCGACCGAGCTGGTCGGCTGGTACCGCCGGCGTGGCTACCTGCCGGTGGGCACGTGGCGGTGGGACGTCACCAACTACGAAAGCGTCGTCCTGGTGAAAGACCTGCTGGCCCGCTGATCGTGGCGGCGAAGGCATGCACCGGGCGGCGGTCCCGAAATGGGATCCGCCGCCCGGTGCATGCTCATCTACTCGGCCGCCTACTGGTCGAGGGCGCGGATCGCTTCCTGGGCGGCGATGTTGAGGGCCTCGTCGAGGGCTTCGACACGGCGGCCTCCGGCGTTGGCGACTGGTCCCTTGCCGCCTGTTCCGCCACCCACAGCGCGGGCAGCACCCGCGAGGATCTGGCTGGCCTCGGCTCCGCCGTTGAGGAGACTGGGCGTGATGGCGGCGACGAGCAGAGCCTTGCCGTCGTGTTCGGTCCCGAGGACGACAACGGCGCGTTCGTTGCGGAGGCGGTCGGCCGTGCCGGCGGCGAGGACGCGCAGGTCATCCGCCCCGAGCCCCGTGACCCGCTGCGAGACGATCCGGCCCCCGGGTACCTGGCGGGCACCCGAGGCGAACTGTCCCGCCTGGCTCCGTAGTTCGGCCTCGCGCAGGCGGACGAGCTCCCGCTGCATGGTGGCCAGGGCGTCGAGGCGCTTGTGCAGAACCTCGGGAGCGTGCTTCGGGCTTGTGCCGAGGAGTGTGGAGACCTCTTCGAGCAGCCGACGCTCGGTGTCGTGGTGGCGGAGGGTGCCGTGGCCGGTGAGGGCTTCGACGCGGCGCAGGTTGGAGCCGACCGAGGACTCGCTGAGCAGGCGGAAGGCGCCGACCTGGGAGCCGTGGTCGACGTGTGTTCCGCCGCACAGTTCGCGGGAGAAGTCGCCGATGTCGACGATGCGCACGGTGTCGCCGTACTTCTCGCCGAACAGGGCGATGGCGCCGGCGGCCTCGGCTTCGACGCGGTCTGCGTGCCAGGCCCGGACGGCCGGGTCGTCGAGGACGTGGCCGTTGACGGCGGCTTCGATCTCGGCGAGCTGCTCGGGGGTGACGGCGGAGAAGTGGGCGAAGTCGAAGCGGAGCCGGTCGGGTTCGACGAGGGATCCCTGCTGGCGGGCGTGGTCGCCAAGGGTGGCGCGGACGACGGCGTGCAGGATGTGGGTGGCCGAGTGGGAGCGCATGAGGCCCTTGCGGCGGTCGGCGTCGACGGTGGCTTCGCCGCTCGCTCCGGTGCGGATCTCGCCTTCGATCACGCGGGCGCGGTGGACGCGGAATCCTTCCAGGCCGTATCGGGTGTCGGTAATCCGCAGCTGGGTGCCGTCGGTGGTGCGCAGGGTGCCGGTGTCGCCGATCTGGCCGCCGGCCTCGGCGTAGAACGGGGAACGGTCGAGGACGAGTTCGACGGTGGCGCCTTCGGGGGCGGTGGTGGTGACGGCTCCGTCGGAGATCAGGCCCAGGACGACGACCTCGGCGTGCAGGTGGTCGTAGCCGAGGAAGTCGGTGCGGGGCAGGCGGGCGGACAGCTCGCGGTAGGTGTCCTGTTGGCGCAGGGCTTGGGTGGTCTTGGCCTTGCCGCCGGCCTTGGCGCGCTTCTTCTGCTCGTCCAGCAGGGTGGCGAAGCGGCCTTCGTCGACCGTCAGCCCGGCGTCGTGGGCTGCCTCGACGGTCAGTTCCAGGGGGAATCCGAAGGTGTCAGCCAGTTCGAAGGCGGTCTCGCCGGGCAGCGCGGTGGAGCGGCTCTGGCGGGTACGGGTGATCGCGGCGTTCAGCAGCCGGGTGCCCTGCGCGAGGGTGCGGGTGAACGACTCCTCCTCGGCGGTGACGACCTGCTCGATGAGGGCGGCCTGGTCGGCGAGTTCGGTCCAGACGTCGCTGAGGTTGGCGATCACGCTGCTGGTGGTCGGCGCGAGGACCTCCTGGTTGATGCCCAGCAGCCGGGCGTGCCGGATCGCGCGGCGCATGAGGCGGCGCAGGATGTACCCGCGGCCGTCCTTGGCGGGCAGCACGCCGTCGGCGATCAGGTAGGCGATGGTGCGGGCGTGCTCGGTGACGACCTGGAAGGAGACTTTCTCCTCACCGCTGCCGGGGTAGTCGCGGCCCGCGAGTTCCTGAACCGTCTTCAGGGTCGGCAGCAGCAGGTCGGTGCTGCAGACGTTCTCGACGCCCTGGAGGATCGCGGCGAGGCGGTCGAGGCCGAGGCCGGTGTCGATGCTCTGCTGGGCGAGGTCGCCGAGGATCGGGAAGTCGCCCTTCTTGTCGCCTTCGCCGCGCTGGGACTGCATGAAGACGAGGTTCCAGATCTCCATGAAGCGCTCGCCGTCGACGGCGGGGCCGCCTTCGGGGCCGAAGGCGGGGCCTCGGTCGTAGTGGAGCTCGGAGGAGGGTCCGCAGGGGCCGGGGACGCCCATGGACCAGAAGTTGTCCTCCATGCCGAGGCGTTGGATGCGCTCGGCGGGGACGCCGATCTTGCGCCAGAGCTGTTCGGCCTCGTCGTCGTCCTGATAGACGGTGACCCAGAGCCGGCCCCTCTCCAAGTTGTAGACCTGGGTGAGGAGTTCCCAGGCGTAGGCGATGGCGTCGGCCTTGAAGTAGTCACCGAAGGAGAAGTTGCCGAGCATCTCGAAGAAGGTGGCGTGCCGGCTGGTCCGGCCGACGTTGTCGATGTCGGAGGTCCGGGCGCACTTCTGGATGCTGGTGGCACGAGAGTGCTCCGGGGTGACCTCGCCCAGGAAGTAGGGCTTGAACTGGTTCATGCCGGCGTTGGTCAGCAACAGGGTCGGGTCTGCGGGGATGAGCGGACTGGACGGGACCTGGCGATGGCCGCGGTCGGTGAAGTAGTCCAGGAAGGTGGAGCGGATCTGCGTCGAGCGCATGGCGGTACGGCCTCACGGAAGAGTCGTGGAGGGTGGGGGGAGATCACACGCCGAGCCGGGCCGAGAACAGGGACTGAGAAGTTCTCAGTTCTCCAGCTCGACGCAGATAGCTCGCGCCCCCACGGTGTAGACCATGACTCCAGATCCGTCGCTCACTGATGATGCAGCGCACACGTGCCGATCTTCTGTGCGCTGCACCATCGAGCGTAGCTGATCCGGCGTCAAGATCGCTTGCTGTTGCCGTCGGACTGCCCCGCGCGCAGCAGGGCGAGCAGCACGTCGGTGAGCTCGGAGGGATCGAGCAGGACGAGGTCGGCTCCGAAGCTTGCGAGCGCCTCGGGCTCGGTGAAGCCCCAGCCCGCGCCCACGGAGGTGACGCCCGCCGCTCTGGCTGCGTGGACGTCCGCGTCCATGTCCCCGACGAAGACGGCGGCGCTGGGAACGACGCCGAGTCGGCCGCGGGCGAGGTGCAGCCCGTCGGGCGCGGGCTTGGGAGTGGCGTCCTCGGAGCAGACGACGGTGTCCATCAGGTCTACGAGGACGCCGTCGACGTCGAAGAGCGCGGCCCACTTCATGCGGTGGCTGCCCCTCCGGGGTCGGGCAGGTCGGCTTCGGCGAACAGCGCGTGTAGCCTGACGCGGTGTTCGGCCAGCAACTCGCGGCCGCCGAGCGGCCGTTCAAGCACGCAGAGCGCGTCGGCGACAGGCCCGCCGGCGATCCGCAGTAGGCGGGCCATGTGCAGCAGCTGGCTTCCGGAGCGGGTGACGTCGTCGACCAGCACGGTGCGGCGGCCGTCGATGGCGGCTCCCTCGATCTGGTGCTGGGAGCCGTAGCCCTTGGGTCGGCGGCGCAGGAAGACGGCGGGCAGCCCGGTCGCGGCGGACAGGGCGACGACGAGCGGGATTCCGCCCAGCTCGATGCCGGCGAGCACCTGCGCGTCGCTGGGGACGAGCGGGACCATCGCGGTGGCGACGTCGCGCAGGAGGGTCGGGTCGGCGGCGAGGCGGTACTCGTCGAAGTAGTTGTCGAGCTGCCCGCCGTCCTGGAGCTTGAAGGGGGCGCGGACGCAGGCGGTCTCGGCGAGCCGGGCGACAAGGCCGGCCAGCGACGTGCTGGTGGTCATGGTCCTCCGATCAGGCTGGTCGTGAGGGTGGCGAGGTGAGTGCGGAAGGCGTCGGCGGACTCGGCGGTGCTCAGGAAACCGAGCGGTCGGGTCGGGGTCTCGTACAGCCACCGTTCGTGGTGCAGGAAGTCGAGCAGGCGCGCGGCGGCTGGGCCGGCGAGGCAGACCGGGACGGGCCTGATGGTGGTCGCGTAGTAGAGCGAGGCGGTCAGCTCGTGCAGGGTGCCGACACCGCCGCCCATCGCGACGACGAGGTCGGCGTGGTCGAGGTAGTGGTTGAGCCGGGCACCGAGGTCGGGCAGGTGGACGGACATGGTGGCGTGCGGGTTGAACGCGCCCCACTCGTCGTGCTTGCCGATCAGGGTGACCGCGGTGACGGTAGCGCCTTGGGAGGCCGCTCCCCGGGCGGCGGCTTCCATCAGGCCGTTGTAGCCGCCGTGCAGCAGTTGGTATCCGGCCTGGGCGAGGCTGCGTCCGATCTCCTCGGCCATGGCTTCCTCGTTCGCCGAGGAGGGGACGACGCCCCCGAAGAAGACGGCGGTCAGGCCCTCGCGGGCCCGGCTGGCGGCCGGGCCCGCGAGGTGGAGTGCGTTCACGCCAGCTCCTGGTAGGTGCGGTAGGCGGTGACGGCGTCGTGCAGACCGTCGAGCGCCTGCGGGCAGGCCCGCTCCACCAGGGCGAGCATCCGCTCGATCGCGTTGGTGACGTCTGCGGCCTGCGGGATCGCCGGGCCGCTGATCGCCGTGTCGAGGTCGTCCAGGCAGGCCCGGCCGATCGGGGTCACCGCGATCTGCTCGCGCAGCTGGTACCAGCCCCAGAACTGCGAGGCCGGCACGAGCGCGGTCTTGATGAGGTCCTTCGTCGCGGTGTGCAGGCGGTGCCACTCGGAGTAGGCCACGAACCGCTGTCCCCGCTTGATCCGCTTGTGCAGGAGCACGGCCAGGACCAGGTGCTCGATCAGCAACTCGGCGCACGTGCGGGGGCGGGCGAGGTAGGAAGCGGCGAAGCTCTCGGCCACCGCGATGTCCTGGACGGCCGCAGGCGCCGACTCTCGATCGAGGACGACGGCGGTGTTGACCGTCTCCCGCAGGCGCGGGATGCGGGAGACGGGCGCGAGGTAGAGGTCGATCTGGTGGAGCCGGTCGTTGTCGGGGACGAGGAAGACCATCCCGACGCCGCCGAGGTCGGCGACGATCGTGTCGCGCCAGCCGGGCAGCAGGGCCCCGGCTTCGACGGACATCAGGGTGTCCACCGCCTCGATGAAGGTCGGCAGTTGGGCATCCTGCACGCCGACGACGAGGTCGACGTCGGAGAGCCGGTCGGCGGTGCCGTACGCCAGGGATCCACGGACCATCAGGTGGGTGACGGCCGGGGACGTGGCCAGGATGTCCGCCAGCTTGGACAGCAGCGGCAGTTGGGCGGGCCGGTTGGCCTGGGTGATCTCTGCCAGTTGCAGGGTGGGCATGCGCTTCTCCCTTCGGAGTGCGGAGGTGGGCTGTTGATCAGGCCGTGAGCGCGAGGAGCCGACGCTTGGCCGTCCTCCAACGCCCCGCGGCCTCCATGTCGCCGACCGAGGTGTGCAGTTCGGCGATCAGGTCGTACGCCGCGCCCTCCGGCAGGGCGTAGGTGTAGAAGAGCCGCAGCAGCATCCGCTCGGCGGCATCGATGTAGCCCAGGGTGGCCATGCTGCGGGCGGTCCCCAGCCGTTCGGCCAGGACCGTCTCATCGGCGGTGGGCAGCGGCTGAGCAACCGTCGGGTGGAGCACCGGGCGGCGGGCCAGCCGTCGGTACGCGTCGTCGGCGTACACGTCGGCGATCAGGTGGATCCGGTCCGGGCCCAGGAGGTAGCAGACGCCGTGGGGGTAGGTCGGGGTGAGGCGCCAGATCCGGCCGCCGGCCATGTGCACCTTGGTGCCGCCGGTGACCAGGAAGGCGGAGCTGTTGGTGTGCAGGGGGACGTGCAGGCGGTGCCGCTCGACCTGGTCGAGCTCGTCGTAGTCACGGTGTTCCCAGAGGAAGGCGTTGCCCTCCAGTCGGGCGAGCCGCACCCACATGTAGTTGAGGCCGAGGCCGGCGAGGAAGGCGGTGGTGGCCGGCATCTGGGCCAGCAGGTCGGTCGGCCTGGCGGAGCAGTCGCCGATCGTCACGTCGGCGGCGTCGCCGGAGGCGTTCATCAGCGAGGTGGTCCACCAGCCGCCGGACTGGTAGGCGCTGTACTCCGCCCTCCAGGGTGCCGGGGCGGTCAGGGCCTCGTGGCGCATCCGCTCCAGCTGGGCGGAGTCCACGGCGTCCAGCTGGGCGATCTGCCCAGCCAGAGCGGTCAGTGTGGTGTTCATCGGGTTCCCTCATTCCGCTGGTGCGAAGTCGACGGCGAGCACCGTTCCGCTCGCGGCCTGGTGGCGGCCCCACCCCATCGGGGGATTCACAGGGAGAGGCCGCCGGCTGGTGTCCGCTGTGAAGGTCCGAGGAGCCGGGACCCGGCTCAACTTCCTTCAGAGCGGCGAGACATCTCGCGGATCGGGACCGAAGGAGCCGACCCGGAACTAGGCTTCCTCCGCGCGGTGATGCCGTAGTCATGAAGCTACGCTTAGTGACGTGGGGGTTCGACGGACTACGGGTACGAGTTGCCCGCGCGATCGAGGCCAGGGAGCGCCGGAATGCCAGCTCGTACGCCATCACGGCGGGGACAAGCACTGACTGGTGGTCGGAGTACGCATGAACGCGGGGCAGACGGCCTGGTGACCGGGTACCTCTTCAAGGTCATCCGGGAACAGGTCCCCCGCACCCAGGAGGAGTTGGCCATCGACCTCGGCGTGGACAAGAGCACGCTGCAGGGTTGGGAGTCCGGCCGGCGCCCGCTGTCGGCGACGCGGGCCGGCAACCTCGTCGTCATACGCCGCAAACTCATCCACCTCGGAGCACCACCGGCGTTGGTCGACGCACTGAACCTCGCCATGGACACCGACTTCATCCTCAGCGAGATGCTGAGCGACAGAGCCGGAAGCGGGTCCGTAGAAGAACACCCCCTTGCCAACTGGGTCCTGACGCGCGACACCACCCACATGATCGGATGGGCCGTCAGCGGCGTCCTTCCCGGAGTGGTGGCTGCTCAGATGAGCACCCCGGCGGCACGACGCGGTCCGGTTGCCGTCGCTCCCCTCCTCAGCGCAGCCGACCGCGCGCTGTTCTTCGACACTCTTCGCCAGAAGGCCGAGAGGGACGAGAGGGACAGCGAGGACGCGGCGTTGCTTCGGCGTCAGGTGTTCTATCTCTCGGCCTACGACCGCGATTGGAACGCTGCCGAGTGGTTCGACGCAATGCGACGTCGGGGCCGGCTGACAGCCTCGGTCTCGGGTTGGTCGCCCCGCTGGGTGGAGGCGCGATCGGTTGCTGCAGCCCTTGCCCGGCAGGGCGATCCCGAACTGCTGCGCGACTTCATCGCCCGGTCGCTGACCGACAACGATGCGGCCGAGGCAGCCAACCTCAACTACTGGGCCCACTGGCTCGGCCTGGACCCTCGTCCCCAGACCGACGACAGGTTCATGGCCGAGCGCGACCGCCCGGCCTGGGACGCGTCCGCATTGCTACGGCAGCTCGCGGTCCGGCTCGACCGGGCAGTCGAGTACACGGACCTGTACGTCCACTCGATCTGGGCCTTGCTGATCGCCAGGCGCGGGCTCCTCGACGCCGACCCGCACGTCGCAGAGGACTTGAAAGCACAGGTTCGGACGCTACTGGACGGGGACAGACTTTCTACGCAATCCCGCCGCGAGCTGGAGGCCGTGTACTACGGTCTTCGGATCGGCGGATCCGGCAGTACCCGCAACTGATCCAACGCACCGAAGGACGGCGATGACGGACGACAAGCAGTCGCAGGGCACGGCGGGCTTCCTGATGGAGATGGGAATGCTCAAGCGGGCCAAGCGGTCCGGCTGGTGGATCGCCGGCGTCAAGGACCCGGAGACCATCGCCGAACACAGCTTCCGCACGGCGGTCGTCGGTGCCGTGCTCGCCATGATGGAGGGCGCCGACCCGGCCAAGGTGGCGCTGCTCTGCACGTTCCACGACACCCAGGAGACCCGGATCGGCGACATCCCCCACATCGGCCGACGCTACGTCACCGCCGCCTCCAACGAGAGGGTGACAGAGGATCAGGTCAGCGCGGCCCACCCTGCCGTGCGTGCTGGCATTCAGGCGATCGTGGCGGAGTACGAGAACGCCGAGAGCCTCGAAGTGACCGTGGCCCACGACGCCGACAAGCTCGAATGCCTGATCCAGGCCGTCGAATACCGCGAGCAGGGCTACCAGAACGTCCAGCCCTGGATCGACACCAGCTTCGACAAACTCAAGACCAAGTCGGCTCGCACGCTGGCCGAGGCAGCGCTAACGATGAGCTCGCTCGAATGGCAGAAGGTGTACCTGGGCTGAGCTCGCGGCAGCCGAACCGGCTTGGTGCCGTACCGCGGCCTCGATCGCGGTGCCTTACCGATAGCCAGGCAAACGCTCCCAGACAGCCGCGTGAGCCGGCTGTCCCCCGCCGTCGAGCGCTCCTTGTCCGCAGAGCAGCGGGCAAGGAGCGCTTGCACCTGTGGCTCCCCGACCCCCGGTCAGGCGGCTCAGCGCAGGCCGGCGAAGAGGTCGTTCTCGGGGACGGGTGCGCCGGTGGGGTCCTGGACGCGCAGGAAGGTCTCGACGCCCATCAGTTCGGTGAAGCGCTCCTTGCCCATGCGCAGGAAGAAGATGTTCTCGCCCTGGCTGGCGTGGGCGGCGAGGGCGTCGTACTTCTGGCTGCCGAACTCGGCGGTGTCCACCCAGGTGGTGATCTCCTCGTCGGGCAGGCCGATCTGGGGCATGGTGGCGGCCTCCTCGGGGTCCGGCTCCGGCCAGTCGACGCCGGACTCGCGCAGGACCTCGCCGAACTGGCGCATGCGGGAGCGCGGCGCCGTCGTCCAGTAGAGCTTCGGGGTCTGTCCGGTCAGTTCCAGCGCGGCCGTGGTGATGCGGTTGGCCTGGATGTGGTCGGGGTGGCCGTAGAAGCCGTTCTCGTCGTAGGTGACGACGACGTCGGGCTGGTAGTGCCGCAGCAGTTCGGCGAGGCGGGCGGCTCCCTCGGCGACCGGGGTCGCCCAGAACGAGCCCGGGGCGTCGTTGTTCGGCCAGCCCATCATTCCGGAGTCCGCGTAGTCGAGCATTTCCAGGTGACTGACCTTCAGCACCTCGCAGCTCGCCTCCAGCTCCTGGCGGCGCAGCACGGCGACGGCGGCCGGGTCGTGGCCGGGCTCGCCGGGCTTGGCTCCCCCGGGGCCGTCGCCGCAACCGCCGTCGGTGCAGGTGACCAGGACGGTGCGGATGCCCTCCGCCGCGTAGCGGGCGAGGACACCGCCCGTCCCGCTCGCCTCGTCGTCGGGGTGGGCGTGCACCGCCATCAGGGTCAGGGGCCGGTCAGCCATGGTCAGGATCCTCCGGTTGCAAGAGTGCTTGGTCCGAGTCTGCCGCACGCGGGCGGTCGACCTCCAAGGCTTTCCGCGCGGCAAGACCGACCGGTCAGGCCCCGGCGAGCCAGTGGACCAGGTCCGGGTGGGAGCGGGGGACCTCGCCGTGGTCCTCGTCGTCGTCCACCGGCAGCTGACCGATCGCGGCGAGGATGCGGGGTGGCAGGCGCACGTCGAGGCCTTCCTGGCAGCGGGCCAGCAGGTCGGCGCGGACGGCGTGCGGGACCAGGGGGCGGGGCACGGCGGGCGAGCGGCGGGCGGGGCGGGGGCGGCGGGCGAGCTGCTCGGCCTGCGAGCGCCAGAAGTCGCCGTCCCGGGGTTCGCCGAGGCTGTGGTGATGGAGGCTCAGGCAGGAGGCGGCGGTGTGCGAGCCGCCGCCGGCCGCGAACTCCCACCAGAACCGGGAGCCGTCCCGGTGGCCGGCCAGGTGGAGCAGGGCGCCGAGGACGAGGGCGCCCTCGGGCTGGTCGTGGCCGTGGTCGGCGAGTTGCTCGATCGCGGGTGCGGCGGCGGGTGCGGCCAGGATCAGCGAGCACAGCAGGTCGAGTTCGTGTCCGGCCTGCTGGTGGGCGCTCGGGTAGGGGGCGGGTGCGGCGGTCAGGCGCCGCCAGTAAACGGTCTCGGCCTGGCTCGTGGTCATCTCGGGCTCCCGGGCGGCTGCTCGGAGCCGAAGGTGCGTTCCAGTGTGGCGCGGGCGCGGCGCAGTCGGGCGCGGACGTCGGCCTCGGTGGTGTCCAGGTAGTCGGCGATCCGGCGGTCGGGCAGGCCGAGGCCGTAGCTGAGGACGAGTACGTCGTGGTGGCGTTCGGACAGCCTGCCGAGGGCGTCGTGGACGGCCAGCTTCTCCTGCCAGGTGCGCACTCGCAGGCCGATGCGGTCGACGGTGGCGCAGGCCGCCTCCTGCCAGGGCTGCTCGTCGCCGGCGGGCTCGCGGGCGCCGCCCGCGTCCCGTTCGGCGGTGACGACGGCGATCGCCTCCTTGAGCAGCCGCCAGGCGTAGGCGGCGGTGCTGTGCTCGCGCAGGGCGATGGGCCAGGCCTGCCAGAGGTGTTCCCTGGTCCTCGTGACGACCCGGCGGACGTCCGGCTCGCCGAGGCGTCCGGCCCGGGCGAAGCGGGTCCAGACCAGCTCGTGCGTCTCGCAGAAGGCGGCGAAGGTCAGGCGCGGGTGCCTGCCTGCGGCCAGCGCCCAGTCCGGCTCGGTCACGCGTTCCGTCCTCTCCGGCGGGCGCCCATCGTGGGCCGCGCGGCCGCGAGATGAGAATACTTGCCACGAGGATGATGTGACGGAATGTCAGCCGGACGGTACGACAGTGCACTTGTGATCGAATTCGACCACCCGTCGACTGGAGCACGGGGGTTGGTCGCACCTTACCGACGCTCCGGCGCACCGGCACGACCGCTTCCGCCCGAGCCGCCCAACAACGTGAACGGCCCGTGGGCCCGGACCGGCGTGCGGTCCGGGCCCACGGGCCCGCAGAAGCAGCGCGGCGTCAGCCGGTGAAGGCCGCCAGGCCGTTCGGGGTGCCGAGGCCGGTCGGGCCGTCGTAGCCCTTGCCGGCGGTGCACAGGTAGGCCGGCGAGCAGGTGGCGGTCTTGCCGGTGGTGACGTCGTTCAGCGAGCCCGGGTGGGCGTAGGCGTCGGCCGCCGGGATCGCCGCGTGCGGCGCGCCCGCGTCGGCGTAGACCGCCGCGATGATCGGCGAGGCGACGCTGGTGCCGCCGTAGACGTTCCAGCCGGAGCCGCCGTAGGTCTGGTAGACCGCGACGCCGGTGGCCGGGTCGGCGACCGCCGAGACGTCGGCCACGGTGCGCTTGGCGCAGCCGGTGTCCTTCTGCCAGGTCGGCTTGGCGTCGTACCGGGAGCAGCCGGAGCCGGCACCCTCGCTGCTGCTGGTGGACCACACCGACTCGGTCCAACCGCGGCTGTTGGAGGCCTTCTTGAGCGAGGTGCCGCCGACCGCCGTGACGTACTTGGAGGCGGCCGGGTACTCGACGCCGTAGCCGCTGTCGCCGGAGGAGACGGTGATCGCGACGCCCGGGTGGTTGAAGTAGCTGGCGTCGTAGGAGGTGTCGGCCGAGGACTCGCCGCCGCCGTAGCTGTTGGAGACGAACTTGGCGCCCAGCTTGACGGCCTCGTTGACCGAGGTGCCGAGGTCGCCCATGCTGGCGCTGCTGGCCTCGACGAGGATGATGTGGGCGTTGGGCGCGATCGCCGAGACCATGTCGAGGTCGAGGGATATCTCGCCCGCCCAGCCGCTGTCGTCGGACGGCAGCGAGGTGGTGCTGCCGGTCTGGCTGACCTGCTTGAAGCAGCCGTTCGCCACGGTGCAGGCGGGCAGGCCGTACTGCGCGCGGTAGACGGCGAGGTCGGCCGCGGCGCTCGGGTCGTTGTAGGCGTCCACGATGGCGACGGTCTGGCCCGCGCCGCCGTTGGCCGGCAGGTTGTAGGCGCTGCGCAGGTCGCTGGGCCCGAAGCCGCTGGGGGTGGCGTTCGGGGTGACGCCGAGCGGGTGGGCCTGGGCGACGTCGGTGACCTTCAGCGCGTTGCACGCCATCGTGTCACCGGCCCGCAGGACGGCGCAGGACCGCACCCAGGAGGGTGCGTTGGCGGCGCCGGCGGGTGCGGCGGTGGCGAGGGCGGACAGGCCCAGGGCTGCGGTGCCGGTGAGGGCGAGCGCGATCCGGGCCGCCCGGGCGGTGGTGGGGGTGCGGAACAAGGGAGTGCCTCCTGTGACGGCAGGTCAACGTGGGGGGCGCGCGAGGTGCGTTCATCTCGGGCCATGGGGGTGGCCCGGGGTGGTGGGGGTCGACAGCCGCCCGAAGCACCGTTCGGTCGGGCGGCTCTCGATGAGGCTAAGTCAGTCATGTGCAGGCCAACAAGAGCCTGGGCAGAACTCAACCTTGGGATTCCCTAGGAGCGTTGACGGACCGTGCCCGCCCGCCACCGGCCGCCGCCACCCCGCACCGCCGCCACCTGCACCGCGAGCGCCCGGCCCCACGGCATCCCGCCCCGGACGTGACGCCAGGTCAGCGTCCGACTGGTAAGGGCATCAACTCCTCGGCGCAGCACCCCCGGAGGGAACGGGGACGAGTTGTCGCCTTCCTGCGGTGGAGAGTTGGAGGGACTGTGCGTCAGCTGGGAACCGGAGCGGCCGGCAGGACCTCCGCGCAGAACCGCTCGGCGTCCTCGCGCGCCAGGAACAGCAGTCGGGCCCGCTTGTGCTCCAACTGCACCTCCGGACCGGGCTGGAAGCCGGTGCGGCGCAGCCGGGCGATCGAGGCCTCGTTGCGGCTGTCCGGCTCGGCGACGATCCGGCGCACGCCCCGGTCGGTGAGCACGGCGGCGAGCAGTGCGCCGATCAGCACGGCGGTGTGGCCCGGCCTCGGCTCGCCGGTGGTCGGCGCGATCAGCAGGTGGACGCCGAAGTCGCCGTCCTGGACGGGGTAGTGCTCGCCGAGCGGGTCGTGCTCGGGCTGGTAGGTCTGGAAGAGCGCGACCGGTTCGCCCTCGCGCAGCAGCAGGTGGGCGTGATGGGTGGTGAGCGAGTCGAGGTAGGCGTAGACCTCGCGCACCTGTTCGCGGGTGTGGCCCACCATGCCCCAGAACCGGGCGCGTTCGTCGTCCACCCAGGAGTGCACGACGGCCGCGTCGCCGTCGGGGTCGAGCGGGCGCAGCAGCAGGGCGCCGAAGCCGGGGACGGTCCACTGGAAGGTGGGAGGGTCCTGCCGGGAGGTGGTCACGGGTTCTCCTGGGTGGTCGCGGGGATGAGCCGGCCGCTCAGCCAGAGCGGGAGTTGGTCGTGGCGGTGGCCGGGGCCGCCGGCGCCGAGCGGGACCACCCAGCGGCTGGCGGACCGGTCGGCGAGGTCCCAGGCGTAGCGGGCGGCGCTGGCCCGCCCGCACCGGTCGGTGATCCCGGGGACGCTGGTGGTGGCGAGCACGCAGTCGTGGTCGCCGCCGAGCGGGGGCTCGGTCCAGTCGGGGTCGGCCACCGCCCGCCAGGGGGCGAGGCGGTGGGTCTCGCCCCAGGCGCGGGCGGGCTGGCCGGCCACCTGGTCCAGGGCGGCGCGGACCACGGCCGCCGGGTCCAGGCCGGGCAGCCGGCCGGGGACCAGCAGGTGTTCCAGGGCGAAGCCGACCCGGGCGGTGAGCGAGAGCCAGGGCGCGAACAGGGCCGGGTGGCCGCCGGGTTCGGCGAGCGGGGCGAGCACCGGGAGTGCGGCGACCGCCCGCACCACGGCCGAGCGCAGCGCGGCGAAGCGGCCGGCGGCGACCGAGTCGGCGGCCATCCGCCGGTCCCAGTCGAGCAGTTGGTCGCGAAGTTCGGCGGCCTCGGCGGTCAGGCCGGTCTGCCGGGCGAGCAGACGCAGCAGCGGTTCGGCGGCGGCGAGGCGGGTGTCGGTGTGGACGCTCGCCATGGCCTCGGCGGTCCACCGGTCGTCGGCGCGGAGCAACTCGTCGATCCGTTCGGCGCGGTGCGGCGCGGCGAACTCGACGCCGAGCGGTGCGGCGAGCCCGCGGGCGTTGGCCATCACGGCGTGCCCGGTCACCTCGGCGCGCGGCAGCGGGTGGTGCCAGCCGGTCCAGGCGTGCCGGGCGAGCCAGGCCGGCACGGGGCGCAGCAGGTTGGCGCGGTCGCGGCGCGGCACCCGGCCGGCGACGCGGTGCAGGGTGGCGCCGGCGGTGTCTGCGGCGAGCACCACGTTGACCGGTTCGACCCAGT
The DNA here is from genome assembly GCF_007829815.1 of Kitasatospora viridis. Taxonomy (NCBI): domain Bacteria; kingdom Bacillati; phylum Actinomycetota; class Actinomycetes; order Kitasatosporales; family Streptomycetaceae; genus Kitasatospora; species Kitasatospora viridis. The sequence goes on along the minus strand of NZ_VIWT01000002.1, from coordinate 27,799 downwards.
GCTCCAGGGCGGCGTCCAGTTCGGCGACGGTGCGGGCGCGCAGCAGCGCGGGCAGCGTGGCGAATCCCAACTCGCCGGTGACCCGCGGCGGGTGGCGCAGGCTCAGGTCCTCACCGAGCACCACCGGGCCGCGTTCGGTCTCGATCACCTCGACCTCGACGTCGGGTGCGCCGGCCACCTGGATGCGCTCGGTGTGCGCGTGGGCGGGCCGCCAGCCGTCGGGGCCCAGGGCCTCGACGCCGTGGTCGGTGCGGCGCAGGCGTTCGCGGTAGAGGTCCTGGTAGTCGGCCATCGCGTTGGTGATGGCCCAGGCGACGCCGCCGGTGTGGCCGAAGTGCGCGATGCCGGGGACGCCGGGGACGGCGAGGCCGATCACGTCGTACTCGGGGCAGGCCAGCCGGATCTGCTGGTAGAGGCCCGGGTCCTCGATGAAGCGGTGCGGGTCGCCGGCGATCAGGGCCGCGCCGGTGGCGGTGCGCTCGCCGGTGACCAGCCAGCCGTTGCTGCCGGAGGTGGCGGGGCCGTCGGTGGCGAAGTACCCGAGGGCCTCCTCCCCCAGCACGGCGGCCGCGCGCTCGCGCCACAGCTTGGCGGGCAGGCCGGCGAACAGCACGTGGTGCGAGAGCCAGAGCGCCAGCGGGGTCCACGGCTCCCAGCGGCCGGCCGCCAGGCCGGTCCGGGCGAACTCCGGTGCGGCCGAGGCGGCTTGCGGGAGCGCGGAGTTGACGCCGGCCACGTAGGCGCGGACCCAGGCGGCGGTGTCCGGGTCGAGCCGTTCGAAGCAGCGGCGGGCGGTGTCGACGAGCCGGGCCCGGCGGGCGAAGCGGTCCCAGTCGAGCTCGGCGGGTCCGAGGAAGGCGGCCGAGCTGCCCTGGGCGCGGTGCCGTTCGACCTCCAGCTGCCAGGCGCGGTCGGTGGCGGCGTTGGCGCCCTGGGCGCGGGCGAGCTCCAGGTGGTCGTCGGCGCGCAGGTGCGGGACGCCCCAGTCGTCGCGGTGCACCCGGGCGTTCACCGGGCCACCGCCACCCGGGCGCGCGGGATCACCAGCGGGGTGCCGGTCTCGGGGTCGTCGATCACCCGGCAGGGGAGGTGGAAGACCCGCTCGACCAGTTCGGCGGTGACGATCTCGCCGGGCGGGCCGGCGGCCAGCACCTGTCCGTCGCGCATGGCGATCAGGTGGCTGGCGTAGCGGGCGGCCTGGTTGAGGTCGTGCAGCACGGCGACCAGGGTGCGGCCCTGTTCCTCGTGCAGCCGGGCGCAGAGGTCGAGCAGTTCGACCTGGTGGGTGATGTCGAGGAAGGTGGTGGGTTCGTCGAGCAGCAGCAGCGGGGTCTCCTGGGCGAGGGCCATGGCGATCCAGACCCGCTGGCGCTGGCCGCCGGAGAGCTCGTCGACGGTGCGGTCGGCGAGTTCGGCGACGCCGGTGGCGGCCATCGACTCGCGCACCACCCGTTCGTCGCGCTCGGACCACTGGCGCAGCAGGCCCTGGTGCGGGTAGCGGCCGCGGCTGACCAGGTCGGCGACGGTGATCCCGTCGGGGGCGATGGATGTCTGCGGCAGCAGGCCGAGGGTGCGGGCGACCTGCTTGGCGGGCCGGGAGGCGATGTCCTGGCCGTCCAGCAGCACGGTGCCGGCGGTGGGGCGCAGGGTGCGGGCGAGGGCGCGCAGCAGGGTGGACTTGCCGCAGGCGTTGGGGCCGACGATCACGGTGAAGGAGGCGTCGGGGATGTCGATGCTGAGGTCGCGGGCGATGGTGCGGCGCTCGTAGGCGAGGGTGAGCGAGTCGGCGCGCAGGCGCGGGGTGGTGGGCATGGCGTTCTTTCGAGAGAGTTGACGGGTGGTCAGCGGCTGAGCGGCTGACGGGTCATCAGCGGCTGAGCGGCGCTCAGAGTCGGCCCGCTCGACGCTGCGTGCTGAGCAGCCAGATCAGGTAGCCGCCGCCGAGCACGCCGGTCACCACGCCGACGGGCAGCTGCCGGTCGGCGAGCAGGTGCTGGGCGAGCCAGTCGGCGCCGACCAGCAGGGCTGCGCCCACCGGCATCGCGGCCAGCAGGTTGGGGCCGGGTGAGCGGGTGAGCCGGCGGGCCAGCTGGGGGGCCGTCAGCGCGACGAAGGAGACCGGTCCGGCGGCCGAGGCGGCCAGCGCGGCCAGCACCGTGGCGGCGGCGAGCAGGGTCAGCCGCACCCGCTCGACCCGCACGCCCAGCCCGGCGGCGGTGTCGTCGCCCAGCTCCAGGATCCGCAGCGCGGGCCCGCAGAGCAGCAGGGCCGGCGGGGCGATCAGCAGCAGGCCGAGCAGCGGGGGCAGCGCGTTGTCCCAGCCCCGGCCGTCCAGGCTGCCGGTCAGCCAGAGCAGCGCCCGTGCCGCGTCGGTGAGTTGGGCCCGGGTCAGCAGGTAGCCGTTGACGCCGGTGAGGATCGCCGCCGTGCCGATGCCGACCAGCACCAGTCGGCCGCTGTGCAGTCCGCCGCGCCAGGCCAGCCCGGCGACGGCCGCGCCCGCGAGCACTCCGCCGGCCAGTGCGCCGCCGGCCAGCGCCCAGCTGCCGCCGCCGGCCAGCACGGCCAGCAGCGCTCCGGTGGCGGCGCCCTCGGTGAAGCCGAGGATGTCGGGGCTGCCCAGCGGATTGCGGGTCAGCGACTGGAACAGCGCGCCGGCCAGGGCCAGTGCGGCACCGACCACCAGCGCGGTCACCACCCGTGGCAGCCGCAGTTCCTCGATGACGAAGTGTTCGGCCGGCGTTCCCCCGCCGAACAGCACCCGCAGCACCTCCCCGGGGCTGATCGGGTAGCTGCCGCTGCCCAGTGCCAGCACGGCGAGGGCCAGTGCGGCCGCCACGCACCCCGCGCCCGCCGCGATCCCGCGCGGCCGGACCTTGACGAAGCCGTTCATGCCCCGACCCCCTTGCCCCGGCGGGCGTGCAGCAGGAAGAACGGTCCGCCGAGCACCGCCGTCACCACGCCCACCTGCACCTCGCCCGGCCGACCGAGCACCCGCCCGAGCACGTCGGCCCCCAGCAGCAGCGCCGGCGCGAGCAGCACGCAGCAGGGCAGCAGGCGGCGCAGGTCGGGGCCGGCCAGGGCGCGCGCGAGGTGGGGCACCATCAGGCCGAGGAAGACGATCGGCCCGCAGGCCGCGGTGGCCGCCCCGCAGAGCAGGGTGATCGCCAGCACCGTCAGCGCGCGCACGCGTTCCGGGCGGGCGCCCTGGGCGCGGGCGGTGTCGTCGCCGAGGGCGAGCGCGTTCAGCGGCCGGGCCAGGGCCAGCGCCAGCACCAGCCCGCAGAGCAGGAACGGCAGCACCTTGGCCACGGTCTGCGGGCGGGCGTCGGCGAGCGAGCCGACCGTCCACAGCCGCATCCGCTCCAGCGAGGCGGAGTCGAGCAGCATCAGCGCGCTGACGTAGGAGTAGAGGGTGGCGTTGAGCGCGGCGCCGGCCAGCGCGAGCCGGGCGGGGGTGGCGGTGCGGCCGCCGCCGACCACGTAGACCAGCACGGCGACGGCGGCCGCCCCGGCGAGCGCGAACCAGACGTAGCCGTCGAAGGTCGCCACTCCGAGGAGGGCGGTGGCGGTGACGACGGCGGCGGAGGCGCCGGCGTTGATGCCGAGCAGGCCGGGGTCGGCGAGCGGATTGCGCGTCAGCGCCTGCATCAGGCCGCCGGCCAGGCCGAGTCCGGCGCCGACCAGCAGGCCGAGCAGGGTGCGGGGCAGTCGCAGCCGGTGCACCACCGTGTAGTCGGGTGCGCCCGGTTCGAGCAGTCCGTGCCAGACCTGAGCGGGACTCAGCGATTTGGCGCCGACCCCCAGGCTCAGCACCAGGACGACGAGCAGCAGCGCTGCGACGGCGAGCACCACGGCCCACTGCCGTCGGGCTGGTGAAGTCGCCCTCGACAGCGTGGAGTTGGCAACGGTCACGGAAGGACTCCGAGGCTGGTCACGGGGCCGCAGCCCCCGGCGGAAACTTAGGTTAGGTTAACCTATCTTCTGACTTAGGTTAGGTTAGCCTAAGCTCGCTGACGGGCCGTTCGAAGCCCCGTCCCCCGCACTTCTGCTGTCCCTGCGAAAGGGTCCTTTCGTCATGCACATCTCCAGCCCTTCTCGACTCTCCCGTCGCGGCCTGCTCGCCGCCGGAGGCGCCGCGGCCGTCGGCACCCTGCTCGCCGCCTGCGGCGGCAGCGGGTCGAAAACGGGCGCGGCCCCGGGCGGCTCCGCGCCGAAGGGCCCCTGGACCTTCACCGACGACCAGCCCAAGCAGCTCACCGCCCCCGCCGTGCCCAGCCGGATCGTCGCCTTCACCGGCACCGCCGCCGCGCTGGTCGACTTCGGCCTGGACAGCCAGATCGTCGGCGTCTTCGGCGAGACCAAGGGGGCGGACGGCAAGGCCGACCCGCAGGCCGGCGACCTGGCCGTGGACAAGGTGACGATCATCGGCAACGCCTACGGCGAGTTCGACATCGAGAAGTACGCGGCCCTGCGGCCCGACCTGATGGTCACCCACATGTACGACCCGGGCGCCTTCTGGTACGTGCCGGAGGAGAGCAAGCAGAAGATCCTCCAGGTCAACCCGACCGTCGCCGGCATCACGGTGGCGCGGGTGCCGATCACCCAGCCCATCGAGCACTACGCCAACCTCGCCGCCTCGCTCGGCGCCGACCTGGGCGCCAAGAAGGTGACGGACGCCAAGGCCCGGTTCGAGGCCGCCGCCGAGTCGCTGCGCCAGGCCGCCAAGGCCGCCGGCGGCATCAAGGTGATGGCCGCCTCCGGCAGCCCCGACCTGTTCTACGTCTCCAACCCGAAGATCAGCACCGACCTGATCTACTTCGCCCAGCTCGGCGTCGAGTTCGTGCAGCCCGACAAGCTCGACGCCGGCGACTACTTCGAGAGCCTCAGCTGGGAGAATGCCGGCAAGTACGGCGCCGACCTGATCCTGCTGGACGACCGCGGCACCCAGCTGCAGCCCAAGGACCTGGCCGCCAAGCCGACCTGGGCCGCGCTGCCGGCCGTACGGGCCGGCCAGGTCACCCCGTGGAGCTCGGTCCCCCGGTTCTCCTACGCGGGCGCCGCCCCGCTGCTGGAGCGCCTCGCCAAGGCCGTGCAGAGCGCCAAGAAGGTCGGCTGATGGCCGGCCCCGCGGCAGGCGCCGCCGCCGACCGACCGCTGCTCTACGGCCAGTACCGGTTCTACCGGGCCGCCGTGCTGCGCACCCGCCGACTCGGACCGACCCTGGTCCGGGTCACCCTCGGCGGCGCGGAACTGCGCGGCTACGCCGGCGGCGGCCGCGACCAGAGCTTCTCGCTCTTCCTGCCGCACCCCGGCCAGCCCGAACCGCTGCTGCCGATCGAGGCCGGCGAGGACTGGTTCACCGGCTGGCGCGAACTGCCCGAGGACGAACGGGCCGTCATGCGCTCCTACACCGTGCGCGCGCACCGGCCCGAACCCGCCGAGCTGGACGTGGACTTCGCGCTCCACCAGCCCGCCGGACCGGCCGCCCGCTGGGCCGCCGCGGCCCGGCCCGGCGACCGGGTGGTGCTGATCGGCCCCGCCGTGGCCGACAACCGCAGCGTCACCTTCCACCCGCCCGCCGACACCGACTGGGTGCTGCTGGCCGGCGACGTCACGGCCCTGCCCGCGCTCGGCGCGATCCTGGAGTGGCTGCCGCCGCGGCTGCCGGTGCGGGCCTGGATCGAGGTCCCCGACGCCGCCGACATCCAGGACCTGGACACCCCGCCGGACTGCGAACTGCACTGGCTGGTCGGCGGCGCGGCAGGCGGCGCGGGCAGCCCCGCCGAGGCCGTCGCCCGCGCCGAGCTGCCCGCCGGCACCCCGTACGCCTGGCTGGCCGGCGAGTCCACGATGGTCACCACGCTGCGCCGCCACCTGGTCCGCGAACGCGGCTTCGCCCGCGAACAGGTGAAGTTCTCCGGCTACTGGCGCCGCGGCGCGACCGAGGAGCAGCTGCGCGCCGAAGAGGCCGCCGCAGCCGCCGAGGGCTGAGCCCCGCCCGCCACTCCCCCTTCCACAGAAGAGATCCAGACGACATGAGCCCCCGTACCAGCACCGCAGCGCCGACCGCCGCCGCGGGCAATGCCGCCACCGCCCGCGCGCACCTCTTCAACTCCCGCACCCTGGACGCCTACCGCGAATCGCTCGCGGCCGGCGTCGCGACCGTGGCCGAGCAGGTCGCCCGGGTCGACGGACCGTTCACCGGCGTCACGCCGCAGCAGCTCGCGCCCCGGGTCGACGCCGTCGACCTGGACCGCCCGCTGCACGACCCGGGCGCCGCGCTGGCCGAGTTGGAGCAGGTCTACCTGCGCGACGCGGTCTACTTCCACCACCCGCGCTACCTCGCCCACCTGAACTGCCCGGTGGTGATCCCCGCGCTGCTCGGCGAGGCGGTGCTCAGCGCCGTCAACTCCTCGCTGGACACCTGGGACCAGAGCGCGGGCGGCACCCTGATCGAGCGCCGGCTGATCGACTGGACGGCCGGCCGGATCGGTTTCGGACCCGGCGCCGACGGGGTGTTCACCAGCGGCGGCAGCCAGTCCAACCTGCACGCCCTGCTGCTGGCCCGGGAGGAGGCGCTGCACCGCCTCGGCGGCGACCGTGCGCTGCTGCCGCGGCTGCGCGTCCTCGCCTCCGCCGCCGGGCACTTCAGCGTGCAGAAGTCGGCCAAGCTGCTGGGCCTGGCACCCGACGCGGTGGTCACCGTGCCCACCGACGCGGACCGCCGGATGCGGCCCGAGGCACTGGCCGCCGAGTTGGAGCGCTGCCGCCGCGAGGGCCGGCCGGTGATGGCCGTGGTCGCCACCGCCGGGACCACCGACTTCGGCACCATCGACCCGCTGCCCGACCTCGCCGAGCTGTGCGAGCGCGCCGGGGCCTGGCTGCACGTGGACGCCGCCTACGGCTGCGGGCTGCTGGTCTCCCCCACCCGCCGGCACCTGCTGGCCGGCATCGAACGGGCCGCCTCGGTGACCGTCGACTACCACAAGTCCTTCTTCCAGCCGGTCAGTTCGAGCGCCCTGGTGGTGGCCGACGCGGCCGTGCTGCGGCACGCCACCTACCACGCCGACTACCTCAACCCGGCCCGGATGGTGGAGCAGCGGATCCCCAACCAGGTCGACAAGTCACTGCAGACCACCCGCCGTTTCGACGCGCTCAAACTCTGGCTGACCCTGCGGGTGATGGGCGCGGACGGCGTCGGCGCGCTCTTCGACGAGGTGCTGGACCGGGCCGCCGACGCGCACGACCTGGTCGCCGCCGACCCGCGCTTCGAGGTGGTCACCCGCTCCCAGCTCTCCACCCTGGTCTTCCGCTACCTGCCCGCCGGGGACGGCGCCCACCCGCTGGCCGACGGGGCCAACCTGCACGCCCGCGCGGCGCTGGCCGCCTCCGGCGCCGCGGTGGTGGCCGGCACCACCGTCGAGGGCCGGCACTTCCTGAAGTTCACCCTGCTCAACCCCGAGACCACGCTCGCCGACATCGCCGAGGTGCTCGACCTGTTGGCCGGCCACGCCGAGGCGTTCCTGACCGACACTGCCTGACCGACACTGCCTGACCGACGCCGCCTGACGCACCGTCACATCCCGGGAGATCCCCATGCACACGCACGACTTCATCGCGATCGGCCTCGGCCCCTACAACCTCGGTCTGGCCTGCCTGACCGCCCCGCTGGCGGAGTTGGACGGGGTGTTCCTGGAGGGCCGGTCCGAGTTCGACTGGCACCCGGGCATGCTGCTGGACTTCGCCACCCTGCAGACCCCGTTCATGGCCGACCTGGTCACCCTGGCCGACCCCACCTCGCCCTACTCCTTCCTCAGCTTCCTGAAGGAGACCGGCCGACTCTACCCGTTCTACATCCGCGAGCGGTTCTACCCGGTGCGGGCCGAGTACAACGCCTACTGCCGCTGGGCCGCCGGCAAGCTGACCAGCGTGCGGTTCGACCACCGGGTGACCCGGGTGGAGTGGGACGAGGCCGAGCAGCTGTACACCGTCACCTCGACGGCGGCCGGCCGGCCGGTGCGCCACCGGGCCCGCCACCTGGTGCTGGGCACCGGCACCCCGCCGCACCTGCCCGAGGCCTGCGCCGGCCTGGGCGGCGACCTGGTGCACAACTCCCAGTACCTGGAGGCCAAGCCGATGCTGCAGCGCAAGCGCAGCATCACCGTGGTCGGCAGCGGCCAGAGCGCCGCCGAGATCTACTACGACCTGCTGGCCGACACCGACACCCACGGCTACCGGCTGACCTGGGTGACCCGCTCGCCCCGGTTCTTCCCGCTCGAATACACCAAGCTCACCCTGGAGATGACCTCCCCCGAGTACGTGGACTACTTCCACGCGCTGCCCGAGGCCACCCGCTACCGCCTGGAGGCCGAGCAGAAGGGCCTGTTCAAGGGCATCGACGCGGACCTGATCAACAGCATCTACGACCTGCTGTACCAGAAGAGCGTCACCGGCCCGGTGCCCACCCGGCTGTTCACCCACACCGAACTGCGCACCGCCGAGCACGACGCGGCCGCCGGCCGCTACACCCTCGGCCTGCACCACGCCGAGCAGCAGCGGGACTTCACCCTGGAGACCGAGGGCCTGGTGCTCGCCACCGGCTACCGCTACCGCACCCCCGAGTTCCTGGAGCCGGTGCTCGACCGGATCCGCTTCGACGGCCGGGGCCGGTTCGACGTGGCCCGCAACTACAGCATCGACACCACCGGCCGGGGCGTCTTCCTGCAGAACGGCGGCACCCACACCCACAGCATCACCTCGCCCGACCTCGGCATGGGCCCCTACCGCAACTCGTGGATCATCCGCGAGCTGACCGGCCGCGAGGTCTACCCGATCGAGAAGACCATCGCCTTCCAGGAGTTCGGCGCCCCGGCCGCCTGACTCCCCCACATCCGAGGACCATTCATGAGCACCACCCTGTTCTCCCGCACCGACCCGCGCCTGGGACGGTTCGCCGTCCGGCCGCTGGACCTGGCCACCGACGCCGAACTGCTGCACTCCTGGGTCACCCACCCGAAGGCCGAGTTCTGGCTGATGCAAGGTCAGAGCCGCGCCCAAGTCACCGACGCCTACCGGGAGATAGCCGAGCACCCGGACCACGACGCCTACCTCGGCCTGTTCGACGGCCGGCCGGCCTTCCTGGTCGAGCGCTACGACCCCGCGAAGGTCGAGCTGGTCGGCCTCTACCAGCCGGAGCCGGGCGACGTCGGGATGCACTTCCTCTGCGCGCCCACCGACCGGCCGGTGCACGGCTTCACCCGCGCGGTGATCACCACCGTGCTGGCCTTCCTGTTCGAGGACCCGGCGGCCCGCCGGGTGGTGGTCGAGCCCGACGTGCGCAACACCGCCGTGCACCGGCTCAACGCCGCCGTCGGGTTCGAGCCGGCCGGCCCGATCCACAAGCCCGAGAAGGAGGCGCTGCTGAGCTTCTGCACCCGCGAGCAGTTCGCCGCCGCCACCGCCCGAGGAGCCGCCGCGTGGCGGTGTCGCTCCGAGGAGAGCGCCGTCGCCCACCTGCGCCCCGACACCTGGGCGGTGGCCAACCGGCTGCTGCTGCGCAAGGCGCTGGCCGAGTTCAGCCACGAACGGCTGCTGGCCCCCGAGCGGTCGGCCGATGGCCGGTACGCCGTGCGCAGCGACGACGGCGCCACCGAGTACCGGTTCGCCGCCCGGCTGCTCGCGCTGGACCACTGGCAGATCCCCGCCGACTCGATCACCCGGCACCGCGACGGCGCCGAACTCCCGCTGGACGTCACGGACTTCGTGATCGAGCTGCGGGAGACCCTGGGCCTGTCCGCCGAGGTGCTGCCGGTCTACCTGGAGGAGATCGCCAGCACCCTGTCCGGCAGCGCCTACAAGCTCGACAAGCCGCAGCCGACGGCCGATCAGCTGGCCGCCGCGGACTTCCAGACCATCGAGACCGCGATGACCGAGGGCCACCCCGGCTTCGTCGCCAACAACGGGCGGATCGGCTTCGACGGCGCCGAGTACCACCGCTACGCGCCCGAGGCCGGCAGCCCCGTGCGACTGGTCTGGCTGGCCGCGCACCGCGACCACGCCACCTTCACCAGCTGCGCCGACCTCGACCACCAGGCGCTGATCGAGCAGGAGTTGGACCTGGCCGAGCGGGAGCGGTTCGCCGCCGCGCTGACCGGGCGCGGCCTCGACCCGGCCGACTACCTGCTGTTCCCGGTGCACCCCTGGCAGTGGACCAACAAGCTCTCGGTCAGCTTCGCCGGCGAACTCGCCGCCCAGCGCCTGGTGTTCCTCGGCGAGGGCAGCGACGCCTACCTGGCCCAGCAGTCGATCCGCACCTTCTTCAACCAGGACCGGCCGGACCGGCACTACGTCAAGACCGCGCTGTCGGTGCTCAACATGGGCTTCATGCGCGGACTCTCGGCCGCCTACATGGAGGCCACCCCCGCGATCAACGACTGGCTGGCCGAGCTGATCGAGCGGGACGAGGTGCTGCGCGGCACCGGCCTGAGCATCATCCGCGAGCACGCCGCGATCGGCTACCGGCACCGCCAGTACGAGGCCGCCACCGACCGCTACTCGCCCTACCGCAAGATGCTCGCCGCACTGTGGCGGGAGAGCCCGGTGCCCCGGCTGGCGCCCGGCGAGCGGCTGGCCACCATGGCCTCGCTGCTGCACACCGACCGGGACGGCCGGCCGCTGGCCGCCGCGCTGGTCGAGCGCAGCGGCCTGGCCCCCGCCGACTGGCTGCGCCGCTACCTGGACGCCTACCTGACCCCGCTGCTGCACTGCTTCTACGCCCACGACCTGGCCTTCATGCCGCACGGCGAGAACGTCATCCTGGTGCTCGACCAGGCGGGCACGGTGCGGCGGGCGATCTTCAAGGACCTCGCCGAGGAGATCGTGGTGATGGACCCGGAGGCCCAACTGCCGCCCCAGGTCGAGCGGGTGCGCGCCGAGGTGCCGGAGGAGATGCGACTGCTGTCGATCTTCACCGACGTCTTCGACGGCGTGCTGCGCTACCTGGCCGCCCTGCTGGACGAGGCCGGCATTCTGACGGAGCGGGAGTTCTGGCGCACCGTGGCCGCCTGCACCGCCGACTACCAGGCCGCGGTGCCCGAGCTGGCGGAGAAGTTCGCGCGCTTCGACGCCTTCGCCCCGACCTTCCAGCTCTCCTGCCTGAACCGCCTCCAGCTGCGGAACAACCGTCAGATGGTCGACCTGGCCGACCCCTCGGGCGCACTCCAACTGGTCGGCGAACTGGCCAACCCGATCGCCCCGTTCGCCCCGTTCGCGCCCCGGTGAGCAGCGGACGCGCCCGCTGGGCGGTGCTCGGCACGGTCTGCCTGGTGCAGCTGGTGGTGGTGCTCGACAACACCGTGCTGAACGTCGCGCTGCCCGAGCTCGGCCGCGCCCTCGGCGCCGGCACCCCCGCCCTGCAGTGGATCACCACCGCCTACTCGCTGGCCCAGGCCGGCCTGCTGCTCACCGCCGGCGCGGCGGCCGACCGGTACGGGCGGCGGCGGATGCTGCTGGCCGGCCTGCTGGTCTTCGGCGCCGGGTCGCTGGCCGCCGCCCTGGCCGGCGGCACCGGCCAACTGGTCGCCGCCCGCGCGGTGATGGGCGTCGGCGGGGCGCTGCTCACCACCGCCACCCTGGCCGTGGTGATGCAGGTCTTCGACGGCGCCGAGCGCGACCGGGCGATCGCCGTCTGGGCGATGGTCAGCGCGCTCGGCTTCGCCGCCGGGCCGCCGATCGGCGGACTGCTGCTGGCGCACTTCTGGTGGGGCGCGGTCTTCCTGGCCAACCTGCCGGTGGTGCTGCTCGGGCTGCTCGCCGCCCGGCGCCTGGTGCCCGAGTCGCACGGCCGCCGCGACGGGCGGCCCGACCTGGTCGGGGCGGTGCTCTCCACCGTCGGCATGGTGTCCGTGGTCCGGGCGATCACCGCCGGGCCCGACCTGCCGACGGTGGCCGTGGCGGTGGCCGCCCTGACCGGGTTCCTCTGCTGGGAGCGCCGGACGGCGCAGCCGATGCTCGATCTGGCGTTCTTCCGGGACCGCCGGTTCACCGGCGCGGTCAGCGGGGTGCTGCTGATCACCGCGGGCAGCACCGGCGCGCTCTTCCTGCTCACCCAGCAGCTCCAACTGGTGCACGGCCTCACGCCGTTGGCGGCCGGGCTGCGGATGGCGCCGTTCGCGCTGACCGTCGTGCTGCTGCACCTGACCGGCGTGTCGACCAGGCTGATCGCCCGGCTCGGCACCGCCGGCGCCATCGCCCTCGGCATGGCGCTGCTGGCCGCCGGCCTGGCGGTCACCGTCACGGGTGCGCTGCCGGTCGGCCTGCTGCTGATGGGCACCGGCTGCGCGCTGGCCAACCCCGCCCTGGTGGCCGCCGTGCTGGGCGCCATCCCACCGGAGAAGGCGGGCGCCGGCGCCGGGATCGACGGCGCGACCGCCGAACTCGGCGCCAGCCTCGGCGTGGCCGTGCTCGGCGCGGTGCTCGACGCCCGCTTCACGGCCCTCGCCCCGGCCGGTGTCCCGGCCGACTCGCCGTACACGGCCCTCGGCGCGGGCCGCCCCGACCTGGTGCACGCCTTCGGCGAGGCCGCCCGCACCGCCCAACTGCTCGGCGCCGCCACCGTCCTGGCCGGCGGCCTGCTCGCGGCCCTGCTGCTGCGCCGGGCCGACCGCGCACCCCTGACCTCAAGGAGGAACAACCCCCATGCTGCGCAACGCCCTTGAACCCTGGCACCTGCTCCTGATGCTGGCCGTGGTGGTGCTGCTCTTCGGCTCCCGCAAGCTGCCCGACATGGCCCGCGGCCTCGGCAAGTCGATGCGCATCCTCAAGGCCGAGACCCGGGCCCTCCAGGGGGACGGTCAGGAGCGGCCGGCCCCGGAGGCCTGACGCCCGCTCAACGGCCAGGGCCCGGCTACCGCTCGCCGAGGTCCAGCGCGAACCGGCGGCACACGTGCACCCGGGCGAACTGCTCGCGCATCGCCCGCTCCTCGGCGAGCGCGGCGTGCAGGAACAGCGCCATCGGCCGCAGCCCGGGCCACTGCACGGCGACCGCCCGGTCCGGCTCCCCCGGATCGGTGTACCGGTCGGCGTACACGTGCAGGTAGTGCGAGCTCTCGGCGAACCCCATCGCCCGGTACCAGGCCAGCGTGTCCGGGTCGTCCCTGGTCCACGCGTCCAGGGTCCGGGCCCCCGCCGCCCGGGCCCGCTCGCGCGCCGCGGCGAACAGCGCCCGCCCGATCCCCCGGCGCTGGTGGTCGGGGTGGACCGCGACGGTCTCGACGGTCGCCAGCTCCCCCTCGACGGCGACGTCCATGATCCCGACGACCGCCCCGCCGCCCCCGCGCACCACCAGCTCGAACCCGGGGGCGGCGATCACGGGCTTGGCCCGGAGCACGTCGTCGAAGTAGGGGGTGGACAGGAACGAGAGCACCCGGCAACGCAGCCAGGAGGGCTCGTCAGCGGGCGTGTACTCGGCAGTGCTCTGGTTCACGATGGTCATCCTCGATGTGTGCGACGGCGTCAGAACGGCTGCGGCTACCACGTCGAGGGATCACGCCCCGATTCTGCGCGCCCCTCCCGACCCCGGGCAATCGATTTACCCGGCCCGCCCGGCCCGGACTCCGACCACGGGCTTACACCCTCAGCTGGCCGGCGGTCGCGCACTGTCACCCCTGGGCGGATGTGCCCGGCCCCTCCCGGCTGACACCGTGTCGGGCGAGGCAGTGGACCCCGGCGCTGGGAGGAACCCATGAGCAGCACGCCGCACACCGATCGAGGGAACGTCAGCCCGGCGGGCATCAGCCGCCGCCGGATGCTCGGCGCCGCCGTGGGAGCCGGGACCGCCGCACCGCTCCTGCCGGCCCGCCCCGCCCGGGCCGCCGCCGGCGCCACCCGGCCGGCTACCATCCGACCGACATCCGCCCGCCTGGTGCTCCCCCGGCCCACCGGCCCCCACCCCGTGGGCACCGTGGACCTGACCCTGGTCGACCCGACCCGCCCGGGCCCGACCCCCGGCTCACCGCTGCGGCTGATGGCGAGCCTGTGGTACCCGGCGCGGCCGACCGGACACCACCCCCTCGCCCCCTGGATGGGCGCGGGCGCACTGCGCGCCTTCCTGGCGTCCGGCGGGTTCCCGCCCAGTTCCGCGCTCGGTCCGCTGACGGCCGGTCACCTCGGCGCCCCGGTCCACCGGCCGGGCCACTCGCTGCCCGTCGTCGTCCACTCGCACGGGGCGCACGACCACCGCTCCGACACCACCATCGTGGTCCAGGAGCTCGCCAGCCACGGCTACCTGGTGGTCACCGTGGACCACGCCAACGACTCCTTCACCCAGTTCCCGGACGGGCGGGTGCTCACCCCGGACGGAGCCCGCATGCCCGGCGCGGCGGGCTTCGCCGAGGACGTCCGGTTCCTGCTGGACCGGATCGAGGAGCTCGCCGCCGGCCGCAACCCGGACGCCGACGGCCGGCAGCTGCCCGAGGGCCTGGGCGCGGCGCTCGACCTGGACCGGATCGGCATGTTCGGCTGGTCCAAGGGCGGCGCGGCCACCGCCCTGACCATGGCCGCCGACCGGCGGGTGAAGGCGGGCCTGGCCCTCGACGGCACGATGGACCCGGTGATCACCGGCGACCTGGACCGCCCGTTCATGCTGCTGACCGCGCGGTGCACCCGGACCACCCAGCGCCCGGTCGCCGAGTTCTGGTCACGGCTCAAGGGCTGGCGGCTCGACGTGCGCGCCGCCGGCGCGGCGCACGCCTCGTACACCGACGTCCAGTACCTGGCCCCGCAACTGGCCCGCCTGGCCGGTCTCAGCGACGCACAGCTGCGCAGCATGACCGGCACCCTGGACCCCGGGCGCGCGGTGCGGATCCAGCAGGCCTACCCGCTCGCCTTCTTCGACCGGCACCTGCGCCGGCGGCCCAGCCGACTGCTTGACGGTCCGTCGGCCGCCTTCCCGGAGGTGGCGTACCTCCCCTGACCGGCGCCGCCTCCGGTCCGCTGCGCCGACTGGCCGACCGGGAGTCGCCGCCCGCGCCGCGGCACGAGACGGTGGCGGGAGCGGGCGCGGGAGGTGAGCCGGTGGTACGACGAGGCGTCAGGCGCGAGCGGGTCCGGGTGCGGGCGCGCGTCCGACTGCGGGTCAGGGCCGCGTCCCCGCCCGCCGAGCCGCACCCCCGGGTGCGGATCTGGCGGCCGGCCGCCGTGCTCGGCCTGCTCGCGGTGCTCTGCGTCTCGGGCCTGCTGCTCTACTTCGACGAGCGCTCCTCGCGGGACAGGCAGCAGGTGGTCGGCACGGTGGCGACCGGCGACTACCTGGTGGTCGCGGTGACCCTGCAACACGTCGATCCGGTCGGGGCGACGGTCTCCGCCAAGGTCCTGATCGAGCCGCAGGGCACGCTGCAGAGCGCCGACAACCCGCTGGCCCCCACCCGGGACCTGGTGCTGGACACCAGCTCGCTCGACCAGGCCGTGCTGCGCTTCCCCGCGGGCCAGCAGATCGGCAGCAGCACCGTGAACTTCCCGCTCACCGACGGCCGGGTCTCCGACTACCCGTTCGACAGCTACCAGTCCCTGGTGGGTTTCCAGGCGACCGCCGGCGGCGCGTCCGTGCCGGTGGTGGTCGGCGTGGTGGAGGCCGACCCGTTCTTCGCGATGCACCAGGGCGGCCACCAGAGCGAGCAGGGCACGGTCGCCGTCACCGAGCGGATGGCCCGCTCCCGCAGCACCTTCATCTTCGCCTGGTTCATGATCGTGGCGATGTGGTCGCTGGGCCTGTCCGTCCTGTTCGTCGCCTGGCTGATCACCAAGCAGCGCCGCGGCCTGATCTGGCCCGCGCTCGGCTGGATGGCCGCGACCCTGTTCGCCCTGATCGGCATGCGCAACGCCGCCCCCGGCAGCCCCCCGATCGGCTCGCTGCTCGACTACGCGGCGTTCTACTGGGCCGAGGCACTGGTCGCGCTCGGCCTGACGGTGACGGTGCTGCGCGGCCTGCGGGTGGAGAGCGGGGAGCGGCGCGGCTGAGCCTTGCCCGCCGATCATCCATTCCATTACGATAGGCAACCAGAATGTAATTCATCAAGGGGGCTCATCCATGACCGAATCCTTGCCTTCGACCGCCGTCGTCCGCGTGGCGCAGGGCACCTTCGACCCGACCCGCTACGCCGAGCTCGCCGAGCTGACCACCCGGCAGGCGGAGTACCTGGCCCCGGCGATCAAGCAGTTGCCCGGGTTCATCGACTGGTACGCGGCCGTCTCGCCGGAGGGCTCGATCATCAACGTCAGCGTCTGGGAGTCCGCGGAGCACTCGGACCAGATGAGCCGACTGAAGGAGATGGTCGTCACCGCGCGCGGCGAGATGGCGGAGGCCGGCGTGACGTTCACCCCGATCGTCAACTACCCGCTCAACTGGAACCTGAGCCGATAGCACCCGGGCCACCAAGACTGGACCTCGTCGAGGAAGGCGGGGTCCGCACCGACGAGACGCTCCGCCCCCGCGGTTTGCCGGGGCGGACAGCGGGCAGGCGGCCCAGTACGGCGGCGCTGCGGCGACCGCCGAGGGGCCCCTCGCCGGCGTGGGGCCCGGGAACCCCGAATCGAGGAACGATCATGGTGAAGGTCCTGCTCGTCCTGCTCTGCCTGGTCCTGCCCTGGCTCGCCGTGCTGATCAAGGAGGGCCCGTGCCTGAAGGTGCTGTGGGCCTTCCTGCTCCAGCTGCTCGGCCACTTCCCGGGCGTCGTCTACGGCATCTACCAGGTCGTCAAGGACTGACCGGCAGTCGGCTAATCAACCGTCAGGGTCGCGTGCATGTACTGGTGGATGGTGCAGATGTACGGGTAGCTGCCGGGCTTCGCGGGCGCGGTGAAGGTCGCCGAGGTGCCGGGGGCGATGTCACCGGTGTCGAAGGACTTGTCGGTGGCGGTCGCGGTGTGGGCGGTTGAGTCCTCGTTGACGACGGTGACCCGGTCGCCCGGGTGCACGGTGAGCGCCGCGGGGGCGAAGAGGAAGTTCTTGATGGTGATCCGGGCGCCGGCCGACGAGGAGCCGGTCGTGGCGCCGCCCTGCGCACCACCCTGGGCGCCGCCGGACGAGCAGGCGCTCAGCGCCAGGGCGAGCAGGACGGCTGCGAGGGTCGAGTAGGGGCGCGCGGCGGTCACGGGTGGTCCGTCCGTTCATCGGGAGGAGGAGGGGTGGGTGCCCGGGCGCGGGGGAGTCGACTTTTCCACCCGGGCACCCACCGTCTGGGGGGTGAAGCCGTCAGACCGTCAGGAGCGAGGGGCTGGCCGCCTTGTCCGTGGGCAGGAAGTCGTCGGGGACGGGGTACTGGCCCAGCACGTAGTTGAGGATCGCGGCGTGCATGGCCTCGACCGGCGCGATGGTGGCCGCGGTGGCGATGCCGCCGGGGCTGGTGACGTTGTAGGTCGCGAACAGGTAGGTCTGCGCGGCCTGGTCCTCCAGCGACAGGGCCAGCTTGGCGACCGTGCCGACGTCGGTGGCCGCGTTCAAGGCCTGCACGGTGGCGGCCTGGTTGGACAGCGGGACGTTGGTGATGGCGGGCTTGCCGGCGCCGGTGAGCACCGCGTTCCAGGCCTTGGCGTGGTCGGCGTGCTGGCCCATCGCCGTGGTGATGAAGGTGGCCACCGCCGGCGGCACGGTGCCGAGCTTGCCGGCCTTCGCCGCGTCCAGGGCGGCCTGGTAGGCGCCGACGGCCTGGTTCTCCAGGGCGGTGGCCAGCGCCACCACCTTGAGGTCGCCGGTGTACTGCCCGGAGGCCGAACCGGACATCGAGGCCGCGCCGGAGGCTGCGCTGGAGGCCGCCGAGCCGCCGGACTTGCTGCTGGAGCAGGCCGCGAGCGTCACCGCGACGGCGGCGCCGCCGGCGCCGAGCAGGAAGCGGCGGCGGCCGGCGTCACGCGGCTCGCCGGCCGCGCGGGCCCGGATCTCCTCCGTGAGGTCCACGGCACCGGCGTGCATCGCGGGCAGCGTCGCCCGGTGCGCGTCCTGCATGTCCCGGGTGAGCCGGACGAGCTCGCACTCGCTGATGGGAAGCTCCCAAGCGTCCTCGGTGGCGGTCACTTGACGGCTCCTTCGCTGATCGGGGAGGCGTTGGTCGTCGGGTAGAACGCGTCGGGGAAGCCGACGCTGCCGGCGGCGGCGGGCAGCTTGGCCGGGTCCACCGGGATGGTGATCAGGTCGGCGGCGTTGCCGGCCAGCAGCGCCTGCACGGCGAGCAGCGTGGCGCGGTGCTGCGCCTCGACCGGCGCGACCGAGGCGAAGAGCTTGCGCAGGTCGGCGCTGGAGACCAGGGACACGTTCTTGGTGTAGGTCTGCGCGGCCACGTCCTCCAGGGTGATCGCCAGCTTCACCACGTCCGCCGGGCCCTGGATGGTGGGCAGCGCCTGGTCGACGACCGCCTTGTACTTCGGGTCGGGCCCGCTCTGCGCCTGCCCGCCGGCCTGGGTCGCGGCCGCGTTGAACGCCTGCGCGTGCGCCTGGTGCTGCGCCGTCGTCTTGGCGATGAACGCGGCCACCGTCGCGTTGCCGTTCTTGATGAACGACAGCCCGGCGGCGGTCTGGTAGACGCTCACCGCCAGGTTCTCGATCGACGCGGCGGTCTGCAGCGCCATGATGTCGTCGGCCGTGGCCGCCGACGGCGAGGCCGAATCGGCGAACGCCCGACCCCCGACCAGCGCCGCGACCCCCGCCGCACCCGCCAGCACCGACCCGCGCTGCCACCAGCGCCGCCGGCCCGGCTCGTTCGCCTGCCCGAAGCCGGTCAGTGCGCTGCGCGTGATGCGCACGGCGTCGCTGTTCAGGTCCTGCGACTGCTCGGTCAGCTCTTCGAGCAGCCGGGTGTCGATGTGCTCCGTGGCCATCTTGTCCCGTCCCGTCGTGAACCCGCGATCGTTGCGAGCTCTCACGCCGTCGATTCGGTGTGACCCCCGGGGCGGATTGGCCGCCGGCCGGATCGGCCGGAGGTTCACCCGTCGGAGTGACGGAGTTGACACGGCGTCAGGAGGAGGGTCCGGGCCCTGGACGGCGGCTCACGCACCCATGAGGCTGCCGCCGGCGGTCAGGATCAGGATGCCGACCGCGATGAACACCGCCGGTATCAGCCAGTGGCCGACCCGGCCGAGGGTGGCGACCACCGCGCGGTGGCCGCCCAGCAGGGCGCCCGCGGCGCACCAGAGGCCGATCAGGGCCAGGAACAGGGCGGTGGCCAGCAGGGCGCCGGTCATGTGCAGGGTGCGGAACAGGGGGGTGAAGACGCTGATGTTGTCGGCGCCGTTGGCGAACACCAGGACGGCGATCCGGGGTGCGGTGGTGGCCAACTGCGGTGGGGCGCCGGGAGCGCTGTCGCGCAGGCGCCACAGGCCGCGGACGCCGAAGCCGATCGGGACCAGGCCGAGGAGCCCGACCCAGTGGTCGGGCAGGATCCGCAGGCCGGTGGCGGCGAGCAGGGCGACGCCGAGGACGGCGGCGAACCCGGCGTACTGGCCGGCGACGATCACGGCGGCGCGCGGGCTCCCGCTGGTGCGGCGGGCCAGGAACAGCGCGGCCAGCACGATGAGGTCGTCGACGGTGGTGCCGAGGAAGGCGACCACGGCGGTGGCGAGCAGGGAGGCCGTCACGCGTCCCCACTGGTCGGCTCGGCGGCGGCGGCCCATCGTGGCTGGTCGGCCGGCTGGCTGGCGCTGGTCACGTTCCTCCTCCGGGCCTGTCCCGGCGGACTCCCGAGGAGGGCGTTCCCACCGCACCCTGCTCTGACACCCTGCCCTGACACCCGGTCAGGGCAGGGGCAGCGGTTCAGTTGACGCAGGGGATGCCGCCCATCTTGACCGGCGGGCCCTGCATCGGCAGTGCGGCGGCCGGGTCCGAGGCGCTGCCGCCGGCCGCGGGCGCGGCCGGGGCGGCCGGGGCGGGCGCCGAGCCGCCGGGCGGGGTGTAGTCGGTGCCGAGGGTGACCACGATGTGCCCGGCCGGCACCGCGGCGGACGCCTCGGCGGCCACGCCGTAGCGCGCCGCGACGCCCTGCGCGCCCTCCTTCGCGCCCGCGCCGTAGCTGACCGTGGTGGCCTTCGGCCGGGTGCCGGCCTCGCCGACCCGCCCGGCCGCGTACCCCAGCGCGGTCAGGGCCTTGGACTCGGCCGCGGCCGCACCGGTGACCGTCGAGGCGTTGTACACGTCCACCGTGCCCGAGCCGGTCCGGCTGCCTGCGGCCGGAGTCGGCGCGGGGGCGGCCGGACTCGGCGCCGCGCCCGGGGAGTTGGCGGCGGCCGGAGCCGGCGGCAGGTCGTGGCCGAAGAGCTGCTGGACCTCCCGCTTGATCAGGGCGGGGTCGACGGTGTTCACGTCCTCGCCGCCCATGGTGGCGAAGCCGGTGATCGGCAGGGTGTTGAACTCGACGTTGCCGCCGGTGAGGTTGGTCGCCTGCTGGGCGAAGTCGATGATGTTCAGCTGGTTGTCGATCACCACGTCCTTCTTCACCACGTCGAACAGCGACTGCATCTTGCCGATGTCGCCGAACAGGCCCTCGTTCTTGAGCTTGTACTCGACGGAGGAGATGAAGGCCTGCTGGCGGTGGGTGCGGTCGAGGTCGCCGTTCGGCAGGTTGTGGCGCTGCCGGACGAAGGCGAGCGACTGGCTGGCGTCGAGGGTGTTGATCCCGGCCGCGCCCTTGAAGCCGGAGCCCTGGCCCGCCTCGGCCGGGTCGCTGGTGGCGTGGTTCAGGCAGACCTGCACCGGACCGACGGCCTGCGCGATGTCGTAGAAGCCGAGCAGGTTGACCTCGGCGAAGTGGTCGATCGGGATGCCGAGGAAGTTCTGCACGGTGGCCAGCGTCGCCGCCCGCCCCGCGTCCCGGCTCTGCTGCTCCAGCTGGGCGCCCTTCAGGCCCTGCGCCTGGAGCTTGGGTTCGGCGGCGGCCTTGGCTATGCCGTAGGCCTCCTTGATCTTGTGCATCTTGCCGTCGGCGCCGTAGGTCTGCACGTAGTCGTCGCGCGGTATGGAGAGCGCCGTCACCTTGCCGCCGTCGGCCGGGATGTGCAGCACCATCAGGGTGTTGGTGTTGTAGCCGCCGACGTTGCTGCTGTCCCCCGCCTGCAGGTCGTTCTCGACGAACTGCGGCGGCAGGTCGTTGCCGTTCATGTCCTTGCGGCTGTCCAGGCCGATCAGCAGCAGGTTCACCGAGTTGTCCAGGTGCGGCGGTGCGCTCTTCTCCACGCCGGCGAGGGCGTTGGAGGTGTTCAGGCCAGTGGTCAGGTCGTGGTACGTGTACCAGGTGACCCCGCTGGTGGCGAGCGCGGTGAGCCCGACCCCGCAGAAGACGACGCGCCCGGCCAGGGCCGCCGGGGAGGGGCGGTGCCGCTCGGGCGCCGCGCGCCGGCGGCGTTGTGCTCGGCCTCGGCTGTGGGAGGTGGGCTCGGCCACGACGGTTCCTCTGCTCTGCCACGTGTTCCGGGCGCCGTTCGGCGCACTGACGGCTTGCTCGGTTGCGCAACATAGCAACTGTTTCTGAGAGTCCTCCCAGCGGCCGCCAGGAGGTGTGCTCAGGCCTCGTCGGGGCCGATCGTCCCGCTCAGGACCCGCACGGCGTCGTCGTACTGACGGCGGTCGAAGCGGAACGGGCCGAACCCCGAGTAGTCGCGCGCCTTGCGGTAGGGCTGTTCGAAGGAGTCCCAGACCACCTGTTCGTCCGTCACGGTGATGCCCACCATCAGCGGCCAGCACCCCCACTCCCCGCACTCGCAGCCGAGCAGGGGCGTCTTCGGTCCCGTCCCACCCGTGGACCGCCCGTGGAAGTGCTCCTCCAGCGGGCCGAACCGGTAGAACTCCGGGATGAGGCCCCCGTAGGCGTCGCCGGCCGGATCCATCCGGGCGGCCGTCTCGAACCGGTCGATCAGGTCGGTGAGCGGTATCCCGTCGATGCACGGGATGACTTCGTGCACGCCGTAGTCGCTCCGGCTCCGGTAGTCGAAATGGATCTCCTGGTTGGTCATGTCCGAATTGTCGCAGCACGTGGAAAGTCGGACGACGCACCCCCGGGGCTCGACTACGCTGACCCGAGCCCGCAACGACCCGACCGCCCGACCGCCCGACTGCCCGACTGCCCAACGGAGCCGGAACACGATGACGTTGACCATCGAAGAGCTCGTCCCGCGGGCCGGCCGGGCCGACCAGGCCGCGCTGAACGCCTACGATCCGGACCTGCTCGCGCGGTACGCGGCCGACCCGACCCGCGAGTGGTGGCGCCGGTGCCCGTGCGTGCGGGCGCTGGCCGGGCGGGTGCCCGAGCAGTGGGTCGGCGAGCTGGTCGCGCGGGTCCGCGACCGCGGCGATGTCGCCAACGTCCGGGAGGCGCTGCTCGACCTGCTCATCGACCGGGCCGAACTGCTGCCCTGGCTGCGGGAGGTGGACCCGTCGAGCGAGCCGTACGGGATGCCCGAGCCGATCCTCAGGGCCCGCGGGCTGGTCGGCGACCGCTCGGCGACCCGGGAGCTGGCCACCCTCGCAGCCTCCCCCTGGGACCACCGGCGCCGGTACGGCCAGGCCGGCCTGGAGGCGCTGGTCGCGCGCTACGGCGTCGACGAGGTCCTCGGCGAGCTCGGGGACGCGCGCCCCGAGGACCGGATCTTCGCGCTGCGGATGCGGCACCGCGCCGGCGCGGACGTCACCGACGGCCTGGCCGACCCCGACCGCGCCGTGGCCCGCCTCGCCCAGTCGCTGCTGACCGACCCCGACCGCCTGCGCCGCTACCTCCCCCAGGCCCCGACCACCGAGGCGGCGCTCTGGACCGCCCTCGCCCTGCACCGGCTGACCGGCGAGAGCGCCGAAACCCGCGCCGTCTACGACCGGCTGGGCCGCCCCCGGGTCGAGGTCCCCGGCCTGGACGCCGAGCTGCGCGGCGCCATCGTGCACGAATACGGGACCAGGTGCCAGGACCGGACCGACCCCCGCTGGCGCGTCGAGGCCCTGTGCACCGAGCCCCCGCCCCTGCCCGACCAGGACGACCAGCTCCGCCGCGCCTCGGCCGCCCTGACCGCCGCCGGCCTCGACCACCTGCCGCCCGCCTACTGCGGCGAGTACAACCACCAGGGCGGCGGCACCTACCACGTGATGGAGTACGACGACGAGTACGAGGTGCGGGTCAGCACCCTCGGACGCTTCGTCACCAGCGCCATCGACCCGGACCCCGACCCCCGGTACCGCCACGCCCTGGAGGCCGCCGGCTTCCGCTGGATCGACGAGGCGACCGGCGACATCCTCGTCACCGACCTGTGCGTCTACCGCTTCGGCCACCGCGAGCCGCTGACGGTGGAACAGTTGTTGTTCTACTGGCAGGACTGAGCCTCCTCGGGGGGCACTGTCACACGAGCAGCGCCTCAAGCTCCGGAAGCCGGGCGAACAGGACGGGGAGGCCGCGCACGCCGTTGAGCGCGGACTCCTGTGACAGCGCGAGCTCCGGGCCGGTGCTCGCCTCGACGCCGGCGAGGCAGCGCAGGATGTTCCACCTCGTGTGCCCCAGCCAGCCGCCGATCATGAACGCGAACCAGCTCGGGCCCGACGGCGGCAGCGTTCCGCCCCCCGAGACGTAGCCGTCGAGGACCGAGCGGAAGACGGCGGGCCTGATGTCGTCGAAGCCCGGCCCCTTCGCGAGGCTCAGCGCGGTCGAGCCGAGCTCGCCGGACAGGTCGAGCATGCCCGAGAGCTCCCAGTCGAGCAGCACCGGCCGGCCCTCGCGAACGAGCAGGTTCCACGGTTGGACGTCGCTGTGGGTCAGCACGACGGGGCCCGGCCGTTCGCAGGTGTCGACGAAGCGGGCGATCGCGAGGAACGTCTCGACGTGCGAGGCGAGTTCGTCGGCCCACGGCTGCCCGGTCGCCGCCGCCCGCGCGGCGAGCTCGGGCCAGTCCCGTGCCGCCGGTTCCTCGTTCGACGCGTGGGGCCAGGCGACGTCGAGCGCGTGGAGGCGCGCGAGGATCTCGCCGATCTCGAAGGCGTACGCCGCCGGGACCGGTTCCTCCGGCTGCTTCTCCCCCTCGACCCACCGGTGGACGAGCGTGTGCTCGTCGGCCGAGATCGGCTCGGGCATCGGGATGCCGGCGGCGAAGGCCGCCCGCTCGAACCTGAACACATCCGCGACGCGATAGGTCCAGCGGCGGTCGGCGAGGTTCAACTCCTTCACCGCGAACGACCCTTGGTCGGTATCGAGCCGGTACATCCGGTTGGCGAACCCGCCGTGGACGCGAGTCATCGGTCCGATCGGCCTGCCGAGCTTCGAAAGGTCCACCCCCGCATGCTACGGGCCGACGGTTCATCGCCGCACCGGGGTTTCCGCGACGCAGGTCAGCCGGTCGGGGCGGGGCAGGTCTGGTGGTACGTCAGGCCGGGTACGTCCTGCGCCCACTGATCGGGCGTCAGGCCTGAGCCGATCAGGCGGCAGGCGCGGCCGACAGGGTCGGTGACGATCGCGGGCAGGTCGCCCAGGCTCCACAGCGTGGCCGTGTCGTTGAGGGCGGTGGTGAGCAGCGAGGTGCCGTCCGGGCTGAATTGGACGTCCGCGATCTCCGCTGTAGCCGCCGGCAGCGTGGCCACCGGGGCGGGGTCGGTCGGATCCGCGACGTCCGCCAGGGTCACGCTGCCGTCCTGGTGCCCGACGGCGACCAGGCGGCCCGCGGGGTGGAGGTCGAAGGGGAACAGCCCGGCGTCCGACCCGCCGGCCGCCGGAAACGTGCCGAGGTACCGGGGCGGGGCACTCCGGACCGCAGCCCACAGGTCCACGTTCCCCAACTGCTCGGTCGCCAGCCGGGTGCCGTCGGAGCTGAACGCGGCCTCCGTGAAACCGTCGACCGCGCCCAGCCGCCCCGAGTGCGGAAGCGGCAGCCGGACGGGGGAGGCCGGGGTCGAGGCGTTCCACAGCGAGTCGGGCAGGACCAGCGTGCTGCCGTCGGGAGCGAAGACGGCCGGACTCCGGCTCAGCTCGAAGCCGTTGATCATCCGGAGTTCGGCAGGGGCGGCCGGGTCGGCGGTGTTCCACAGCGCGGCCCAGCCGTTGTCGGTCATCAGCTCCCCACCGCTGGCGACCAGGGTCGTCCCGACCGGGTCGAACGCCACGGCTCCGACTCCGGTCGGCGGGGTCAGCGTGCTGAGCAGTCGCGGGTTACCGGCGTCACTGATGTTCCAGATGGTGATCTGGCCCTGGGCGTCCTCGTCCCCGGTGCCGGTCCCGACCGCCAGCAGTGAACCGTCGTGGTTGAAGGCAACGGCGTCGGCGGAGGCCGGGGCGGCGAAGCCGGGCAGCAGGGCCAGCCGGCGCGGATGGGCGGGGTCCGAGACGTCCCAGCAGGACACCTGCCCCCAGCCGCCGATGACGAGCCTGCGGCCGTCGGGGCTGAAGACCGCCGCTCTCGGCGCGACCGGCGCGGGCACCAGCGCCGCCGATGGGCCGGGACCGGCGCCGGCGTTCAACGACCAGCGGGTGACCGTGCCCGTGCTGCCCGCCAGCACGGCCTGCCGACCGTCCGGGGAGAACGCCACGGCGCCGTTCGAGGTCGCGTCGGCACCCAACTGCACCGGCGGGCCGGGGTGCCTGGGGTCGCTGACGTCCCAGAGCAGCGCGGGCTTGGCCGTCTCGAACGTCGCCGTCACCAGGGACCTGCCGTCCGGGCTGAACCGGGCGGCCTCCACCTGGTCCTGCTCGTCCAGGGCGGCCAGCGCGGTGGGGGTGCCGGGCCGGCTCAGGTCCCACAGGGTGAGGGTGCTGTCGGAGCCCGTGGCCAGGATCGGCGCGTGCGGGCTGAAGGCCAGCGCGGTGCCGAACCCCCGCTCGCTGGACACCGTCTTCGGGTGTCCCGGGTCGCCGACGTCCCACAGCGTCCAGCCGGTCGCGTGGGTGATGGTCGCGAGGGTGTCATCCGTCGCCGTGGTGACGCCCGAAGCGGTGACCAGGGTGCGGCCGTCGGGTCCGAACAGCACCACGTCCGAGTCGAACGCGCCGATCGGTGCCGACAGCTGACGGGGAGTCGACGGCGAGCCGACGTCCCACAGGGCCAGCGTGCCCCGGGCCCCGCCGGCCACCGCCGCCAAGGTGCGGCCGTCCGGGCTGACGGCCGCTCCCCGCACGTCCGTCAGCCCGGTCAGGGTGAACAGCAGCCGGGGGCTGGCGCGTTCGGACAGATCCCAGGCGACCACGGCACTGTTCGGGGGATCCTGCGCGTCGTCCTCGACGGCGACCAGCAGGCGGCCGTCCGGGCTGAAGGAGAGGCCGTCCGAACGGTAGGACAGCGAGCCGGCGGCGGGCAGGGTGGCGAGCTCGCGGGCCGCACCGGCACCGGCGGCGGAGGTGTCCCAGAGCGAGAGCGTGCCGGCGCGGACGTCGTCGGTCCCCATCGCCAGTAGGGTGCCGTCCGGGCTCAGCACGGCCCCGTCGGGGAGCTTGCCGCCCACCGTGGTGACACCCGCGAACCGGGACTGCTGGAGCGTGGTGACCAACCCGGCCTGGGTCTGCGGGGTCGGATCCACCGTCAGCGCCGCCAGACTGAGCCGCAGTGAGGTCATCGGGTCGTCGGCCCGGGCGGTCTCCGCCTCGGACTGGAGCGCCCGGCCGACCGCGAGCCGCCGCTGCTGCTCGGCGACCTGGCGCTGCTGGTCCGCCGTCTGGCGCTGCTGCTCCGCGGCCCAGCGCTGCGCAGAGGCCTGGTCGCTCTGCTGACGGGCGATCACCGCGCTGGCGCCGGCGATCAGGGCCAGCACCGCCAGTAGGCTGACCGCTCCCCTGCGCAGCGCCGCACCGCGCCGGCGCTGGCGGTGCGACTCGGCCAGGAAGCGCCGCTCGCCCGGCCCGAGCTGCCCCGGGCCCAGCCGGGTCTCCAGCTCCCGCGCCGCCTCCAGGCGGGTGCCCCGGTAGAGCAGGCCGTTGTCGTGCGCGGCGCGTTCCCAGGCGGCCGCGGCCTCCTCGATCTGCTGGCGCGCCAGGTGGTCCGCCCGGTGTTCGTCCAACCAGCCGCGCAACCGGGGCCAGGCGTCCAGCAGCGCCTCGTGGGTGATCTCGACGACCTCCCGCCGCTGCACCAGCAGCCGCCGGTCGGTGAAGCGCGCCAGCACGGTCGCCGCGACCTCGGGGTCCGGCGCCTCGGCCAGCAGCCGGGCGCGCGGCACAGCGCGGCGGGTGTCGGCCGCGCCGGCCGCGATCCGCAGCAGGCGGGGGAAGAGCCAGCAGGCGGCGCGCCGTTCCGCGGCGTCCAGGGCGCGGTAGACGTCCTCGGCCGTGTGGGCGACCGCGCCGCGGATGCCGCCGGCGGCCAGGTAGCCCGCGACCGTCATGGTCGACCCGGCCCTGGCCTGCCAGACGGCTTCGAGCGCGTGGGCGAGCAGGGGGAGGCGACCCGGCTCGTAGCCGTACGCGGTAGGACGGCCGGGCTGCTCGGCGTCCTCGGCGTCCTCGGAGCCGTCCGGCCCGCCCGCCGCTCCCACCGCGCCCGGCCCGCCGAGGTCGCTCAACAGCAGCTCCACCAGGCCCGGTTCGAGGTCCAGCCGGACCGACCGGGCCGGGAACAGGACAGCCTGGCGCACCTCCTCCCGCGACATCGCCTCGACCAGGACCTGACGCTGCTCCAGCGCCTCGTGCAGCAACGCGTACCGCGCGCACTGCGGGTAGAAGTCCGCGCGCACGCCGAAGACGACCAGCGCCGCCGGCCCGTCGGCGCCCGGCCGGCCGAGCGCTTCGAGCGCCGTCACGAAGCGCCGCCGCTCCTGCTCGTCGGCGCCCATCGTGAACAGTTCCTCGGCCTGGTCGACGACGATGACC